>JAFRGC010000085.1 GCA_017434025.1 Mogibacterium sp. | reverse complement strand
GCTGGCGTTGCCGGCGTAGAGATCAAGTACGTTTACGGCGGACAGTTCTTCGGCGATGCTGAGATCCCAGCTGCTATGGACACATGGTACAGCAAGGGCACAGAGTGCGTATTCGCTTGCGGCGGCGGAATCTACACATCCGCAGCTGAGGCTGCTGCTAAGGTTGGCGGCAAGGTCATCGGCGTTGACGTAGACCAGGCCGGCATCATTGACGGAGCATATGGCGAAGGCATGACAGTTACATCCGCTATGAAGGGTCTCGGAGCAACAGTTAACACACTGCTCGGAGCTATCAGAGATGATAACTGGGATGAGTATGCAGGACAGATCAAGAACCTCGGACTCGTTTCTGAGACACCTGCTGACAACTATGTACAGCTGCCAGAATCCACACAGTGGGCTGATGGATTCCAGCAGGCTGACTACGAGCAGCTCGTTAAGGAGCTCTTCAGCGGCGAGAGAGAAGTTTCTGCTGATACAGAAGCAATCCCTGCTGTAAAGAACATCAAGGTTGATGATCAGGGAGCTATCAAGGGCTAATGTAAAGCTCGGATAAACGACCAAAAATAAACGGCGGTTCCGTAAGGAACCGTCGTTTTTATTACTATAATTTAGATGCTTTTCATAGTATAATAACGTTGTATAGGTATCACTTTGGAAAGAGACGGAGGAATATGGGATTATGGATGCACCTTATGCCATAGAAATGGTGAACATCACCAAACGATTCCCCGGCATCATAGCGAATGACAACATTACGCTGCAGCTCAAGAGAGGCGAGATACACGCCTTGCTTGGCGAAAACGGTGCCGGTAAATCGACCCTCATGTCTGTCCTTTTCGGTCTGTATCAGGCTGAAGAAGGCGTCATTAAAAAGGACGGCAAAGAGGTAATGATCAACAACCCTAACGATGCCAACGACCTAGGCATCGGAATGGTACACCAGCACTTCAAACTAGTCCAGTGCTTCACGGTTCTCGAGAACATCATTCTCGGCGTTGAGTCCACAAAGAATGGAATTCTCCAGATGGATGAAGCCAGAGCAAAAGTAAAAGCACTATCGGAAAAATACGGACTTCAGGTCGATCCTGACGCAAAGATCGAAGACATCACAGTAGGAATGCAGCAGAGAACTGAGATCCTCAAGATGCTCTTCAGAGATAACGAGATCCTCATTTTCGACGAGCCTACTGCCGTACTTACACCGCAGGAGATCGACGAGCTGATGGAGATCATGAAGAACCTCAGAGCTGAGGGCAAATCGATCCTCTTCATCACTCACAAGCTGAATGAGATCAAAGCTGTCGCTGACAGAGTCACAGTCCTCCGCCGCGGTAAGTACATCGGTACTGTAGACGTTGCAGGCACTTCGAAAGAAGAGATGAGCCGCATGATGGTAGGCCGTGACGTCAACATGGTAGTCGACAAGACACCTGCAAATCCGAAGGACGTCATTCTCAAGGTCGAGAATATGACAGTCGCTTCCAAAATGCATTCAAACAACGCTGTTAAGAATGTGAGCTTCGAAGTCCATGAAGGCGAGATCGTCTGTATCGCCGGTATCGACGGCAACGGCCAGACCGAGTTTGTATACGGACTCACCGGAATGGAGCCTCTCGTAGACGGCAAGATCACTCTCTGCGGTGAAGACATCACAAAGAGCTCGATCCGTCAGAGGAGCAAACTGATGAGCCACATCCCTGAGGACAGACATAAACACGGACTCGTTCTTGACTATCCTCTCGAGTACAACATGGTACTCCAGAGATACTACCAGCCTGAGTTCACATCAAAGGCAGGTTTCCTCAAGAGAGCTGAGATCCGCGCTTACTCAGAAAGACTTGAGAAGGAATTCGACGTAAGATCCGGCCAGGGTCCTATCACGATCGCAAGAGCGATGTCAGGCGGCAACCAGCAGAAAGCCATCATCGCGCGTGAGGTCGATAAGGATCACAAGCTGCTCGTTGCAGTACAGCCTACAAGAGGTCTTGACGTAGGAGCTATCGAGGGCGTTCACAAACAGCTGATCGCTGAGAGAGATGAAGGCAGAGCGGTTCTGCTTATCTCACTCGAGCTTGAAGAGGTAATGAACGTACCTGACAGGATCCTCGTAATGTACGAAGGCGAGATCGTCGGAGAACTCGATCCTAAGAAGACGACTGTTGAAGAACTTGGTCTCTACATGGCCGGTGCCAAGAGAAACGTCAATATCGATGCCAATACGGCAGAGATCGAGGAATCTGAGGTAATCGATACAGCAAGGAAGGAGGAAGCGTGATGAAAGAGAAGAAAAGCTTACTTAAAAATCCGTCCTTCCAGGCAATACTGACTTCGCTTATTTGTATCGTTCTCGGTCTGTTCATCGGATTTATCGTACTTCTCTTGATCAATCCGGCAGGCGCAGGCGAAGCCATCATGACGATCCTGCTCAACTTCTTTACAAGAGCTTCTGCAGCAGCTCAGATGAAGGCTCTCGGCAATACACTTGCCAAGACAGCACCTCTCCTGATGTGCGCGCTTTCCATCTGCTTCTGCTACAAGGTTGGCCTGTTCAACATCGGAGCTCCGGGTCAGTATGAGGCAGGTGCCTGCATAGGACTCTATGCAGCCCTCGCATGGCATTGCAACTGGGTCATCTGCCTGCTGCTCGCTGCTGTTGCAGGAGCTGTAGTCGGAGCTGTCTCAGGAGCACTGAAGGCTTACAGAAACGTTAACGAAGTAATCTCGGGCATCATGCTCAACTGGATCATGCTTTACCTGACCAACATGGTGCTGTCCGGCAAGAAGGTCAAAGACCCTGCCAGCCCGTACACCATCAAGCTGGCTTCAGGCAACAAGGGAGCTCTGATCCCTTCGGCAGGACTTAACAAACTCTTTGCTAACAACACAACGGTAACGATAGCGATCCCTCTCGCGATACTCTTCGCGGTACTCATCTGGATGATCCTGTCGAAAACCAAATTCGGCTACGAGCTGCGTGCTACCGGTTTCAACAAGGAAGCTGCAAAGTATGCCGGAATGAAAGAAAAACAGAATATCATCATAACGCTGGCTATCGGCGGAGCTCTCGCAGGAATCGGTGCTGCATTCCTCTTCCTCACAGGATATCAGGAATGGTCGACAACACAGACATCCGTACCGGGCATGGGATTCAACGGAATCGCCGCTACATTCCTTGGCGGACTCCATCCGATCGGGACGATCTTCGCATCGTTCTTCATCCAGTCCATCACGGACGGCGGAGCCCTCATCAACAAGTCGGTATATCCTTCGCAGATCTCTGACCTGATCTCCTCGATCATCATCTACCTCTGCGGATTCGTACTGTTCTTCAAGTTTGCTATCAACAACTGGATCAGCAAGAAGGACAAAGGCGGCCCGAATGTAAATGACGTACCTGTCAAAGATGACGCTGCAAAAGCGGAAGGAGGTGAGAAGTAATGGTACTGTTACTGCAATACACTATCATATTCGCCTCGGTACTCTGCCTCGTGGCACTCGGAGGATGCTTCTCGGAGCACTCAGGCGTCATAAACCTGGGTCTTGAAGGAATCATGGTAATGGGAGCTCTCGGCGGAGCTGTAACAATGTTCCTGCTTCCTGCCGGCTCGGCCAAGATCGTGATCGTACTTGCTACAACACTCGCTGCGATACTTGTAGGTATGCTCTTCTCCTGCCTCCTGGCAGTTGCGTGCATCAACTTCAAGGCTGACCAGACACTTATCGGTACTGCTATGAACCTGCTGGCTACAGCAGCTGCAACGGTATTCGTAAGAGCGATGAACACATCGATCAACCCGGATAACGTTTCGACATCGATCCAGTACATCCAGGAGAAGAAAGCATTCCTGAAATACTTCGGAAAGTTTGAGTTCAACTGGTTCATGTTAATGGCAGTCATACTGCTGGTAGCATCGTACATACTGCTCTACAAGACCAGATTCGGTCTGAGACTCATGGCCTGCGGTGAAAACCCTCAGGCTGCTGACTCGGTAGGTATCAACGTATACAAGATGCGCTGGGCAGGCGTACTCATCTCCGGCTTCCTCGGCGGACTCGGCGGTATCGTGTACATCACAGCCGGCGTATCCGAGTGGAAATTTGAAATGGGCGTTGCGGGCTTCGGCTTCCTGGCTCTGGCTGTAATGATCTTCGGTCAGTGGAAACCGACCAACATCGCACTTGCGGCACTGCTCTTCGGACTCTTCAGAGCCCTGTCCAACGTATACACGGGAATCCCATTCCTGGCTGCGATGAACATCCCGAGCACTGTCTACAACATGCTGCCTTACATCATCTCGCTCATCGTTCTTGCATTCACATCCAAGAACTCCAGAGCGCCGAAGGCAGAAGGAATTCCATACGACAAGGGAATGCGTTAAACATCCCTTCAGCAAAACGCTGCAGGCGGGAGCGAAAGCTCCCGCTTATTTATTATTTATGCAATCGCAATCGGTATACATTTCGTTGTATAATCTATTTGTAGTAATATGCACTTTTATCAGGTATTGGCAAAGGAGCTTCGACATGGAAACAAAAGACATTCTTAAATACGTCGACCACACACTGCTTGCTCAGACAGCAAAGTGGGAAGACATCAAGGCGCTGATCGATGACGGAATCAAATATGAAACGGCAAGCGTATGCATCCCGCCGGGGTATGTTGCACAGGCAAGGGAATACATCGGAGCGAGACTCCCTATCTGCACTGTCATAGGTTTCCCGAACGGTTACAATACCACAGCAGTAAAAGCTTTTGAGACGAGCGATGCTCTCGACAACGGAGCTGACGAGATCGACATGGTCATAAACATCGGCTGGGCAAAGGACGGCAGATGGGACGATATCGAGAATGAGATCCGCACACTTAAGGAAATCTGCGGAGACCACATCCTGAAGGTCATCATAGAGACTAGCATGCTTACCGACGAAGAGAAGGTGAAACTCTGCGAGATCGTTACATTTGCAGGGGCTGACTTCATCAAGACCTCGACCGGATTCGGCGGAGGCGGTGCCACATTCGAAGACGTCGAACTGATGGTAAAGAACGTCGGAGAAGGCGTGAAGGTAAAGGCTTCCGGCGGCATCAGCGGACTTGACGATGCTGCGAAATATCTTGAGATAGGAGCAAAGAGACTCGGAACAAGCAGAGTAGTAAAAGCAGCAAAAGCTGCCGAAAAATAGCTAATAACAGACCTTTTTCAAAATAACACAACACTTTTCGCAATATTATTACAGGGATAAAGGGGTGTCATTATGGTAGAGTACACAGAAGGCAAAGGCTATCAGTATCATGTAGGACTCAGACCGGGCGATGTCGGTGAGTATGTAATACTTCCGGGAGACCCGCACAGAGTCCCGAAGATCGCTGCATATTTCGATAACGCAGAGAAGGTTGCTGACAGCCGTGAGTACGTAACTTATTCCGGATATCTCGACGGAGTCAAGGTAAGCTGCACCAGTACAGGCGTGGGCGGACCTTCAGCTTCGATAGCACTCGAGGAAGTCGCCAATGTAGGAGGCAAGACATACATCAGAGTCGGTACATGCGGAGGTATGGACATTGATGTAAAGGGAGGAGATGTTGTGATCGCTACGGGAGCG
>JAFRGC010000084.1 GCA_017434025.1 Mogibacterium sp. | reverse complement strand
CGCCAAGGTTATAGCATAATAAACTGCCGCCGATTGATGCTCCTGCAAAAGAAAGACCTTTAGCTGCACAAGGTACGTATTTTAACATTTTTCCTATAGTTTTTTTAATTGCTCCGCAGTCTTTTAGTACTTCTTCTCGATGTTACACCGCTTTCACTTTCTATCGAGACTCTCGGCGGAGTTGCTACAAGACTGATCGAGAGAAACACAACGATCCCTACCAAGAAGAGCCAGATCTTCTCGACAGCTGCAGACAACCAGACAACAGTAGACATCCACGTAATGCAGGGTGAGAGACAGATGGCTGCCGGCAACATCACACTCGGCAGATTCCAGCTTACAGGTATCGCTCCGGCTCCTCGTGGAATTCCTCAGATCGAGGTTACATTCGATATCGACGCTAACGGTATCGTCAATGTAAGCGCTAAGGACCTCGGAACAGGCAAAGAACAGAAGATCACGATCACTTCTTCGACCAAACTCTCAGAGGACGAGATCAACGCTAAGATCAAGGAAGCTGAGCGTTATGCAGAGGAAGATAAGAAGCAGAAGGAAGCTGTTGAGACTAAGAACCAGGCAGAAGGCATGCTCTTCGAAACTGAGAGACAGATGAAGGATCTCGAGGCTAAGGCTACAGAGCAGGAGAAGGCTGCAGTACAGGCTGCAAGAGAAGACCTGCAGAAAGCTATCGACGCTAACGATGTCGAAGGCATGAAGAACAAGATGGAAGCTCTTACCAACGCGTTCTATCCGATCTCCACAAGGATCTATCAGGAAGCACAGGCACAGGCGCAGGGAGCACAGGGCGGTGCAGGCTTCAACCCTAACATGGGCGGAGCAGGATTCGATCCTAACAACATGGGCGGATTCGGCGGCGGCTTCAACGGCCAGGATAACGGCGGTTCTTCGAACAACGATGGAACAGTCGATGCTGACTACGAAGTAGTTGATGAGAACTAATAAGAATAGATTTTATAGAAGAGTTTAGATACAGAGCGGCGCCGGCACAGTCCGGCGCTGCCCTGACGCATTATTGATACCGAAAGGGAATACCGGAAATGGCAGATAAAAGGGATTACTACGAGGTCCTCGGGGTCCAGAAGAACGCCTCAGACGATGAGATCAAGAAGGCTTATCGTAAGATGGCAATGAAGTATCACCCGGATAAGAATCCTGGCGATAAGGAAGCAGAGGAGAAATTCAAAGAAGCCAATGAGGCCTATGAGGTCCTCTCGGATCCTGATAAGAAAAGTAAATACGACAGATTCGGATTTGCCGGTGTAGATCCTAGCTATGGCGCGGGTCAGGGCGGTTTCGGAGGATTCGGCGGATTTGGCGATTTCGGTGGATTCGGCGGCGCAGGCGGCATGAATTTTGACGATATCTTCGATATGTTCGGTGGATTCGGCGGCGGCAGGCGTTCGCAGGCAAGGAGAAACGGTCCGCAGAAGGGCAGAGATCTGCAGAAGACGATCACTATCGACTTTACAGACGCGCTGTTCGGCTGCAGCAAACAGATCGAACTCAGCAAGGATGTCAAGTGTAAGACATGCGGAGGCTCCGGCTGCAAGGCGGGTACAGGCAAGAAGACCTGCGACCAGTGCGGCGGCTCGGGACAGATCTCACAGGTCAGCAACACTGCATTCGGCAGATTCCAGAATATCATCACTTGTCCGAAGTGTGGCGGAACCGGGCAGGTAGTAGAATCTCCGTGCCCGGACTGCAGCGGAACGGGCAGGAACCGCAAATCCGTCAAGATCAAAGTAGACATACCTGCGGGCGTGGATAATGACAGCATTGTCACCCTCAGAGGCCAGGGCGAACCGGGTGTCAACGGCGGACCGGACGGCGATCTCTACATCGTCGTCAATGTAAGGCCGCACAGCACCTATAAGAGGAGAGGAGACGATCTCTACCTCGACCTGCCGATCACATTTGATCAAGCAGCGCTGGGTGCCAAGGTGCAGGTGCCGGGATTCGGTGAGACTTACAGCTACACCATAACTCCTGGTACACAGACAGGCTCGTCATTCAGGCTCAAGGGCAAGGGCGTTCCGAACGTCAGGACGGGCAAGAAGGGCGATCTCTATGTCAAGGTAGTAGTGGAGATCCCGACCAAACTGAGCAGGAAAGAGAAGAAGGCGATCGAGGAGATGGCCAGGAACGTGACTTCGGAGGCATATCCTAAGAAGAGCAAGTTCGAGAAGCTCAGATTCTAGCCGGATGTCTACAACAGAACAGATCTTATAAGCGGTTCCGGGGAGACCCGGGACCGTTATTCATAAAGGGGGAAATTAATGATAGTAGTACCTGTTTATAATATGATCCTGGCTCCGGAGGGGGCGGTATATCTGGGCATGGACCAGATCCGCCGCAGTGCCGGAGACAAAGGCCTTGCGGTCGGTGAGAGGGTAGTTTTCGTCGTAGCAAGGGATAACGAGAATTATAACGAAATGAAGCCTGACAGCTTCTACCCGGTCGGTATGGCAGGAGTCATATCCGAAATCAATAACCGCGGATATGTTGTGATCAAACTTCAGTACCGCGTGGATATCGAGAATGTTGAAGTTGCTGCGGATCATACGATCAGGCTGACCATGGCCCGCAGAAATGACATCGAAGATATGGATCCTGAAGTTGAAGCAGAGAAACTCAAGTACCTGATCCAGGAGATGAGAGACTATGCTTCGGGATTCGAATGGGCAGACTCAGCGGAGTACTGGCTCAAGCAGATCGGTACGATCGGTATGGCTGCCTGCGCGATGTCACCGTGGCTGGAGATCGACAACGAGCAGAGATACGCGATCCTTGCGGAAGACAGCAAACTCAGGAGAGCGGAACTCATTGAAGAAATGCTCTATGATTTCCTCGAGGTCGGCCGCATTACCAACGAAGCGGTCTCCTCTCAGCAGAAGGAACACCAGCAGATGTACCGTGAGCAGGCGATCAAGCGCCAGATCGAGCATCTGCAGCGCGAACTGGACGAGATGCATCCGGAGAATGTAACAGATATTCAGAGATTTGAGCAGAAAATCGCTGAATCCGGCATGAATGAGACTGCCCGCAAGGAAGCCGAGAAGGTGCTGAACCGTCTCAAGCAGGAAGGCAGCCAGAGCGCCGAAGCGGGACTTCTGTATGATTATCTGGATTTTGTGACCGGACTCTCGTGGAAGAAAGAGGAGTCGCATCACATTGACCTGGAAGAGGCGCGCAGGATACTCGATGAAGATCACTACGGACTAGGCAAGGTCAAAGACCGCGTGATCCAGCATATCGCCGTGATGAACCTCAAGCAGCAGCAGTCCGGATCCATCCTGCTGTTCGTGGGAGCTCCGGGCACGGGCAAGACCAGCATAGGCAGAAGTATCGCCCGCGCGCTCGGCCGAGAATACGTCAGGGTGAGTCTGGGCGGTGTCCATGATGAATCGGATATCCGTGGTCACAGGCGCACTTATATCGGAGCGATGCCGGGGCGTATCATGGATGGAATCAGCAAGAGCGGTGTTTCCAATCCTGTTATGGTACTGGACGAGGTGGACAAACTGTCTGTTTCGTACCACGGAAGCCCGGCAAGCGCGCTGCTGGAAGTACTCGATCCTGAGCAGAACAATACCTTCACTGATCACTACATGAATGTACCATACGATCTGTCAGACGTGCTGTTCATCTGCACGGCAAACACGACTGACACGATACCGGAACCACTGCTCAACCGTATGGAGGTGATCCAGTTCAGCGGCTATACTCCTATCGAGAAACTCCAGATCGCCAAACGCCATCTGGTCCCGAAGTCGATGGAGAGCATGGGCATCAGCAGTGAGCAGATGGAGATCGAAGACGCTGCGATCGAGACTCTGATAAGCGGTTACACGATGGAGGCGGGCGTGCGCGGACTGCGCAAGTGCATAGACACACTCTGCAGGATCTTTGCAGTCAAGGTCTCGACAGATCCTGACGGTAAGATCGTCGTGACTCCGGATGAAGTCACTGCAGAGATGGATACCAGACCGATACAGCACAGCAAGATACTGCCTGCACCGAAAGCCGGTGTTGTGACAGGCCTTGCGTGGACTCCGGTAGGCGGAGAGATCCTGTACATCGAGACGATGTTCACAAGAGGCAAGGGAGAACTGATCATCACCGGTCAGCTCGGTGATGTCATGAAGGAATCCGCCAGGATCGCGATCAGCCTTGTCAAGACAATGTTCCCGGATTCCGAGGAGAAATTCAGGGAAAATGACCTGCACATCCACGTTCCTGCCGGCGCGGTGCCAAAGGATGGGCCGTCTGCTGGTATCGCCCTCACGACAGCGATCGCATCGCTCGTCACTGGCAGGATCGTAGATACACACATTGCGATGACCGGCGAAGTCGCGCTCAGAGGTGCGGTGACACCGATCGGCGGTCTGCCGGAGAAACTGATGGCGGCTGAGCGCGCAGGGATCACCAGAGTGTTCATACCGGAAGATAACGTGTTCGATCTCAAGGACGTGGCGGACGAGGTCAAGGAAAAGATCGAGATCATACCGGTATCATCCGCAGAAGAGGTACTGAAGAAGACGGGCGTTTTCGCAATACCTGGAGGTGTACTCGCGTAGCAAATCATGATATACTAACTATGTATGATTTTCGTTAAGATTTTATTGATAATACTGGTGGCTGCACCGTGTATCGCATTCGGTGTCTTCCTGTTCATGCAGATACTCCAGTATGTGCGCAAACTCAATGAGAGAGATAGGACTCGCTTTGAGAAGATCTACGGCGCGCAGAGCAGGAGGAAGCGGAAGTGAGAGGACTATTCATTACACTTGAAGGCGGAGACGGAGCAGGCAAATCCACCCAGATAAGAAATATCACAAGGTTCTTCGAAGAGAGGGGCCTTGTTGTCGTGCATACCAGAGAGCCGGGCGGAACGCAGATCAGCGAGAAGCTCAGAGACATCCTGCTCGACAAGAGCAACAGCGAGATGTCGCCGGTGACTGAGATGCTGATTTACGCTGCGGCTCGCGCGCAGCATGTCAGAGAGTTCGTAATGCCTGCGCTGGAGAGAGGTGAAGTCGTGATCTGCGACAGGTTCGTAGATTCATCGATTGCTTATCAGGCGTATGGAAGAGAACTCGGCAGCATGGTAGCCGAGGTGAACAGGCATGCGACAGGCGGGCTTGATCCGGACATTACATTCTGGCTCGATATCGATCCGGAAGCAGGCAGAGCAAGAGCATCGAAGGCCGGGGATCTGGACCGGCTCGAACTGGAGAAGTTAGACTTCCACTACAGAGTCTATGAAGGATACAGGAAGATCGCAGAGGCCGATCCTGAGAGGGTCAGGAGAGTCGATGCTTCCAGATCTGTGGATGAGATCAGAGATGATATCTATGTTCATCTGCAGAGACTGTGTGAAGAGAAAGGCATATAGCTTTGCAGGATATCAATAAGCTGATCGCGGATATTACGGACGGCGCAAGGGCGGCTCATGCCTTCGCCGTCGAAGGCAGAGCCGGCGAGGCCCGCGCGGCTTTCATCCGGCAGCTCGCGCAGGGCCTCGAGTGCCAGGCCGCGAGCGTCCGGGCACGCCCTTGCGGCGTCTGCCCATCCTGCAGACAGATCGCTGCCGGCACCAGCCTCGACGTGATACACATGAACAAGAGCCAGGGCTCAGGCAGAACCGCCAGAGCCACATACAAAGTTGACGATGCCGGTGCCTTCATCGAACGGCTGGGGATGGGCGAATACGGAAGATTCCTGATCGGAATCATCGATGACGCAGATTCCCTCAGCGAAGTAGTACAGAACAAGCTCCTCAAGACACTTGAAGAACCCGGCCCTAATACGATACTGCTGCTGGGCGTTTCCAACAGAGACAACCTGCTCAGCACAGTCAGATCCAGATGTTCAGACATCAGGATGTCTGATTACGCCGGATTTCACGCAGACCGGTCCGGAAACGATACAGAAAGACCGGACAGCGGGAACACCGGCTCCTCAGCAGATCCTGCACAGCAGGCCATGCAGGACATAGTCCGCATGCTGCTGGACAGGAAGACAGCATTCCATTCATACAGGACAGCAATCGACAAGAACATCAAGAGCAGAGAAGAAGCCCTGAGTCTGCTGGACCTCTTCGAGGACGAACTGCGTGAGCAGCTCTTCCCGGACTCCGGCACCGCTGCACACGCACCCGGCATCAGCCTGACGCCGGCTTCAGCCGCGGCATGCATAGAACTCGCGTCTGTCGCACGCATGGATATGCAGAACGAGATGCAGTTTGGCAAAGCACTCAGGAGGCTGTTCCTGGAATTACGCTGAATACACACTCACATACAGGAGGACAGAGATATATGGTAGAGATCGTCGGCGTCGGATTCATGAAATCCGGCAAGACATATTATTTTGACCCGCAGGGCGCCAGCTATGAGCTGGGCGAGCTGGTCATCGTCGAGACGGCAAGAGGTATGGAACTCGGCCACATCCTGATCGCCAACAGGATGGTCGACGAGGATGATCTGGTAGCTCCGCTCAAGCCTGTCGAGCGCAAGGCGACCGACGAAGACCTCAAGAAGTACCACGAGAATCTCTCCAAGAGAGACGGTGCGATGAAGGTCTGCGCAGAGAAGATCGCCAAGCATGGACTTGAGATGAAACTCATTGACGTCGAATTCATGATCGATGGTTCCAAGATCGTTTTCTATTTCTCGGCAGACGGCAGGGTGGACTTCAGAGAACTCGCCAAGGACCTTGCAGGTCATTTCCATAACAGGATCGAGCTGCGTCAGATCGGAGTCAGAGACGAAGCCAAGATGCTCGGGGGCATAGGCATCTGCGGCAGACCGCTCTGCTGCAGCAAGTGGCTGCATGATTTCCAGCCGGTATCGATCAAGATGGCCAAGCAGCAGAATCTCTCGCTCAACCCGACCAAGATCTCCGGAACATGCGGCAGACTCATGTGCTGCCTCAATTTCGAAGATAAGACATACAAAGAACTCCGCAAAGGCATGCCTAAGGACAACGAAAGAGTTGAGACACCGGAAGGCCTCGCCAAAGTCGTCAATGTCGACTACTTCAACGGCAAGATCAACACCCGCGGTATAGAGATCGACCCTGAGACAGGAGAAGAGATTTTCGCACAGGAGATCAAGTCATACACCAAGGACGAGATCAAGCGCCGCAAGCACAAAGGCAAGAAGGGCGGACAGAACGCTTTACAGGATATCGATGAGCTCGAGGACGAGGCAGAACTCATCGAACTCGAGGAGATCATGAGGGACTTCTGATGGGCGATCGTATAGATGAAGCGGGATTCGGCGGGATACGAGTGATCCAGCGCGAAGGCTTCGGCTATGGAGTCGATTCCGTGCTGCTGGCGGCATTCGCTGCCGGAGAGACCGGGGCGAGACCAGCAGCGGCCAACTCCAGGATCGCCGATCTGGGCACAGGCTGCGGTATTATCGCTTTCATCCTGGCGCACAAACTCCCGGGTTCATCTGTTCTGGCGATCGAGAAGAGCCCGGATGCCGCTGACAGAGCCGCAAGAGCCTGCGACATGAACGGCATGACGGAGCGCGTCAGCATACTCTGCAGCGATATCAATGATGTGAAGGGCAGACATGACTTTGACGCTGTTGTGTCCAATCCTCCATACTTCCGCAGATCCGCCGGAGCTGCATCTCATACCGATGAGCGATACATCTCGAGGCACGAGACGACGGCTGACATCGGAGACTTTGCGCGTACCGCGTCATCGATGCTCAGGCGAGGCGGAGACTTGTATCTGGTGCACAGACCTGACAGGCTTGCCGATATCTTCACTGCTATGAGGGACGCGGGGATCGAACCCAAAGAACTCCAGATGGTCGTTCCTGCTGCCTGCCAGCCGGCCAACATCGTGCTCGTTCACGGGATCAAAGATGCCGGACCGGAACTGAAAGTTCTGCCTGAGATCACTGTTCATACGCAGGACGGCGGCTATACGGAAGAGATCCTGCGCTATTATGAGAGAAACTGAATTCCTTGAACACCGGCCATATTCCCTATATAATTAAAGTTAACATAGAATGTCCAGTTCCGCGGAACAGGGGGATTCCATCAAGCGAATAATAGAAGGAGAATAGCATTATGATTACAGTAAGTGTGAAGGGTGTGCTTATAGGCGTTCTTCTGATCGTGCTGATCGTACTGGTCGTTTTCATGATCGTCATGATAGCCAATGTCACTGATACGATCAAGAAGGCCAATGCCATCATCGACGGCAGCACTAATGCAGTAGGCAGCGCCAAGGACAAGATCGAAGGCGTCAATGCGATGGTCAAGGAGAAGGCTGCTGTAGCATCCGGATTCGCTAAGACAGGTATCGGCATCGCTCAGGGACTTCTGAGCAAGATCCTCAAGTAAGTCAGCAGGACAAGGAGAACAGATATGGCTTTAACAGTTAATCAGATACTCGTGATCTGCCTCATCCTGGTACTTATAGGATTTGTCGTTGTCATGGCTGTCATGGCCAAACACGCGATCGAACTTCTCAAGAAGACCAAGGTATTGGTAGGCGATGGTCAGGAATTGGTCGAAGCATCTAAGGGCAAAGTCAACGAAGCCGGCGATAAGATCATCGGTGCGGCAACAGCAGTCATTACTGATACTGCTCCGGCCGTCAAAGCTGTCGGCGCGACGGCAGGCGGACTTACCGCAATCAACCTTGTCAGCATGGTTGGCAGAGGACTTGTGAGGAATGGAGGATTCTTCGCCGCTATGGCGGACAGAAGAGCACGCAAGATCGCGCGCAAAGAACTCAAGAAGTCCAGGAAGATGGTCAAGAAAGTTAACAAACAGGCCAAACTGGAGGCCAAGGCTGTCAAGAGAGCCAAGCAGGTAACGGCCAAGATACAGAAAGCCGAGAGGAAGGCAGACAAGAAAGCCTCTAAGAAGGCGGCAAAGAAGGCTAAGAAAGAAGCAAAGAAAGCCAGAAGAGCTGCACGTAAGGCAGCCCGCAAAGCACAATAGAAACACACTTCAGGAGATAATTCTTAATGGCAAAAATTCTCGTAAATAACAGCGGCCCGCTCCATGGGGCGGTCGAGATAAGCGGAGCGAAGAACGCGGTTCTTCCTCTGCTTGCTGCTACGTTAATGACAGATCAGACCTGCATCATAGAAGGCGTGCCTGAGCTGGCAGATGTTAATGTTATGAAGAAAATGCTCACTAATTACGGAGCCTCGATCGATGACAGCGTCAAGGGTGAGCTCCGTGTTACTGTTAGTGAGATCACATCATGTGAAGGAGATGCTGCACTCGTACAGGAGATGAGAGCGTCTATTTTCACTATGGGACCGATGCTGGCGAGAGCCGGCAAGGTCATCATGCCTATGCCGGGCGGATGCACCATAGGCAAGAGACCGATCGATCTGCACCTCAAAGGCTTCAGGGCACTCGGTGCTGAAGTCGTCGAAGATGAAGAGAATGAGGCTGTGATCATTTCCGCTGGTCCGGACGGTCTCAAGGGAGACGCGATCTACCTCGACTTCCCGAGTGTAGGAGCGACGGAGAACATCCTCATGGCGGCAACTCTCGCCAAGGGGACTACCATCATAGAGAACGCAGCGAAGGAGCCTGAGATCATAGATCTGGCGAACCTGCTCAACAAGATGGGCGCCAGAATCAAATACGCCGGGACCGATATGATCCGTATCGAAGGCGTACAGAAGCTGTCCGGATGTATCCATGCAGTCATTCCTGACCGCATCGAGACCGGAACATTCATGCTTGCGGCTGCAATAACCAGAGGCGATATCTTTATCAAGAACGCACTCCCGGGGCATGTCAGGCCTATCATAGCCAAGCTCAAGGAGTGCAATGTTGATGTCCAGATACTGCCTGACGGGATCTATGTGGACGCCAGAGACAGGGAACTTATAGCGACAGATATCAAGACTCTCCCTTATCCGGGATTCCCGACTGACATACAGTCTCCGTTCATGGCCTTCCTCACAACGGTCAAGGGACAGAGTGTTGTAAGAGAAACAGTATTCGAGAACAGGTTCATGCACGTAGTAGAGCTGAACCGTATGGGGGCTGATATCTCGACACAGAACAGGGAAGCGATCGTTCCGGGGAACAAGAAACTCCACGGAGCCAAAGTCAGGGCTACAGACCTGAGAGCCGGCGCTGCGATGGTGCTTGCGGGACTCGTAGCTTCCGGAACTACTGAGATCAGTGAGATATATCACATAGAGAGAGGCTACGAGAACTTTGTCAACAAGTTCAAAGGTCTTGGCGCTGACATAATGAAGATATCATCTGACTGATTGGATGACAGGAGGTAACTATGCCGGACATCGAATATCTTAAGCTTCTTGCAGAGAAGTATCCTAACAGAAGAGCAGTTAGAACAGAGATCATCAACCTGAGAGCAATTCTGGCTCTGCCTAAGGCCACAGAGTTCTTCCTCAGCGATATCCACGGCGAATATGATGCGTTTCATTATTTCGTCCGCAGCGGGTCCGGAATGATCCGGATGAGGATCAGTGAAGTTTTCGGCAATATCCTCACAGACAGAGAGTGCGACGAACTTGCTTCTCTCATCTACAATCCGGAAGCCGAGATGGCCAGGAGAGTGAAGAGCGAAGATAATTTTGACGCGTGGTGCAAAGTCTCCATCCGCAGACTCGTTGCTGTCTGCCGCGCAGTTTCCAACAAATACACCAGATCGAAAGTCAAGAAACGTCTTCCGAAGCATTCGGCATATATTATGGACGAACTGCTCTTCGCTGACGAGGTCCTGGACAGACACAAATACTACGACGAGATCATCGATACGATCATCGAATACGGCGCAGCCAAGAGCTTTATCAGCGATATGGCAGAGACGATCGCCAATATGGTGATCGACAGACTTCACATAATCGGAGATATTTTCGACAGAGGACCGAAGTCTCATGTCATCATGGACTATCTCATGGCTAACAAAGGCGTAGATATCCAGTGGGGCAACCACGACGTCCTGTGGATGGGAGCTGCGTGCGGCAACAGAGCCTGCATCGCGACGATGATCCGTATCAACGTCAGATACAACAACTTCGACATGCTCGAGATAGGCTACGGATTCAATCTGAGACCGCTGGCTTCTCTCGCGGAGAAGATCTACGGCGACGATCCGTGTGAGTTCTTCATGCCGAATGTCCTCGAGACGAATAAGTATGACCCGATCCCGCCTGCTCTCGCAGCTAAGATGCACAAGATGATCTCGATCATCCAATTCAAGATCGAAGGGCAGGAGATCATCAAGCATCCTGAATACCATCTTGAGCACAGGAATCTGCTCGAAACGGTCGACTTCGAGAAGGGTACCGTTATGGTCGAAGGCGTAGAATATCCTATGAGAGATATGAACCTTCCGACTGTAGATCCTAAGGATCCGTACAAACTGACCGAAGAGGAAGAAGAAGTCATGGTGGCGCTCGAGTCATCGATCGTCAACTCAGAGAAGCTGCAGAGACACATCAACTACATGTTCACTCACGGTTCGCTGTTCAAGATCATGAATGGCAACCTCTTCTATCACGGATGTATGATCTTTGATAAGAACGGCAACTTCAAGGATGTCGAGATCGACGGAGAGAAATACAGAGGCGCTGATTATCTGCGCAAGCTCGACAGCATGATCAGAGCTGCCCGCGGTAAACAGAAAGGCGGCATGACTAACGCGGAAGCCGCGTCGATCATGTGGTTCCTGTGGCTCAGCAAAGATTCTCCGCTGTTCGGCAAGGACAAGATGACTACTTTCGAGAGATACTTTATTGCCGATAAAACCACATACAAGGAGAACAAAGTACCATATTACAAGCTGCTGGACAAGGAGGAGATCGCGGATAAGATCCTCGAAGAGTTCGGGCTCGATCCGAATAACGGCTTTATCCTGAACGGACATGTGCCTGTCAAGATCAAGGACGGTGAGAAGCCTGTCAAAGCAAACGGCAAGCTGTTTATTATAGACGGCGGTATTTCGAAAGCATATCATAAGACTACCGGTATCGCCGGATATACTGCAATAGTGACATCCAAGCACATGTATCTTGCAGAGCATAAGCCTTATGAGCCGCTGCAGCCGGATGGAACTCAGGTGTTCCACAGACCGATCATGCATCTGATCCATACAGCGCCTGAGAGACTCATGATCAGAGATACAGATAACGGCGCTGAGCTCCGTCAGCAGATCGCCAACCTTGAAGCTCTGTATGAAGAGTTCAAACACGGCGGCATCAGAGAGACATATTAGGAATACCGGAAGGTGGTGCATTCATGATAATACAGAAGATACTCGGAGGAGTGCTGTTTGCTATATGCATCTGGTACATACTCCTGCTCTACAAGAACAACAGGAACAGACTGTAAGTCTGTTCATCAAGGGACTCTAGAGGAGACATATTATGTATTTGACAAACAACCTTACAGCTCTGGCGATCATCCCGGGGCTTCTGCTGATTCTCTATGTATACGGCAAGGATAAGGTCGAGAAGGAACCTCTGCCACTGATCTTCAAGCTCGTGCTGTTCGGCGTGATCTCATGCATCCTTGCGGGAGAGGCGGAGAGCATAGCCTCGCAGTTCCTGCCGAGTTATGCCCCGGGAACTCTCGAATATGCTCTGACCACTTCGTTCTGCCTTGCAGCGTTCTGGGAAGAGATACTCAAGTTCCTTGCGCTCAAGCTCGGCTCGTGGAAGCATCCGAGCTTCAATTACAGATTTGACGGCATCGTGTACGGCGTCTCGGCAGCTGTGGGATTCGCAGTATTCGAGAACGTGATGTATGTCGCGCAGTACGGTCTCCAGACTGCGATCGTGAGAGCGTTTACAGCAGTACCGCTGCACGCTTTCTGCGGAGTCTTTATGGGCGTGTTCTACTCCTATGCCAAGAAGGCTTCGGTTCTGGGAATGAACGGCGCGAAGTTCGGATTCAATGTGCTTGCGCTGATCGTCCCGATGCTCATTCACGGATGCTATGATACGCTGGCGTTCCTGAGGACTGAGGCATCGACCTATGGATTGCTCGTATTCGTAGTGATCCTGTACATCTCGGCGATCAGAACGATCAAGAAGAATTCTGCCGAAGACTATAAAGCGGGATTCTATCCGGCAGCCAGGCCGATCGAATATGATGTGCGTTTCACTGATGATAACAATTAGTGAGTGAGAGGGCAGAGACCTGTCACTGAGCGCAGATAACAAACAAGGGTAATCAGTACAGACTGATTACCCTCTTTTCATATCTCCCGGATATACCGGGAACCTGATGTTCACTTGGATCGCATCCTACTGCTTGCTGACTTTGAAGCTGCTGACGTTCCCGTCATCGTCGAGAGCGTAGATGTAATCGCCGATGTAAACGCTGCGGTTGATCATCTCACTCTCAAGTCTGTGCTGATCGATCACGTTGATCTTAGGATCAGCGCCGAATACCAGCACACCTGCTTCATACCAGTATTCATCCTTGACCTGCTCATCGAGGATCGTGATCTCTTCGCCGTCGGTAGTTTCCGATGCTTCAGCGTCAATACTGCCAGTATCTTCTGCAACATCCTCCTCGATCTCGATCACATCACTATTCGTTTCGTCTTCAGGGTAATGATCTATGCCGTACGGGATAGCGTACCAGCCGTCTTTGCGGTTGACGACAAGCGCCAGATGCGTGTACTGAGCAGGGCTGTTCATATTCTCAAATTCTTTGCTGTCTATGACTGCAGGCTTTGACGGATCGCTGATATCGAAGAGCGCCAGCTTGAGTCCGGCAGCGTACTCTCCGCCATATCCGTTATCGCCGGTCGCGTAGCCAATGCCGAGCAGTTTGTCATCGCTGACCGGAACGAGCAGCGTGGAGAAGCCGTCGATCTTGACTTCGCCGTCGATCACAGGCTTGACCGGATCGCTGAGGTCTATGACAAACAGCGGGTCGATCGCTTCATAAGTGATGACATATGCTTTGCTGCCGATGTAACGTACCGACTTGATGCTCTCGTTGCGGGCGAACCCTGTCAGTTTACCTGCGGTCTTGAGTTTTTCATCAAGTACGAAGAGATTGTTCACATCCATGCCGTCACGCTGCGATGTCGTCGCGATGCGGAAGTAACCGTCTCTCTCATCCATGGAGAACTGGTCGTCGATATATCCAGGGACTCTGCCCGTGCCGTTCCACTTGATCTTGAGACCGTCCAGACTCGCTCTGATCACGCGGGTGTAATTCTGGCCATAATAGCTTCCGCTCTCGCGCTCCCACTCAGCCACTGCCGCGTAGAGATTGTGATCGTTGCAGTAGATTGTGTTCGAAGCACCGAATACCGCTTTGGATTTACTCTTTGCCTGCTTGCCCGATGTGATATCAACTGCGCTCAGGATGACATAAGATGTCTGCATCGGCTCCGGTACGCAGCATATGTCCTGGACAGGCATATCCGAGAATTTGCCGTCGACTGAGCACATCGGGACCACTCTGCCGCCTCTGTAAACATAGTCATTCGTGATCAGATAAACGTAATCGCCTACCATGCGGCTCGATACGATATCGCCTGTCTGTCTGAACTCACTGATCATCTCAGGGTGGGAACGGTCGGAGATGTCATATGTGACGATCGCGGTACATCCGGTCTCGAGGTCGCCGTCGTCGTAGTCATAGATCCTTCCGATCGTTACAAGCGTGTCGTCTTTGAGGAATATATCGTTGATGTAGTTGTCGATGTCGCCGCTGCCGATCGTCGAGAGTTTCTCTGTTTTGCCATCCTTGGCTGACAGGATCACGACTTCCTCTCTGTTGTTGACGTAATAAATATAGCTGCCGTCAGTCTTGACGATATCTGCCTCATCGACCTCCTCGACCTGTAGATATGTCTCTGAATGGTCTGCGCTGCCGCCTCCGGCTCCGCCATATGCGTTGGATGCACCTGTTGCCGGAGCAGCAGGGGCTTCTAAAGGAGCAATGTCATCCAGCATCAAGTCGGCACCGCTATCTGCATCGGACATCTCCATCTCCTCGACTGCATCGCCTTTATACCTGAAGAGGCTGAAGCCCTCGCTCTTATCCATGCTGTTGATCAGGCGTTCGATCTCGCTCTGGCTGCTGAATGTCCTGAGCTCACCGTCCACCATGGATGTATCAGGCGCTCCCGCAAGAGCATAGTATGCCTTAGGGGCTCCGATGACCGCGATCAAAGCACATGCAGCAAGTGCAGCGATCTGCGTGATCAGCCGGTTGCGTTTGAGTTTGACCGGCTCATAGGAGGATGCCGGAGCTTCCTGCTCACGGTCCGGCAGCATCGAGAGAATACTGTCTTCGGACAGGCTGTCAGGAGTTTTGACCCCGTCATCTTCAAATTTGTCTTTGATGTATTCGTAATCGTTTTTCATATCATTGACTCCGTTTTGATTATATTGCAAATGAGAACTCTGTGGTTTCATGACAGGAAAGACCGCATCTTGGCGAGACTCCGTGACAGCTTGGATCTCGCTGCACCAGGAGTCAGACCGGTGATATCGGAAATTTCCTTGCTGGTCATTCCCGAAACGACTGAGAGAAGCACGACGCTGCGTTCGTCATCATTGAGATGCGCGAGTGCCTCCGCCAGTTCGATCGAGAAGAGGGGACTGGATCCCTCCTGCGTTTGTGTCTGTTCGTAATATCTGTTGAGATTTTCACGGCCGGCGATCTCTTTGCGTATCATACCGGCGCATATATTGTGGAGGATCCTGAAGATCCAGCCTCCGAATGCGGAAGGCGTGCGCAGTCTTCCCAGATCCTTCCATGCAGCGAGAACACAGTCGGATACTGCGTCTTCTGCCTGATCCGGATCACCCAGCCGATAGAGTGCATAGCGATAGAGGCGGTCTTTGTACAGACCGTACAGTTCGCAGAATGCTTCCTTGCTGCCTTCCTGCGCCTGGCGGACAAGCGTGGCTTCACGCTTTTCGTTGTTTTGGTCGATAGTATTAGTCAATTCTGTACCTCCCTCATCTGAGAGCTCTCATATATATAGTATCCTCGGAATAACGGAGCGTTGCAAGGAAAACAGAAAAGAATAACCTTGAATCCCGTTGCGGGCGGGTGTATAAACAAGAGAGCCATGCCTGACCCATCTGCATCACGGCAGCGGATCAGGTGCATTTATAAGGAGAGAAAGAACATGGACAGAGCTGAACGTGCAGCTGCGCTGCACAGAGAAGGATATAATTGCTGCCAGGCTGTTGCCTGCGTATTTGCGGATGAAGTAGGACTGGATGAGTCACTTCTGTATAAGATCAGTGAAGGGTTCGGAGCAGGAATGGGTACCGGCAAGGGAGTGTGCGGCGCTATTGCCGGTGCAGGCATGCTTGCCGGCCTCGTCCACAGCGACGGCAATACCGCTGATCCGGGCAATACCAAGAAGTTTTCGACAAGAGCAGCAGGCAACATGCAGAGAAAGTTCACGGAACAGGCGAAAAGGCTGTACTGCATCGACATCAAGACCGGCAATAACGGTCAGATGTTCACATCCTGCGACGACTGCATCAAGATAGCAGTCCGACTCGCAGAGGAGGAGCTGGGGCTGTAAGACTGGCATGAGTGATAAGGGGAGAGCACTCAGCAGTGCTGAACGGGACTACAGGACCGGAGTGCTTTGTGTATTAGGATGCCAGATATTCTGGGGATTCTGTCCTATATACTGGCAGGCGCTGGAGCCGATACCTTCATGGATGATCATCCTGTACAGGATCGTCACCATGTTCGTATACTCATATATCGCAGCAAGATACAGATACTCCGGAGAAGAGATCTGGGGACCACTGAGAGATAAGCATGTCCGGGCCAAATACTTCACAGCCGGTCTCATCCTGACCGCAAACTGGAGCATATACATCTGGGCGATGACCTCTGAGAGAGTCATCCAGGCATCGATCGGATATTACATCGAACCGATCGTCATCTGCGCCGTAGGCATTCTGGTCTTCAAGGAGCAGCTGACAAAGTATAATCTGACAGCGATCATTTTCGCTGCTGCAGCTATCGTGCTCATTCTGTTCCACTACAGACAGATACCGGGCGTTGCATTGGGGCTGGCCGGAACATGGGCTGTGTATTCGGCAATCAAGAAGACCTCCGAACTGCCGGTCCTGATCACTCTGGTATATGAGACGATGATCTATTCGGTACTGGCTCTGATTGCGATCCTGTTTATCGAGATAAGAGGAATAGGGGCGCTCAGCCTTCAGGTTCCGGGTAAATACGCGCTGATGTTCCTGAGCGGACTGATCACACTGATACCGGTCGCGCTGTTCAGCGTTTCAGCAAGGAAGGTATCGCTGCTGACCATCGGACTGACGCAGTATATCAGCCCGACGATCTCGCTTCTGCTCGGCGTATTCCTGTTCAAAGAGCCGATCGACATGACGCAGATCGTGGCTTTCATCATCATATGGATCGGCCTGGCGTTCTTTACCTATGGAGAATTCAGAAGCAGCAGGTCTGCAGAATAACTAGTGTAGGAGACAGAGAAGGGAGACAAGTGTCTGAGAGACGTGTTCCTCAAGTGAATAACAGAAACAAGGACCTGACCCAAGGATCGATCCTGGACAAGGTCCTTTTGTTTGCGATCCCGCTCGCGCTGACCAGCATGCTCCAGCAGCTGTTCAACGCAACGGATGTTGCTGTCGTGGGCAAATTCGCTTCCGCCTATGCCATGGCTGCTGTCGGGAGCAATGCGCCGGTCGTTTCGCTCATGGTGAATTCTTTCGTCGGCCTGTCGATCGGAGCAAATGCGGTCATCGCGAGGGCGATCGGAGCGAAGGACCGAAACAGCGCGAGACGCGCAGTCCATACCGCGATGGCGATCGCTTTGATAAGCGGTGTATTCGTCGCTGTGATCGGCAACCTCGTATCCAGACCGATCATCGGTCTGCTTGGCGTACCTGCCGAAGTCTTCGAGTATTCGCTCAAATACCTCAGGATCTACTTTACCGGCATGCCTTTCATCATGCTGTATAACTTCGAGGCGGCGATATTCAGGAGCAACGGCAATACGCGCACACCGCTGGTCTGTCTGACCATCGGAGGTGTTCTCAATGTCGCAGCAAACCTGTTCTTCGTACTCGTCCTCGGCATGGACGTCGATGGAGTAGCGATCGCGACAGTCATGTCCAATGGCGTCAGCTCGATGCTGCTGCTGTACTTCCTGTGCAGGGAGAAAAGCGTGATCACTGTATCACCTCGCAGGATCAGGATCTACAGCCGTGAACTCGGCAGCATCATCAGGATAGGAGTGCCTTCCGCAATGCAGAGTATGGTGTTCTCCGTCTCTAATCTGTGCGTCCAGTCGGCGATCAACAGCCTCGGACCTGCAGTGATGGCTGCTTCTTCCGCTGCTTTCAACATAGAGATCTTCGTGTTCTTCATCATCGACGCGTTCACGCAGACAAGTGTAACGTTCGTCGGGCAGAATTACGGCGCGAGGGAATACGAGCGGTGCAGGCTCGTTGTGAAGAGAATACTGATCGTGTGCTGGTGCGTCACGATGGCTGCAAGCATTCTGGTACTGCTTACGATGAGACAGCTGCTGGGGCTGTTTACGGATGATCCGCAGATCATAGAGCTCGGGGTGGTGAGAGTCAGCATACTGATGTATTCAGAGACGCTGAATGTTGTACTGGGGACACTCACAGGAGCGCTGAGAGGTCTCGGAAAATCAATGATCCCGGCCGTCATCACCTTCGTAGGTGTATGCGGGACCAGGATCACATGGGTGTTTACCGGATTCAAAATATATCATTCGTGGACTTCGCTCATGCTGGTATTCCCGGCAAGCTGGGGAATCTCCGCTGTGATAATCGCTGTCATGTATCTGAGAACACGCGACAGGATGCTGCCCGTGGGACCGGCTGAGAACACCGGCAGAACTTAGTTCAGGAAATCACTGTTCATCATCGTCAGGGCGGGAGTCGAATCCCAGCAGATTGCGTGCCCGGATCTCGACGGCTTCTGCGATGGCAAAGACGACATCCAGAGATGGTCCGGTGAATATCGCGCCGTGATTAGGGATGACTGCCGCGTGAGTCTCGCGCATCGTTTCGATGATGGTCGCGACAGACTCAGGAGTGCCCGGAATGAATGGGTCAGTAACAAGCACGTCACCGATCAGGGCGTTCATATCCGGCTCTTTGATCTTGAAGCCGGCTCTGCATGCGGCGAAAACGCTCATTGCGTTCGAGTGAGTGTGGATCACTGCGCTGCAGTCAGGGAACTCTCTGTACAGAGCAGCGTGTACACCTGTGAATGTGCTTGGGATGCGCTGGCTGCCGTAATCGAGAGTGCTGATGTTGATCCGCACGAGGTCTTCCGGCTTGATCTCGAAATAATCTATGGAAGAAGGGGTGATGAGCATCTCTTCTTCATTTATTCTTACGGAAAGATTGCCCCACGAGCCATAAGCAAGGTCATGTCTGACCAGATCTTTGCCATACTCTATGAGCTGGCTCCTCAGCGCGAATTCCGCTTCGTCAAAGCCCATATACGCGACATGCGCAACGTCCGCAGACTCGTTCCTGTTGACATAGTCTGTGACAAAATCTTTCCTGCACTTTGCTGCCGCATCTGTCGGAAGTGTGACAGTTCCACCGAGCAGACTGCCGTGGACTTCGGCTTCACATGCCTTCTCTACGATCTGCGCACCGGCTACAGCTTTCCTCAGATTGGATCCTACAGCAAGAGCGCCGGTGCCGGAGATCAGGCATACGCTTGAATCCTTCAGCCCGCGGATGATGCTTGCAGGAGATGCGTCAGGGATGATCATAAGCTCTGGTCCGGTGAGATGCGCGAGATCCTCCAGTGTAACAGGCAGAGGCTCTTTGCGTTCGGAAACAGCAACAGTATCCTGACTGCATCCGACGATAAGAGCGTTGACATCTTTCATGCTGCGGAATATCTCTCCTATGCCATCCGAATTGATATCGCAGACGACGATCCCATCTTCGCTGATCCCGGAGAGCGGGTAGTTGCCTTCTGTCATGAGGTATGTGCTGTCGTCAAGCCGCATGGCGGCCTGCCCGTACATTTTCTTGAATCTGCCATGGAAGCCCTTGAGGGCATTCATCATGATCTCGATGCCTTTCTCGTAGTCCATCATTGTCCTCGTTCTGTATTTTCGAATACATGACTGACGGCCATGTATCAGTAGTGCAATTTATAAGCGAAGCTGTTATCAGCTTCGCTCTGTTAAGATTGTAACATTTGTAGTGATCAGATATGTGATAGTTTAATAAAAGTACAGAAAACAGGTCAGACCGAACTGAAACCCCTCTAAATATGATTATGATCCGGCAATTCGCGCTGCTACCGCGTCCCAGGTGATAGTGCCGGTTGACGGCACATGGACCGTGAGCTCGCCTGTGGAAATGCCTGTGATCAGTTCCCGGAGGATCCTGAACAGATCAGCGACAAACCGGCTGCGCCCTGCTGCGGTCGGCACATCGACTGACTGCATCTCAGGCATCGGAACGAACCTCACATTGTGATCAGGCACGTTAGAATCGATCCATTCCTGCACACCCGGCAGATCTGTACATACAGGGACTGCGCCGCATGCCATAGCCTCGATGATAACCAACGGGAGCCCTTCGTAGAATGACGGAAGCACGAAGATGTCACTGAATTTGAATATTTCCGCGAGTCTCGCCTGAGGTATCTGACCGATCCACTGGATGCTGTCCGGGAGCTGCTCAAGTAATTCCATGACAGGGGCTTCCTTGCAGCCGCCCGCGAGAGTGACTTCGAATGCCGGGACATCCGGATCCTGCGAGAGCATGCCGAGGACTTCGAGGAACTCAGGGATACCTTTGGCGGCACTCATCTTGCCGGCGTAGCTGATCGTCACCGGAACATCGTTGCCCATGATCGATGACAGGCTGCTGCGCGGCATTCGTCTGTCCGTGTTAAAGAGCCTGCCGTTATAGCCCGTGCCTATGACAGAGATGTTCTGCTCAGGGATACCGTACAGAACGGAGATCCTGTCCGCCTGTTCCTCATGCAGAGCATAGATGTGATCCAGCGAAGCAATATGCGGCTGAACAGCCTCTTTGAGATCCGGGCAGCTCACAGCCTGCCTGAGATCTGAGCCGTGTGACAGCCCGCAGATCCTGCGTTCAGGGAAATGCTTGCGGACCATAGCGGTCAGCAGGAAGAGGTGATGGCAGATGATCAGATCCGGATCCAGGTCAGAGATGGCACGTCCGACGGCATCGATGAAAGCGTCCTCGAAATCGGATATCATGTCAGGCGTCAGGTCACAGTATCTGGTTGATGTATATGGCATGATATCGGACATCCCGACGACCGGGAATCCGAGTGCCTTAAGACTTCTCTTGCGGTCCGCCGCTGTATCGGTAAAGAAAACCGGGTAGCAGGCAACTCCGTCAGGGAAATCAACAGTGTCTTCAGGATAGATCCCGTAGACTACAGCCTGCCTGTGTCCGGCTCTGTCCCATGAGCGGACGAGCTCGGTGAGATATGTGCCGCTGCCTGTCGAATGCGGTTTCTGTGCTGTAATACTTAGTATGTTCATAACTGATTGGTTATATGAAGTGCTGATCGATTGATATGGACAGTTCACAATAAAAACACATTGGAGCCCTGATTAGCACTTGAAAAATACAGCTAAAATGGTGTATAAAAATATTGGACCAGGGGTTGTATCTTGAATGTACAGGCTCGACGTTGTTAAATCAAGTGAAAATTATGGAATTAGGGCTGACTCCATCCGGGGACAGCTTTTTTTATAAAAATACGTTCTGCTGTATGACCGGCAGATGAGAGGCAACAGTATGGGACTTTTCTACGAAGCGGACAAGACATTCGAAGAACTGATGAAGGAGAAGAAGAACTTCGTGTTCATCGGTGAGGCTGGCAGCGGCAAGAGCGAGATCGTTCTGAACATTGCCAACAAACTTGCGCAGGCTACGGGAAAACAAGTCGATCTCTTCGACCTCGACCAGACCAAGCCGCTCTACAGATCGCGCGATATGAAAGATGATTTTGCCAGCCGCGGAGTCAATATCATATACCAGGATCAGTATCTGGACGCGCCGGTCATGGTCGGAGGAGTCCGGGCATCGCTCGTGAGTGACAGGTACACACTGCTGGATATCGGCGGCGGCCACCAGGCTGCCAAATTCGCAGGTGCGTACAGCGATCTTCTCAGCAAGGACGATTCTGTTCCGGTATATATCATCAATCCTTACAGACCGTGGACCAGAAGTGTCGAAACGATCGACGGAACGATGAGTCATATACTCGGGTCTATGAGGCTCGATCACATATATATTCTCGCTAATCCTAATCTGGGTTATGCAACAAGTGCTGATGAATTCATGGAAGGATTGGATAGGATCGACGAACTGCTTGACGGTTTCACGGTCGTGAACAGCGCATGCGTCCGTAGAGACATCTATGATGAGGTCGGAGACAGGACCGGCAAGACGCTGATCCCGATTGATCTCTTCCTGACCTATTCATGGGTTGATTAATAAGATATTGTTTTTTCTAAGGAGGGAATTAAATGGCAAGAATCGAGATCACAACAGAAGCTTGCAAATCATGCTCCTACTGCGTAATCTCATGCCCGAAGAAGTGCATCGAGATCGGCAGCAGCGTTAACTCCAAGGGATATCTCTACGCAGTCTCTGCAAGACCTGAGGACTGCATCGGTTGTGCGATGTGTGCTCAGATCTGCCCTGAGTCAGCGATCGAGGTATGGAGATAGGAAAGGAGACTGATATGGCAGAACGTGTATTTATGAAAGGCACCGAGGCTATTGCTGAGGCGGCTGTCAGAGCAGGATGCCGCTTCTTCGCAGGCTATCCTATCACACCGCAGAACGAAATCCCGGAGTACATGGCAAGGAGGCTCCCTGAAGTAGGCGGTACTTTCGTACAGGGCGAGAGCGAGGTCGCTTCCGTCAATATGCTGTACGGAGCAGCTTCCACAGGAATCAGAGCTATGAGCTCATCTTCCTCCTGCGGCATCTCCCTTTACAGCGAAGGCGTCTCTTACTGCGCCAGCGCGCGTATCCCAATGGTATACGTCAATGTACAGAGAGGCGGCCCTGGAATCGGAGCTATTCAGCCGGCACAGCAGGACTACATGCAGGCAACAAAGGCTTCCGGAAACGGCGGATTCAGAATGATCGTACTCGCACCGGACTCAGTACAGGAGTGCGTAGATATGGTCTATGAGGCATATGACCTCGCAGAGAGAGACCAGAACCCTGTACTGGTACTTACAGACGGAGTCATGGGTACCATGATGGAACCGGTCGTACTCCCGCCTATGAAGTCTGATGAAGAGCTTGCAGAGTGCAGAGCGAAATTCTTGCCAAGAGCTATTATCGGACACCCTCTGGGACAGCAGGCTTACTGCAGACCAGGATCGGTAGGTGACGGACAGGAGCAGGCCAATATCGAGGCTGCAGCAATGTACGAGACATGGGACAAGGACGTCAGAGTCGAAGAATTCATGATGGACGATGCTGAGATCGTTTTCGCTGCATATGGAATTTCCGCGCGTATCTCCAGAGCGGTCGTAAGAGCACTCAGAGCTCAGGGCGTCAAGGCCGGAATGATCAGACCGATCACACTCTCGCCGTTCCCATATGACACATTCGCTAATCTCGACTTCAACAGAGTCAAGGGAATCCTCAACGTTGAGATGTCGATCCCGGCTCAGATGAAGTGGGATATCGAGTACGCTGTTCATGGCAGATGCCCGATCGGCGAGTGCCTGAGATCAGGCGGACAGCTGCTGACCAATGATCAGGTAATGGCTGGCGCAGAGAAATTCATGAAGGAGGTGCTCTAATGGCTGAAGACAAGAAAGTTTATTCAAGAACTAAGGGCATTCTTCCTGATGCAGTATCAGGGTTCTGCCCTGGATGCATGCACAGCACAGTGCACAAGATCATCGGTGAGGCTGCCGAAGAACTCGGACAGCTCGACAACCTCGTAAGAGTAGAGGGCGTAGGCTGCTGCGGACTCGGACAGTTCTATGTAACATGCGACGAGACGATCGCTGCTCACGGCAGAGCAGGCGCTGTCGCTACCGGTATCAAGAGATCATCCCCAAACTCACTGGTATACACATATCAGGGAGACGGCGACCTCGCAGCGATCGGACTTGCGGAGACACTTTCCGCTGCTAACAGAGGCGAGAACTTCACAGTTATCTTCGTAAACAACGGTATCTACGGAATGACAGGCGGACAGATGGCTCCTACTACACTCGTAGGAATGAAGTCTACTACAACTCCTGGCGGACGTAATCCTGAGGAGCACGGATATCCGATGCACATGAGCGAGATCATCAATCAGCTGACAGCTCCTTATTACATCGAGAGAGTCAGCTGCGATACACCACAGCACGTCATCAAAGCGCGCAACGCTATCAAGAAGGCATTCCAGTATCAGCTGGAAGGCAAGGGCTATTCGATCGTTGAGATCGTTACATCCTGCCCGACCAACTGGGGCCTTGATACACTGAAGTCACTTGACTTCCTGAGAGATAAGATGTTTGCTGAGTACCCACTCGGAGTATTCAGAGACAAGGGCGAGAAGCTTCAGTAAGGAGGTAACCATGGAAAGAAATCTGATGATCGCCGGATTCGGCGGACAGGGAGTTATGACGATGGGCAAGCTCCTGGCGGAAGCAACATCTGAGGCAACTGACCTCAACGTTACATTCTTCCCTTCATACGGTGCTGCTATGAGAGGCGGCACAGCTAACTGCTACGTAGTTATTTCCGATGATCCGATCGGAGCTCCTGTCAGCTATTCGCTGGAGGACCTCGTAGTCATGAACGGACCTTCGCTGCACAAGTTCCTTCCTAACCTCAAGCCGGGCGGGACTCTGTTCGTCAACAGCACCATCGTTACAGATCCGATCGACAGAGATGATATCAAAGTTATCGAGGCACCTGTAACACAGATGGCTATAGACATCAAGAACGAGAGAGCACTCAACGTCATCATGCTCGGAGTTTATGTAGGAGCAACTGACGCAGTTCCGGAAGATGTTATTGTCAAGGGCATCGAGCACAAGTTCGCTAAGAAGCCTAAACTCATCGAGCCTAACGTAGAGGCATTCAAGATGGGACTCGAGATCGGCCGCAAGCAGAAGTAAGCGCAACATCGATCACTAATGACAGAAAAAGACCCGGCGTTTATCGCCCAATGTCATTAAGTTAAGATGACTGTTAAGGGGCAAATCGAATAAAACAGCACATCTGCATGGGACAATTCCTAAGGGTGTGCTGTTTTGTTATTTGGGAATAATGAAATTGCATATAAACATTGCTATGCGCATCT
>JAFRGC010000083.1 GCA_017434025.1 Mogibacterium sp. | reverse complement strand
TGCCATTTTCCTCTGTGTATCCTGCATCTGCAGCGCCCATCATCCCTGCGGAGTCTTCCATGCCGGACATCATGAACGCGACCGCAAGGAGGGCCATCGCTTCTTTGAACTCTCCTCTGGAATACAGCCCAAGGATGAGATTGCAGAGCAGGACCGTATGTGGAGCATCATATTCGAATTCTCCGGATTCATCGAAATCGATGGCTGTCATTTTAGCGATATAGTCCATCATAGGACATACACATTCCGCCTTTTCGCTCTTTTCTGTAATAACGTGCTTCTTCTTTCCTATGTTGATCATTTTGTTTTCCTTTCCCCGTGTTCCGGACATAATAATTGGCCCTGCACCCTGTGTACAGAGCCATGTAATCCGGAAGCCGGAGAGGGAGTCGATATCAGTCAACAAATCTGATCAAGAGGTCATCTACAGCATCTGTGTATCTGCCTTCCGCAATAAGCTGGTTCTTGAATTCAACAAGAGCCATTACTATGATTCTGATCTCATCATACGAGAACTTATACTTAGACCTTAACATTTCAGACACCTCCAATCACAATGATCTCAGTCTTCACAATCATCGTAAATAAAAAGAACGCGATCTGCAATTCTGCGAATCGCAATCTGCAGTAATCGCATAATCTAAATCCGAAAAGATACATCTATTATTCGTATCTAAGAGGCATCCCATAATTTTCATACCGAATTAAAAGAACGAATCCCTTCATAACACATAGGATCCGAAGCGGTCTTCGTTCGAGATATTCGTTCGGGGAATATAATCTTCGCCTCCCTTGATGTATAGAGGGACACCCCTCAATTTTCCTCATAGTTTGAGAGAAATCGCTCCTTTGTCGACTTCCCCGGACGTCTGTATACCTTTTTGCAAAGAGCCTCAACATGTTGGAATCACTGCATTTACTGAAAAATAAAGAACTTCCGGTTTTACCCGAAAGTTCCAAAAATTGGAGCTGATGGGGGGAGTCGAACCCCCAACCGCCTCGTTACGAATGAGGTGCTCTGCCATTAAGCTACATCAGCAAAGATTTTGCAATGCTCTGCCATTAAGCGTTTATCGGAGGAGCGCAGCCGACGGAGATCAAGGTTCCCGTCTCTACGGCAACGCCGTATGTTCCGGAGGGAACCTTACATCAGCATCTCGCGCTCTTGTATTGTAACAGAGCGCGTTCCTGAATTCAATGGAAATCTCACATTGCCTGCCCTTCATGTCTTTCTGCAGGATTTTCTACATATTCTTCATCATGCAGCATAATAGTGAATCCGTTGCCGTTCACTTCGCTCACTGCGGTGATTGTCATGAATGCTTTGTCGTCTATGTCGAGTACTGCGCGTTTCGCTCTGTGCAGGCTGCGGTTGCTTGTCGCGCAGCAGATCACGTCCTGTTCCTCGCGCAGGTATCCGCCTCTGGCTTTGAACAGTGTCGTCCCGTACCCGAGTTCGAGCAGTGTCTCGTTGACTTCGTGTGCTCTGGATGACCATATCATCAGCTGCATGCCTCCCTGCTCCAGCATGATCATGTGGTTCATGACAACGCTGTAGATCAGCGCGTACAGTATCCCGAGGACGATTCCGTTGGAGCTTGTGATCGGTATCTGTATCAGGAAGATCATGATATCGATCGCTGACATCACTGTCGCGGTCTTCCAGCCGAGCTTGCGGTTGAGTATGATCGACGGCACATCGATGCCTCCTGTCGAACCGCCGATCCTAAGGACAAGTCCGAGGCCGACTCCGTCCAGGACTCCTGCGCAGATCGCCGCCAGCAGCGGATCATCGACCAGATGCTGCAGCGCCTCGATGTTCTGAAAGAGACCCAGAAACAGTGGATACGCAAATGTTCCTACCGCTATCGATGCCGCGAATTTCTTGCCGAGCATCAGCGAACCGATAATGAAAAGAGTCACGTTAACGACTGCGACCGTCAGCGAAACGCTGATCCCTGTGGAGTAATTGACCATTCTGCCGATGCCGCTGACTCCTGCAACCACCATGTTGAACGGAAGCGCAAAGCATGCCATCGCAGATGCACAGATCGCGTTGCCGGCGATCAGTTGTAACAATTCCAGAACTGTTTTCCTTGTAGCTTTCATTACTATAATATGCGATCTCATCAGGAGCGTCCAGGCAAGCGGCCCGCCCTCCTCAGTAATAAGGCCGCCCGGAGGCGGCGCTTACTTGATTATTTTGAATACAGATTGTTATTGGAAAATTCCGGATTCGACGTGATGTCTATACCCAGTGACTTCACCGCTTGCTCGTCCTTCTCAGACAGGATAGCGGTGCAGTGCGCGATGCATCCTTCCAGATGAGGGATCTCTCTCAGCGCGAGCTCAGCGAACGGGTTGGTGAGTTTGGTCAGGGTCAGCGCCATGATGACTTCCTCGAGGTTGAGGCTTGACTTGTCATGGAAGACTTTGACCTTGGTGTTGGCCATGCTCTCGAAGATCGTTGGCGATATGATCGGCATCTCATCCTGGATCCCCGCCAGTCTCTTGATGGCGTTGAGCACCATCGCCGCGGTCGCTACCATCCTGTGTGATGATCTTCCGGTCACGGTGCTTCCGTCAGGCAGCTGCATTGCCGATACTACAACGTTCTCGTATCTCTCAGGGTCCTGAGCTTTCTTGACCTCTGCATATTCCTCAGCGACTGCAACGACCGGTCTGTCATATCTGCTGGCCCCTACCTCTTCCATGAGGAGTTTGCAGCGTTCCAGGACACTTGCGTCGATATTGCCTTTCCTGTACTGACACTCGGCGATGAGGTATCTCCTGACGATCTCCTGTTTGGCTGCCTCACGGCAGACTTCATCGTCAGTGATGGCAAAACCGCATCTGTTGACTCCCATGTCTGTCGGCGACTTGTAACCTTCGTCTGATCCGGTGATCGCCTGCAGTATTCTCTTGAGTACCGGGAACGCATCGACGTCTCTGTTGTAGTTGACCGCTATCTGCCCATATGCATTGAGATGGAACGGGTCGATCATATTGAAGTCCTTGAGGTCGGCCGTAGCTGCCTCATAAGCGATATTAACAGGGTGCTTGAGATCGAGGTTCCAGATCGGGAATGTCTCAAACTTGGCGTATCTCGCTTTGCCGCCTCTGCTGTACTCGTGATAGACCTGCGACAACGATGTCGCGAGTTTGCCCGAACCGCCGCCCGGACCGGTCACGACGATCAGCGGCTTGCTGACCTCTATATAAGGGTTGGCTCCGTACCCTTCTTCAGACACGATCGTGTCCACATCGGTCGGATAACCCTTGGTGAACATGTGCTTGTAAGTGCGGATCCCGCGTCTCTCGAGCTTGGCGATAAACTGATTGACCGATGGAGCGTCCTCATATCTCGTAACGACTACCGAGTTCACTTCCAGATCGTAGCTGCGGAACTCGTCGATCAGCCTCATGACCTCCAGATCGTAGGTGATACCAAAATCCTGTCTCGTCTTGCTCTTGATAATGTCGCCGGCGTAGATGCAGATAATGATCTCCGCCTTGTCTTTCATCTTCTGGAGGAGCTTGATCTTGGCATTCTCGTCAAAACCCGGAAGAACTCTCTTCGCGTGCTTGTCTTCTACCAGCTTGCCTCCGAACTCCAGATACAGCCTGCCTTCGCCGCTGTTGATCCTCTCGATGATGTACTTGGATTGCTCCTCTATGTACTTCTCTGCACTGAAACCCGCCTTAAACATATTCACCCCTCTTTCTCATGACGGCATTACTTCTATCTCGAGGAAATTGCGTCTCGAGAAGAACTTGTCGAATTTGATCTTGTAATCGACGGAAATCGTCCCGTATCCCTCTGCATCAAGACCATCTTCCAGTTTGTTGGTATAGACCTCCAGATCCAGGTAATTCATCATCGGCATCTGGTATCTCGTGATATTCAGTATGCCCGGCTCCAGAGTCATATCCATGCTGTCTTCATCATCTCCGCGGCCGTATTTCCTGATGCGGATCTTGCCGTCTGAGAGCTTGAGGAGCGTCCTCGAATCCTCGAGTCCGGCCTTCTCTGACTCTTCATAGGCGATGTACCTGGCGTTGTTCTTCTGGTACATGGTCCCTTCCGTCAGGATCTCCAGAGAATCTTCCAGCTCAAGTTCCCGGCGGAAAGCTTCTCCGCTCGGTTTGAGATTTTCCGAATATTGAGTACTGGTGATCCGCAGATTGACGTTCTTCTTCATAACGTTGCTATTTTACCACTCTTGACCCAAATGACACAATACTGACATAGTTGAATAATATTATAATATCCGTTGGCTCAGGCCTGAAAATCTTTGAAATTTAAGTTTGATTTAAGGCGGAAGAAGGAAGATAATAGTACAGTATAAGGTACCAGTAATATAGGGATTTTTCTCATTATGGAAAGGAGGGTGCGGCCGTCATTTGCACCACGGCTGCGCATTATATATATGAACGAACAAGACAGACACATTATTTCTTTCGGCGGAGAGGATGAGAACATTCTCGATGTAGACATTCCTCAGGATGTCGTTCCTGAAGTCCAGCCTTATGCCGACACGCACGTAGAGGATGAGTATCAGGAGCCTGATAATACAGCTGCATACGTAAGCGACGACTTCCAGCCGGAAGGCCCGTCTTACGAGAGCTCTTACAGGCCTCAGTACACCGAGCCTGCATATACTGCACCGGCACGCGAGAAGAAATACGTGACCAAAGGTGCTCTTGCACTGTGCATGGTGCTCACGATGCTCGTGAGTTCGGTGCTCGGCGGACTGATCGGCGCGTCTCTCGGCAGATCAGGCAATACTTCGACTGCACCGGAGCGAGACGACTCCGAGCTCTCGCAGCTCTCGCTCAGTGACGCTACTGACAGCGAGATGACAATCGCAGAGATCGTCAAGATGAACGAAGACGCTGTCGTTGAGATCCTCGTATCCGGTACTGCGCAGAATTATTTTGGCCAGATGCAGGTGACAGAAGGTGCGGGTTCTGGCGTTATCATTAACGATAAGGGATACATCGTCACTAATTACCACGTTATCCAGGGCGCCAACAAAGTCCAGGTCACACTCCATAACGGTGACACATATCCGGCTACGATCGTAGGCGGTGTGGATGAGAGCGATATCGCAGTTATCAAGATCAATCCGAAGGATACTCTCAAGGTTGCAAAAATCGGTGACAGTGACACTGCCCAGGTCGGCGATACAGCGGTAGCGATCGGCAATCCGCTCGGACAGCTGGGCGGTACTGCGACGACCGGTATCATCAGTGCTCTCGACAGGAACCTTAACATCGGCGGCAGAACGCTCAAGCTGATGCAGACTGATGCAGCCATCAACGGCGGTAACTCCGGCGGCGGACTCTTCAACAGCAAGGGTGAGCTGATCGGCATCGTTGACGCCAAGAGCTCCGGAGTCGGTATCGAAGGACTCGCATTCGCGATCCCTATCAACGCTGTCGCAGATACCATCAATGACCTCGTAGAGAACGGCAAAATCAGCGCTAAGCCTGCGATCGGCATCATGATCCAGGATGTATCCGAAGAGAACGCACAGTACTATAACCTCGAAGGCACAGGCGTATATATTGCGCAGGTTACTGGAACTAACGCTATGCAGGCAGGCTTCGAACAGGGCGACCGCATCATTTCGATCGATGGCCAGGAAGTTCAGAAAAGCAGCGACCTCATCTCCAAAGTCCGCGAGCACAAGGCCGGCGATACTGTAACGGTTGTAGTCAGCAGATCCGGTCAGCTGATCGAGATCAAGACAGTTCTCGAGGAGATGACGACGAACTAATACCTGGCGGTCCGCAGTTCACAGCAACACAAAAGCGTGTCAGTTATCGAACTGACACGCTTTTTGATTACCTTATCTTATATGGTCTGCTTATGGATCAGCCTACTCGTTCTCTCCCATGTCTTCCATCTTCTTGCCAAGCTCGAATACGAACTCCTTGAGTGCTTTGACATGAGCGTCGGCTTCGTATCTCGCTTCTTCGGATCTGCCGCAGTTGATGGCCTCCATGATCCTGTTGTGCTGTTCAGCAGTGGACTCATAGAGAGAGAAATCATTGTAATACAGGTATCTGAACCTCAGCGACAGCTCCTGTACATAGTTGACCAGCTCACTCAGCGTCTCATTGCCGCTGCAGGAAACGATATAATTGTGGAACTTCTCATCGAGCTCGATGATCACTTCCTTGTCTCCCTGTGCCAGTGCGTGCTCATACTCAGCAGCGATCGCTCTGAGCTCTTCCTTCTCTTCGTCAGTGATCCTCTCTGCAGCAAGCTTAGCACAGAAGCCTTCCATGTCTTCTCTTACTTCGAAGACATCCAGCATATCCTTGATGGAAATGTTCGCGACATAGGCACCTCTTCTAGGCTCTACCTTGACCAGTCCGTCGTCCGCAAGTCTCTTGATCGCTTCTCTGATCGGTGTTCTGCTGACATTCATCTTCTCCGAGAGGTCGATCTCCATCAGTCTTGTCTGACTGACGATCTCTCCGGTGAGGATCTTATGCTTGAGTTCCAGATATACCAGATCCTTGAGCGGCTTCTGTACTTTCAGTTGAATTTCCATCATAGTTATATGCTCCTTATCAAATCGATTATTATTCGTATATTGTATTATTCAGGGTCGCCTGTCGTAGTCAACCAGACTCTCCAGTTATCTTCTCTGTCTGCGATCGCCTGCATCGTGCCAAAATCTTCCAGCGCACGCTCTCTGTCTCCGTAATATGCGACCATCGTCGGTCCGCTGCCACTCATGAGCACCGTGTCCGCTCTGAGTTCGTTCTCCATTATGGATCTGAGTCTCGATGCCTCAGGATATCCCGCCAAAGTGTACTTCTCGAGGTCATTGACGAACAGCGGCCATTCTGATGGGTCATCCGCTGCTGTAACGTCCGCAGACTTCCCTTCTGCCGCCTGGATCGCATCGATCGCTTCATAGGCATCTTTCGTTGAGACTGCGATCCCGGGATTGGCCATGATTACATGCCACTGCATCGGCTGTGCCGGTATGACGATGTCTCCGATGCCGCTGATCCACGCAGCCGGACTGGCTTCCCCGATTCCGCTCAGTCCCGCCAGCCGTTCTCTGTTGCGTGCGGCGTTCATTATGATCGAGAACGGAACGTCAGCTCCGACGCCTGTACCGATCTCCATCAGTTCTCTCATTGTGAACGGACTGCCCAGGAGAGCATTGAGTCCGAGCATGCACGCAGCCGCGTTGCCGCTGCCTCCTGCTATGCCCGCTGCCACCGGCAGTCTCTTGTCGATCGTAATGATCAGATCATCTTCGAGACCGAAACATCTGTCAGCACACACGTCCAGCACGGCTTTGATGCCCTTGAACGCGAGGTTGCTCATGTCTACCGGGATTGTTTTTGCGTCCGTACATAAATATACAACAATGCCATCGATAGTGCAATGAGGTAAATTGTATTTTGTTCCATTTCCAGGACATATTGTTAATGAAATCACATCATAAAGTCCGATACCCTGCATCAGCGACCTGATATCATGGTAGCCGTCACTGCGTCTCCCTGTTACTTCGAGGGAGAGATTGATCTTGGCATATGCTTTCAATGTGATCTCTTTCATTGTACCTTCCATGTAACTGCCTGTGCAGTTGTCCTTACGAATAAACAGGGGAGCATCGCTCCCCCGCTTCCCTGCTTCATTATGTATTATTATTTTCTCTTCTTGGCTCTTGCTGCAGCCTGTGCTGCTCTCTCAGCCTTAGCCGCTCTTGCTTCAGCTCTTCTCATCGAGTTGAGTGCATCGACCGATCTGTCTTCCTTGCTGACCGGAGCCGGTGCGTGAACATGATAAACGTTGTTGAGGAGCTCTGCGCAGTTCTCGATCTTCTTCTCCTGCTTCAGTGCATCTTCCTTGTTCTTGTTCTTGCGAGCCCTCTTCTTAGCAAGTTTCTCTTCCTTCTTAGCCTGCTCCGCCTTGACCTCTTCTACGGTCTTGCCGGTCCTCTGGGCTTCCTTATACGGATTGAAGGCCTTCTTCGGCTCATCCTTATCCTTCTCTTCCTCTTCCTTGTTCTGATTCTGGCGGAGAGAGAAGATCATAACGCCTCCGAACATTACGAACATCATACCCATGCTGACCATGTTATTGATCTTCTGGTTATATGTCCTGAAGGAGATCACCTGCTCTTTCCCGAGTGTATTGCCGTCGTTGTCGACCAGATCAGCGTCGATAACGAGTTTGTACTCGGTATTGTTCTTGGCGACGAATCCTTCGTCAATGTCTGCAACTACCAGCACGAGTCCGTCGTTCTTGTCGCTGAAAAGCACCTTGGTAGGGACCGCAGCTCCCGTCTCATCGTAGATCCTCAGCTTGCTCTCGTCGGCCTTGACTGCCTCCGCTGAGTTGATCGGATTGCTGAATGTCAGCTTGACACCCAGATTCTCCATCGATGTATTGGTCTGTCCATCCTCAGGATATGAGGATACGAGCTCGAGCCCATCCGCAAAACTGATTACCGAACATGCCATTACCATGATCGCTGCAAGCAGCGCGATCAGAGTTCCTCTCTTCATCTGATAAATCTCCTTCTAGTTGTTATTGTCTGGCAGCCTTGTTGTCTTCGCGCCTGCTGCGGAAGAATTCTCTGAGCTGCTCACTGCATTCTTCTCCAAGTACGCCGGTCCTGATCTCGATCCTGTGGTTGAGTCTGTCATTGGCCGCTACATTGAAGACCGACCCGCAGGCTCCTGTCTTGGGATCGGAAGCTCCGATCACGAGCCTCGGGATCCTGGCAAGTACCATAGCGCCGGCACACATGCTGCACGGCTCCAGTGTCACATACATCGTAGTGTCCGGCAGCCATTTGGCGCCTGTTGCACGCTCTGCCATCTCGATGGCGAGCATCTCGGCATGAGCCGATGACCGGCTGCTGGTCTCAACGAGATTGTGCGCGCGGGCGATGATCTCTCCATCGCGGACGATAACCGCGCCGACAGGGACCTCTCCGGCCTGAGCCGCAAGATCTGCCTCCCGCATAGCTTCGAGCATGTATCTCTCATCGTCCTCCGGACACAGTATCCTATCAAAAACCATAGCTGAAGTATTCTATCACAACACCCATTGAGAATTCAACCAAAACAGAAAAACTCCCCTCTTAGAGGGGAGCAGTCATATCGTCCGTAAGTGCTAGAGCAGTAAGAAATGCCGCAGGAGCATGATCAGCGGATTGATATCGTAGATCACGCCCGCCACATAGGTGCTCTTCATGGCGGTCAGGATCTCCGGGACCTTCGCGGGTGCGAAGAACGTCGTCAGAGGGATGAGTGCCGCTATTGCGATGCATGCGACGACAGTACCTCCGATGATCCCAAGAACAAATCCCAGAAGCCTGTCTACGAAACCGATAAGGATGGAATCCTTGCGGAAAGTCCTGAACAGCGCTCTGATCAAAGCCATGACGATCCAGACGCCAACCATGATGACGACAAAGCTCAAAATGCTGATCGCGATCGACGTGAACTTGTCAGCGGCGACATCAGCAGTTTTGTCCGCGAGATCGCTGATAATACCGCTCATCGTCTTAGGCATGGACTCCGCGTAAGGATTCTGCCCCGGATAGAGCAACTCCGTAACGGCATTGCTCGTCTGTTCCGCTCCGTCGGTCACTACGTCCTCTGCATTCGGTCTGAGCAGTTCAAAAATATGATTATTGAGAGTGGTACTGATACGGGTCGTCGACATCCACTCTGCAACCCGGCCTGAATACATCACGCCAAGAGCGAGCCCTCCGGCAAGTCCTACGAGCCGGAGGAACGAGTCGCCGATGCCCTTGATGATCCCCCTCAGACAGGAAACCGTCAGGATCAGCCCAACTAATCCGTCTAACATCCACCATTCGATCTTCATGCCACTATTGTACGCCTCCGCAGGGCTTTTGTCGATAGAAGAAAACCCGGAGCCATGCAGCTCCGGGTCATCATTGATCTGTTTGTCTCCATCAGGAGTTCCGATCCTGTATTAGAATCCGATCTTGCCTGCGAATCCTTCGAGTGCCTCGAGGAATTCCTTATCGTTGAAGCAGTAGTGCATTGTTGTGTACTCGCTTCTGAATCTCTTGACTTCTTCCTTGACATCCTTGTTCCTCAGGATGCAGTCTGCCATGATTGCAGCGAGTCTCTTGAACTCTGCTTCGCCGAATCCGAATCTTGTCATCTCGCTTACGCCCATTCTCAGAGCTCCGGATGCTGTGAAGCCTTCTTCGTCCGGTGTTGCCTGATAGTTGACGATGATGTTGTTCCTCTCAAGTCTGTTAGCGATCTCAGGTCCATCGCCGTATCCTACGGAAACGATTACCTGATGTGTCTCTGTGAAGTCGATCGCAGGATCACCGCAGACGTTCAGGCCTTCTGCCTTGAGTGCCTTCGCGAAGCTCTTAGCATTCTTGATGATGTTCTTCTGATACTCATCCTTGAATGTGTTCATCTCTAATGCAGCCATTGCGAGACCGAGCTGTGTTCCGAGGTGGTGGTTGGATACGCTTCCAGGGAATGCTCTTCTCTCAACTGTCTCCCAGAGACCGTACTTGACTTCGTCTTCCTTGTAGTTCATTGCAACAAGACCTCTCTGTGGTCCGAAGAATGTCTTGTGTGTCGAACCTGTTACGATCTCAGCGCCTTCCTCGAACGGATTCTGGAAGTAGTCGCCTGCGATACCGAGAACGTGAGCCATATCGTACATGATGGTTGTATCAAGTCCCATGTCATCAACAAACTTGCGGATAGCTGCTACAGGCTCTTTGTGGAGAACCATGGATTTACCGAAGATGATAAATTCAGGCTTGTACTCCTCGATGACCTTCTTAGTCTCTTCTACATCGATCTTGAAGATGTTGTCCGGGCATACAGGGAAGTTAACAACTGCGCTTCTCTCTGTCTTAGGGTCAACAGCAACATAGTCATGCAGAGCGCCCATCGGCTGTGCGGAAAGGTGTCCGCCCTTGATGATGTGGTTGTTCAGAATGTATCCGAGTCTCTGTGGTGTGACCTTTCTGTTCAGTCTGTTCTTCCAATCCATGAGAGCTGAGAATGCGCACATGTTGGACATCTGTCCGCTGATAACTCTGGTCTCAACCTCTGTGCAGCCGAAGTACTTCTTGAGTTCATCTACAGCGAGCTGCTCAGCTTCATCGATGAAGCCTGTGCCCTGATAATAGAAGATGTCCTTGTCATAGAAGGATTTAACTTTCTTGTGCTCAGCGTAACGTGCACTTGGATCGCTTGCGCAGAGCATCTGGACAGCTCTGGATGGAGTGTTCTCTGATGGGATCAGGTTGACGCACTCTTTCTGTCTCCAGAGATGGTTCCTCTCAGCCTTCTTGAGGAGTGTAAATGCCTTCTCTAATCTTGGCTCATCACCGAATTCCATCTTGGTAATCTCTGTTCCGTAGATCATCGGACGAGCAAATGGAGGAGCCATTGTATCGAGGTGCTTCTCAACGATAACAGCAGCGACCTTCTTGCCTCTTACGTCAACTTCTACGACATCATCAGGAAGGACATCGCAGTCGATGTAGCAGAGTCCGATGGATCTCTTAACGACCTCATCAGTGATAACGCTCTCAAGGCCTTCACCCTCTGCCTTATAGTAAGGAACCATTGTGCCGGATGTTACGAAACCGATTTCCTTGCCATCCTTATAGACCGTCATTCCCTTACGGAGTACGCCTCTGCCTGTGAGTGCGATCGGCATTACGCGTCTTGGGAGAACGTCGCTCATGCTGTAATCTCTGTTCTGTACCTTGTCAAATGCTTCTTTCTGCTTAGCAAGTGCTTCACGGCCGATGTAGTCGCCCTTGCGGTCTGAGAAGGATACCGCGAATTTAGCCAGGGATACTGCGTAGATCGGCATTGGGATATCATCGTCACTTGGCTCTTCGCCTGGCTCGAAATACATTTCATGTCCATAGAGTGGCATGCCTGCTTCGAGTCTCAGTGTGTCACGAGCACCGAGAGCTGCAGGCTTTGCACCGAGCTCTTCCATTCTCTTCCAGAACCACTCAGCATCCTCTGTCTTAACGAATACTTCGTATCCGAGAGGCTCACCGGTATATCCTGTCTTAGCAACATATGCTTCATGTCCTTCAAGATCTACGTGATTGAGGGCATTCTTCCAAGGCTCTGTAACTGCTGCACCGCCTGTGAGAACCATCATGAGCTCTTTGCTCTTAGGACCCTGTACTGCGACAGATGCCCAGTCAGGTGTGATGTTAGTAAGAGTGCAGTCATAGTCCTTGATGACTTCGTTGAGATGTACGAGGTCCTTGTCTGTGTTACCTGCATTAACGATCAGCAGATAACGTTCTTCGGAGAAACGATAGAGATATGCGTCGTCGATTGCCTCGCCCTTCTCATTAGGGATGATGCAGTACTGAGCTTTGTTTACATCAAGGGACTCGACGTTGCTGGTCAGTACATGCTGGAGGAACTTGACCATGTCCGGTCCTTCAACGATAAGTCTTCCCATGTGGGAAACATCGAAGAGAGAGCAGAAATGTCTTGTGTAGAGGTGCTCAGCAATAATACCGCTCGGATACTGGATAGGCATCTCCCATCCGCCGAAGTCTACCATAGTGCCGCCTTCAGCAACATGTACGTCATAAAGCTGTGTGCGTTTAAGTTCTGCCATTGTTTCTTTCTCCTTACATTAATAGAACAACAGGGGTAATAATTAACAAATAACCAAAACAAAGCATAATAAGCTAAGGCTTATTATGCCTCCGTCATTACCTGAGAGATTCCCTTAGATACTTCCATACATGTCTGACCTGAGGTTGCCCCTTTGGTGTGCGCTCGTACGTCGCACTCTCCGAAGTATCGTCCTGATCCGATCCTTTTGCCTGAGAGTTTTCGCATTCACCTTCGGCTCCGGCAAGCCGGTCTCTCTCGGATCATTCAACCGATATCTTTATTTTATTTTGTTCTAAAATTATATCATTCGCGCGCGAGTACGGTCAAGGAAAGGCAGGATTTGACGGTCCCAAATCTATATGTAATTTCAATGAATCGACCTGTGCGGCACCAATCATTTCCGAGCACAAAATCTATTGACTTATATTGACGGCACTGTTTCCCATCTTGTAGAATTGACAAAATAATTACCCTAAGATGAGAGCCTTTGCGTATGGAACACCCGACAGAAAAACGATCCAATAAACAGCTCTGGCCTGCGATGCTGATCATCCTGCAGTCGCTTTTCTATGGGTTCGGCGATCCGATCTCCAAGATCGCGTATGAGGTCACTCCGGTATATACACTGCTGCTGATCAGATATACGATCGCTTTTCTTGTGCTCGCTGTTTTCTTCGGCAAGCGTATTCTCAACACTGTCCGTACGGTTCCTCTGCGCACCTGGCTTGTCCCGGGGCTTTGCATCGGAATGGCCTATCTCGTCGGCAACGTGGCATTGGCTATGGCAGCTGCCACCTCGATCGCTTTCATCAGGTCGCTTTCTGTCGTACTGACACCGGCTCTGGCGTTCCTCTTCTACCGCGCACGCTTCAGATGGCAGCATATCGCGCTGCAGATCCTTGCCGTTGTCGGCCTGTATCTGCTCTGCGCGCAGGGTGGCCTTACCGGGTTCGGCGCTGGCGAAGCTCTGGAGATCTGCGATGCGATCCTGCGGGCTGCCGCTCTCGTGTTCAGCATGAGGTCTCTGGATGATGTCGATCCGGTCAGCCTGACTGCGCTTCAGGCGGGCTGCTCTTCTATACTCGCCGGCGCGGCATGCCTTATGTTCGAAGGCAGTCCTGACATTCATTCTGTTACCCCTCTCGCATGGGCGATCATCCTGTACCTTGCGATCACGTGCACTCTTCTCGGATTCCTCTTCCAGAATATGGCTCTGACCAGGATATCTGACCGTTCTGTCGCTCTCCTGCAGAGCACTGCTCCTGTCATGACAGCAGTATTCTCTTACATCCTTCTCGGAGAGAAGCTCTCTGCAGCAGGCATCATCGGTTCTGTCATCATCCTGCTCTGTGTCATCATTTCCACACTGATCCCGTCAGAGATTAGTAGCTGAACACACTCTTTCAGTATCGTCTTTACTGTGCTGTTATGCACACACATCAAAAACCTTATCGAATCATCAAATTAGTTCATTGGTTCCGGCCCGGTGTCGCTTATAATATATATGAATATATAGTGTGTCTTTTTTCTGAAAGGAGACTTATATGAGCATCAAGGAATATGCACAGAAGATGATCGCTGCAGATCAGGTTTTCAAAGATATCGCTGACCAGAAGGAGACTTTGTGGGTCAACAGCAAACTGCTGCCGTTCGACATGGTGGATGCTGTCTGCCAGCTCGTCGTATCTGATGAGGATATCGCTGACGCTGAGGCAAGACTGCAGAGATTTGCTCCGTATATAAAGAAATGTTTCCCGGAGACTGAAGCTGATAACGGGCTGATCGAGTCACCGCTCGCTGAGATCAGTGCGATGAAGGATGCTCTGGCTGAGAAATATGATGCAGAGATACCGGGCAGACTCCTGCTCAAGATGGACAGTCACCTGCCTATCGCCGGCTCGGTCAAGGCCAGAGGCGGTATCTACGAGGTACTCAAGCACGCCGAAGACCTGGCTCTCGAGGCAGGCATGATCACTGAGGATGATAATTATGAGAGATTTGCTGACGATGACTTCAAGAAGTTCTTCGGCCAGTATACCGTCCAGGTCGGTTCGACCGGCAACCTCGGACTCTCGATCGGTATCATGAGCGCTTTCCTGGGATTCAAGGTCAAAGTCCACATGTCAGCGGACGCAAGACAGTGGAAGAAGGACATGCTCCGCAGCAAGGGTGTCGATGTCATAGAATATGAAGACGACTATTCGAAGGCAGTAATGGAAGGCCGCAGACTTTCCGACATGGATCCGTCCAGCTATTTCGTCGACGACGAGTACTCACTGCCGCTCTTCCTCGGCTATGCGGTCGCTGCGAAGAGAATGATCCCGCAGTTCGAGGCTCTGAACGTAACCGTTGACGAGGATCACCCTCTGATCGTCTACATTCCTTGCGGTGTTGGCGGCGCTCCGGGCGGGGTCTGCTACGGACTCAAGCGTCTGTACGGTGACAACGTTCATGTATTCTTCTGCGAGCCGACGCTGTTCCCTTCGATGCTGATCGGTATGGCTTCAGATCGTTACAACGACAGCAACGTCAGTGATTTTGGCCTTACAGGAATGTCAGCTGCAGACGGCCTCGCATGCGCAAGTCCTTCCGGACTTGTCGCAAGGCTTTGCCGCAACCTGCTGGCAGGAGATTTCACCGTAAGAGACGCGATCCTCTTCGATTACATGAGGATGCTCAAGGAGACTGAAGACATCTTCATCGAGCCGTCCAGCTGCGCGGCATTCACCGCACCGGTCAATTTCCTTAAGTATGAGGCAGGGCGTGAATATCTGGAGAAGCAGGGCTTCGATGCTGACAAACTTGCTAACTGCACACAGGTCTGCTGGGCGACCGGCGGCAGACTCGTGCCGGACGAGATCTGGGATAAGTATATGAATACTTACATGGAATAGGCCGAGCGAATCAAGCTATGTGATAACAGAACGCCTCACTGCTGATGCAGGAGGCGTTCTTAGTTTACATATTCCATTCGTTGCCGAAGAAGTCGTGCATACGTTCCGTGATGAATCTGAAATCGATATATATTCCTTCCGAGGAGCTTCCTTCTGTCTCGGAGATACCGATCGGAATCATATCTGTAAAGCTATATGTCGCGGGAGGTACTCCTCTGTCGAAACAATACACAATCACTTGCTCATGCTTAGGATCGATGATCCAGTATTCTCGTACACCACCCTCCCAGTATTTGTTCAGCTTGAGCAGCCTGTCATATCCTCCCGTTGAAGGAGACAGCACCTCCATAACCAGATCCGGTGCGCCATAGACTACTCCCTTCCGGAATTTGCTCTTGTCACAAACAACCATCAGATCAGGCAGAAGCAGATTCCTCTTGTCTCTGAACAGCTGAACGCCGGCCGGGGCGATAATTGGCATACAATGCTTGTTACCCTGTTCAACGAGGATATTATCTATCTGTCGGAACACCTGTCCGATCAGATATTGATGCACTGTTGTCGGCGGTGCCATGTCATAGAGGCATCCGTCTATCAGCTCCACAGACAGTCCTTCAGGGAGTGCCAACAGATCATCTACTGTATAGTCTCCCTGTTTCTTCCCCGCATATGCAAAATTGTTATAACCGTAATACTCAAGAGCAGATGTCTCTCGTACACTGAGCGGCTCGGTAACAGAGCTGCTGTTCACTATATCTTCGTATCTGATCGATCCTGAAGATGCACCGTATAGCTCATCTTCCCGTGACTGTCCCGCGCCTGGAAAAAGTGCTCTCTCTATCTGTTTGAGGGTCTCGTATCTCGGAGCCGCGGTCGCACCTCCGAAGATCTTCTGCACAGTTCCCAGTGGAACTCCGGACAACTTAGAAACCATTTCATTAGTATATCCCAGTTCGATCTTGCGGGCTTTAAGTTCAGACACCTTCATATGGTCACCTCCGTGCATTAGCGTGTATATATGATGCCATGCCGAAAGCCGTTTGTCAACCGTTTTAGATCCGTTTTAATTCCGTTTGATCAGTCTCTCTTCGGTTGCTACTGCGTCAACGGGAAAATCATATTCGCCCTGCGGTATTTCTTCCGAACGCTGTACCTCGTACGCTGCAGCTATGATCTTCGCATTGGCGCATTCTGGCAGATATCTGTCGTAGAACCCTCCGCCCATGCCAAGCCGTCCGCACTTATCATCGAAGGACGCGCACGGAGCTATGACCAGATCGATATCCGCGGGATCTGTTGCTGTGCCAAGCTCCGGTACGGGTTCCATGATCCCCATGTACCCGCTCGTCCAGGCGTCTTTTCCGGTCCCCGGTTCTACAGCCAGCATCTCGGTCTGACTGATGCAAAGCGGATAAATGAGCTTCTTTCCATCGGCAGCCGCCTGCTTCTCGAGCTCGTCGAGCCGCACCTCGCCCTTGACCCATTTGTACACGAAGACGGTAGACGCCTCTGCATATTCATGCGTTCTGACGATTCTTCCGCATATATCCGCGGAAAACCGGATTCGCTCTTCCTCTGAAAGTGCTTCTCTGGCCCTGATCTTTTCTTTCCTCAGTTCCTTCTTATATGTCTTAAGATCCATTTTCCTGTCCTTCCGCAGCAGAACTCTGCTAAACCACTATGATTCTATCAGCAGATCACCGTCTGAATAATGGTCAAAACTGACTGTTTCTACCACAATTATGATCTTATGACCAGGTCAGAATGCGCGCAGCTGAAACAACTGTGCCCTTGTCTGCGATCCGTGAGATCCTGACCGGAAATGCCCCGGCGTTGCATTCGTGATCACTGCTTCCTGTAGCATTGATCATATACCGGGTATCTTCCGTGACTATGCCTGCATGTGAAATAGCCATCCAGGCTCCGTACTTCCGGTATTCTTCAATAACGGACGGACCAGCTTCGAAGAACACAAGGTCTCCCGCCTTAAGTTCTTCTCCGGAATAGATATCCCGTTCCAGGTGTTTTTCCCTGCAGTATCTGGCAAGACCATATGCACGCCGTATGTTGTTCTCCCGCTCTGAAAATTCTGCAAGCACTTGCCTGACCGTCAGGCATTCGATTGCGTCAGGATCCTTCTGATACCATCCGCATCTCATATCAAAGAAGCCCTCTATGTCTTCTGTGACATATGGGCTCTTCTCATACCGCACTCCCTGCAGTGCCAGATGCACCAGAGTCGAGCAGTCTATCCTGCCGCGCCTGTCATGGTCATCATCAAACAGCTCGCCGCCCTGCAGAAACGTGTTGCCCCGGTAGGAATAGATCAGCTTCGATCTGTTTTCATAATATGTATACGCAGTTTCTAAAATGCTGTCCATACAGTCTGTTACTTTCCGAGGCAGAACTTGCTGAATACTGTGTTGATGACTTCTTCGCCGGCTTCCTCACCGATGATTTTGCCGAGTTCATCATATGCATAGTGTGCAGACAGTTCTGCTACTTCCAGTGGCTCTCCGCTCTTGAGAAGACTGATCGCCTCGTCCAGATTATGCACTGCTCTGCGCAGCAGTCCCGCATGACGCTCGTTGGTTATGATATTCATCTCTTTGACGTCGATATTCACGAGGCCATGCATCTTGCCGACAGCCTCGGCAACCTGATGCGCAGCTTCTACTGCAGCTTTGCCCATGAGAGATGTCCTGATGACTGTCGCTCCCGGCAATTTGGCCTGTACGTCTTCTTCAGTGACAGTCTGTCCGAGATCGTCCTTGTTGATGATCACGAGCAGATGCTCTGTGCTGATATGTTTGATATAATCCAGAACCTTGTCGTCTTCGTCGTCAAGATCGCGGCTGCCGTCCAGCATCAGCATGACGAGATCCGCGGAAGCGATCGCCTGCTCGGTGCGCTCAATTCCGATCTTCTCGACCTTATCATCGGTCTCTCTGAGGCCGGCCGTGTCGACAAGCACGATCGGAATGCCATTGATGTTGGCAGTCTCTTCTACTGTATCTCTCGTCGTTCCCGGAATGTCCGTGACGATCACGCGGCCTTCGCCGAGGATCGCATTCATAAGAGAGCTTTTGCCCGCATTCGGTTTGCCGATGATGACTGCGCGGACGCCCTCTCTGGCGATCCGTCCGATCGAAGCTGTATCCAGCAGCTCTTCTACATCTGAAAGTACCCAGCGGAGCTGGTTGGCCAGACTGCTTGCGCTGTTGTCACCGGTATTCTCTTCATCCTCATCCGGATAATCGATGCTTACAGCCATTTCTGCCAGAATGTCAAGGAGTGACGATCTGATCTCGCGTACTGTCTGTCCGAGGCGGCCTTCACGCTGACTCTCTGCGATGCCCAGCGTCAGGTCCGTTTTCGCTTTGATGATATCGATCACGGCTTCTGCCTGCGACAGGTCCATCTTGCCGTTGAGGAATGCCAGTTTGGTAAATTCACCAGGTTCTGCCATCCTAATCCCATCCGCGCCAGATTCGAGCACAGCACGGAGGATCCCGCGCAAAGCCACATTGCTGCCGTGCGCCTGTATCTCGAGAACGTCCTCACCGGTGTAGGTATTCGGCGCTTTCATATATATGAAGATCGCCTGGTCGATCGCTTCGCTTCCCGGATCCGCACTGTCATAGACGACACGGCTGAGGTAGGCGTGTCGAGGCTCCGGATCGCCCGGATACTTCGCCATCAGTTTCTTCATGATTTCAAGGCTGGCCGGCCCGCTGGTCCTGACTATGCCTATTCCGGCCTCACCGGGCGCTGTCGAAATTGCAGTTATCGTTTCAGCCATACTAATTCTCCTTCTTTCCGAAAACTTCCAGACTCTTATCGAGTATTCCATTCATGTGCGCGATGGCCGTGCCGTAGTTTGTGATCGGAACACCGGCATCCTGTGCGCATTTGATCCTGTATTTCATCTCACGCTCATTCAGCGTGCATCCGCCGCAGTGAACGATCATCGTGTACTTGTCGAAGTCATCCGGGAACTCAGTGCCGCTTGTGAAAGCGAAATCAAGTTTTTTGCCCGTATACTCTCTGATCCATTTCGGGATCTTGACCGTTCCGATATCCTCGCAGGTCCTGTGGTGTGTGCAGCCCTCCGAGATCAGCACGGTATCTCCGTCCTTCAGCCGATCCAGCGCATGCGCACCATCCACAAGCGTCCAAAGCTCGCCTTTGTACCTTGCGAACAGCACCGAGAACGACGTGTATGGAACGTCCTGCGGAGTCTCTGCCGCTACGCGCTTGAATACCTGACTGTCTGTTATGACCAGTTTAGGCTTCTTGTCAAGAGATTTGAAGATCTCCCGGTAGCCATTCTCCTTGACGACAACTGCCGCTGCGTCTGCTTCGAGAATATCGCGGATAGTCTGCTGCTGCGGCAGGATCAGCCTGCCCTTCGGCGCTGCCTTGTCGATCGGTACGACCAGGACGACCAGGTCATCAGGTTCCAACAGGTCAGCGACGATGCGGTGATTCGGATCGTCAGTCGGCGCAAGAGTTGCGATCAGATCCTTCAGTTCATATATATTTGTCATGTCAGCCGCGCTGACCCACATGATCCGCAGATCGGCGGTGCCGGTACCGGCTTCTTCGAGCCTCTGCTTCAGCGCCATCTCCACAGCCTCCCGGTCTTCCGCAAGATCGCTCTTGTTGAACACGATGACATATGGAATACCTTTGTCGAAGATGCGCTTCAGTATCCTCAGATCTTCATCCGTAAATCCGACGCTCCCATCCACGATGAGCAGCGCGATATCGCTCTTATTGAGCATCTGATATGCCTTCCTGATGCGGAGTTCGCCCAAAGCCCCTTCGTCATCGAGGCCTGGCGTGTCTATCATGACGACCGGACCCAGCGGAAGCAGTTCCATTGCCTTCTGTACAGGGTCTGTCGTCGTCCCCAGCACATCCGATACGATCGCCAGGCTCTGTCCGGTCAAAGCATTGATGATGCTCGATTTGCCGGCGTTACGCTTGCCGAAAATACCGATATGCACTCGCTCGCCCGAAGGCGTGTTGTTCAGGCTCATGTCTTTTCCTTTCTATATATCATTCTTTCATTTCGTCTGCTCTGATTCTATTACTTCGATCCCTCTTATGCAATGACTTACATGCGAGAGCTTCGTGCGGTAAACGGCCGGAAAGGTTTGCTTGACGTTGGGTTGCCTGCATTATATGATGAATTGATATTGAACCTCTTGATATGGAAGGAGCTGACAATGACTAAAGCAGATAAATATCTGGTGAATGATATACACAACATTCTGGACAATGGTTACAGGGATGTGAATCCTCGCCCGAAGTACGAAGACGGTACGCCAGCCTATACGATCAGCGTCAACCACGTTGTTCGCAAGTACGACCTGTCGGCAGGCGAGTTCCCGATCTGCACCCTGCGCCGCCAGGCATGGAAGACCGGCATCCGTGAGATCTTCACGATATACCAGAAGCCTACCAATGTTCTGGCTGAGATGGAAGAGATGGGCGTCACCTGGTGGGGCCCATGGGACATCGGCGACGGTACGATCGGACAGAGGTATGGCGCTACAGTGAAACGCTATGATCTGATCAACAAACTTATCGAGGACATCCGCAAAGATCCTTACGGCCGCCGCAAGATCGTCTCTCTGTGGCAGGAAGCTGACCTGCACGAGACTCCGGGACTGCCGCCGTGTGCTTTCCTCACGATCTGGAACGTCCGCGGAGAATATCTCGATATGGTGCTCGTTCAGAGATCCGGCGACATGCTGACAGCATCCGGTGCCGGCGGGATCAATGAGATCCAGTACGCATCACTGCTCATGATGATCGCGCGCGTTACCGGTTATAAGCCAGGCGTTTTCACACACTTCGTTGCCAACGAGCAGATCTACGATCGCCACATGGACAATGCGCAGGAGATGCTCAGAAGAGCCGCTGAGTGTGAAGAGTCGGAGAAATCAAAAGGAGACGGAGAACCGTCCCCTGTCCCTCAGCTTGTTCTTCACAAAGAAGCCGGCTGCGAATTCACTGATATCACTCTCGATGATTTCGAGATGATCGATTATGATCCTATGAAGCCTCAGCTCAAATTTGAGCTTGGCATCTGATATTCCTGTAGGCAGAGCGCACTTCGCCTGCCATATACAGTGATCCGAAAGCAAGTACCGGGCGGTCACCTCTCAGGACTGTGCTGACAGCATCCTGCGCTGAAGCATAGACCTCTGCTGTACCGCCTTTTTGCGTGATCATTTCCGCCAGCTCCGCCGCATGCAGTGCTCTGTCACTCGCAGGTGTCAGGCACAGGCATCTCTCAGCCAGCGGCAGGATGATGTCCAGAACCGCCGCATAGTCCTTGTCCCTGAGCATGCCAATGATCAGCGTCACCTTGGTGCCCGGCAGGTATTTGCGGACCGAGTCCGCGACCGCCTCTGCACATTGGAGATTGTGTCCTCCATCGAGGATGAACAGCGGATCTTTGCCCAGGACCTCAAACCTCGCAGGCCAGGCCACATTCGCCATGCCTGCATCTACCGCCTCATCCGGGATGACCCAGCCTCTGCCCCGGAGCTTCTCGATGACCGTGAGCGCTGTAGCTGCATTGCGCGACTGGTACTCCCCGATCAGCGGAATCTTAAATTCACGTCCGTTCCAGCTCAGTATCTGCCCGTCCAGATCTGCGTGCTCGATGCTGATCCGGCCAAAATCAACGATCTCCATCGGACACCCTCGCTCTCTGCAGATGTCTGTGACCACGTTGATCACTTCCGGTACATTCGGATAAACGACGACAGGCGAGTCCGTCTTGATAATGCCGGATTTGGTCCTGGCGATCTCTGCGAGAGTGTTCCCGAGATAGTCGGTATGGTCAAACCCAATATTGGTCAGCACCGCAACTTCCGGCGGCTCGATGATATTGGTCGCATCAAATTCCCCTCCGAGTCCGACTTCCAATACCACGATATCGCACCTCATGTCCCGGAAGTACAGCATCCCGATGGCTGTCACGATCTCGAAATGGCTCGGAACGTCTTCCATGCTGTCTGCGCATTCTCTGACTCGATCAGTGATCCTGCACAGATCTTCCTCCGAGATCATCTCACCGTTGACACGGATCCTTTCCCGGAAGTCTTCAATGTATGGCGACGGGAATATACCTGTACGGTATCCTGCTTCTCTCAGCACGGACTCGATCATCGCGCAGGTCGACCCCTTGCCGTTCGTTCCTCCGACGTGAACGAACTTCAGCTCATTCTGAGGGTCGCCAAGCATATGCAGCAATTCGATCGTCCTCGACAGACCCAGTTTCCACTGGTTATGCCTTACAGAATTGATGTAATCAAGCGTTTCCTGATAATTCATAGTTCCCCGATCCGCTATTCTGCTTCCTTCTCCTGCGCTCCAATTGTTCCTGTGTGACTGTTTCGGTTTGTCCTGCCGTTGCCCGTGATGCGTGACATCGTCTTGAGGATCGGCGGGGAAATCAGTCCGAGAACAACGCCTTTTCCGACCGCCGTGACCAGTCTGATCAGGATCATTCCTGTAATGATGGTCGGATAGTAATACCCGTATATCTTCGAGTCTGCATAGATCGCACCTGTATTGAGCAGGCAGACCAGGATCTCGCAGATCAGGAAGATAATGAATATCTGTTTCTTGTTGTTATTGAAATTATATTTCTTCGCATAGAGTCCCGCTATTCCGCCGACGATCACGAACGGCAGGATCCAAAGTACAGTGGTGGCTGTGACTCCGTAGCTCAGCAGCTGGTACAGGAAGATCCCCACAGCCGCAACGACCATTCCATCAATCGGCCCAAACATAAGAGCAGCGAAAATCACCGGAAAATCCTCCAGCGAAACTTTCATGATATTGCCGATCCTGATCGACATGAACCCGAGGACGACGCACATTGCGGCAAGCAGCGCGTTGATGACAAGCTGCTGCGTCCGCGTGCGGCCGGTCCTCTGCGTATATGATTTGCCCATAATAAAAACCCCTTTCCGGCAACTGCCATTTCTCCTGGAGATAACGATTGCCACTGAAGAGGCCTTCACATGTGGCAACGGATGCGGATGCAGCACCGCGAGCCGAGGCTCTTCGTCCGCAGGCAACTTCCCATCCTGCGGCACTTAACGCGCTGCGTCCTACTTCGCCAATGGTTGTATTGTGTGTAAATAATATCAATCCGGTGCAGGACCGTCAATCAACTTTTTGATTCGTTTCCTCACCAAAATTATTTCTTATATGCGTAGTAATATGCGAAAGGTATCACGCATGCTCCCCCGATGAGGTTGCCGATGGTGACCGGCAGCAGGTTTGCGAGGAAGAATGCTCCCCATGTGATATCTGCTCCGAGGAAGATTCCGAGCGGTATGTATGTCATGTTGGCAACACTGTGCTCAAATCCTGCGAATACGAACATCATGATCGGGAACCAGATCGCGAAGATCTTGCCGATCAGATCCTTCGCGCCCGCCTGCAGCCAGCACGCGAGGACGACGAGGATGTTGCAGAATACGCCGCGGATCAGAGCCGGCATGAACGGAATCGATGTTTTGGCAGCTGCTACCGCAATCGCCCTCTCTCCTGCAGCATCAGCGAAGAGTCCGCTCTTCGCCAGCAGGAACGCGAGGATCACGGATCCAATCAGGTTGCCTATATATACGACGACCCAGTTCTTCAGCATCTTGCCTGCGGTGATCTTCTTATCCATCAGCGCCAGCGTCAGCAGGTTATTGCCTGTGAAGAGCTCCGCACCGCAGAGGATCACCATCATGAGGCCGACAGGGAAGAGCGCTGCACCGATCAGTTTAGCCACCATGCTCTGGAAAGCGTCTCCGCCCGCAGCTGTCGCCAGCACAAACACATCAGCGCCAAACCCTATATAGGCGCCTGCGAGCATTCCGAGCACGAGCATCTTCCCGACAGGAAGATTTGCCTTCTTGACCCCGTTGCCTATCCATATTTCTGTTATTTCAGCTGGTGAATTGATTCCCATGATCATACCTCACTCGTGGAGACGACTGTCTCCTTTCCGGTTATCTGTAGAAAAAACTGTTGAACACCTCATCCGCGCGATCCGAATACTCTGCGATCATCGCATATGTCCTGTCATCTACATATTCAGCATATTCTCTGTCCTTCATGAGCCTGGTGTTGACGCGCACGTTGATCGCAGCGCCATATATCGCCCCTTTGCACAGGACTGCACCTGTAGCTGCATCAGATACTACCATTTTTGAACCCTTGACAGCAAACTCTTCCAGAAGTTCGATCGCTTTGCACGAGAGCTCCATGATCTCAAATGGTGCAGAAGCTGCATCTCTCAGACATTTCTCGAGGATCTCGTCTCTGTCAGGCGCATCCTTAGGGATGCGGTATGCCTCTGCAAGCGGTGCGAACATCTCTGCGTCCTTATTGACACATGCCGCCAGCTTACCCGACAGATCTGTCATCTCAGCCATGAGGTCTTTGATCTTTTCTTCAACGTCTGCATACTTCTTCTTGCCGACTGTCAGCGAACCGACCATGGTGCCGAGAGCTGCGCCGAGAGCGGCTGCCAGCGCAGATGCACCGCCGCCGCCCGGGACTGCGTCGGACGATCCGAGCCTGTCGAGGAAATCATTGATTTTCAGTTCAAGCATATCCATAATTTCACCAATCCTGTAAAAAGAGTCCTGCCCGCTACAGGCAGGACCCATTCAAATCATACTGTCTGAGTTTAGAACAGTCCGCTGATGACTCCATTCTCATCTACATCGATCCTCTCCGCTGCAGGTGACTTCGGAAGTCCAGGCATGGTCATGATGTCTCCTGTAAGAGCGACGATGAATCCTGCGCCTGCGGATACCTTGAGGTTCCTTACCGTTACTGTGAAATCCTTAGGTGCTCCGAGGATCTTCGGATCGTCTGTGAATGAGTATTGTGTCTTGGCCATGCAGATCGGCATGCCGCTGCATCCGATCTCTTCAAGCTTAGCCATCTGCTTTCTTGCTCCAGGTGTCAGCTGAACTCCGTCAGCATGATAGATCTTCTTGCAGATAGCTTCCATCTTCTCCTCGATCGACATGTCGAGCTCGTATGAGAAGCGGAAATCATTAGGCTCTTCGCAGAGTCTTACGACTTCTTCAGCAAGCGCTTTGCCGCCTTCGCCGCCCTTTGCCCATACTTCGGACAGAGCAACGTTGACTCCGAGTTCCTTGCACTTAGCCTCTACCATGTCGAGCTCAGCCTTGGTATCTGTAGGGAACGCGTTGATCGCTACTACACAAGGGAGTCCGTATACGTCCTTGATGTTGCTGACATGCTGGAGCAGGTTCGGAAGGCCTGCTTCGAGTGCTGTCAGATTCTCCTCATTGAGGTCAGCCTTCGCAACTCCACCGTGATATTTCAGAGCTCTTACTGTAGCTACTATAACTACTGCATCCGGCTTGAGTCCTGCCATGCGGCACTTGATATCGAGGAACTTCTCCGCTCCGAGGTCAGCTGCAAAACCAGCTTCTGTCACCACATAATCTCCGATCTTGAGCGCCATTCTCGTGGCTGTGATGGAGTTGCATCCATGAGCGATGTTGGCGAATGGTCCGCCATGGACGAATGCCGGTGTTCCTTCGAGGGTCTGTACGAGGTTTGGCTTGAGAGCATCCTTGAGGAGCGCTGCCATAGCGCCTTCAGCCTTGAGATCACGAGCTGTTACAGGCTCGCCGCCGTATGTATATCCTACGATGATGTTACCGCATCTTCTCTTGAGGTCGGTAATGTCTGAAGAGAGGCAGAGCACTGCCATTACCTCGGAAGCTACAGTGATATCGAATCCGTCTTCTCTCGGAACACCCTGAGCCTTGCCGCCAAGTCCGTCTACGATGTTACGGAGCTGTCTGTCGTTCATATCAACAGCTCTCTTCCATGTGATCTGCTTAGGATCGATGCCGAGGCTGTTGCCCTGCTGGATGTGGTTGTCGAGCATCGCTGCGAGAAGGTTGTTTGCTGCTCCGATAGCATGGAAGTCACCGGTAAAGTGAAGATTGATGTCCTCCATCGGAACGACCTGTGCATATCCGCCGCCTGCTGCTCCGCCCTTGATACCGAAAACAGGTCCAAGCGATGGCTCTCTGAGAGCAACGATAGCGTTCTTGCCGATAGCTCTGAGTCCGTCAGTAAGTCCAACCGAAGTAGTGGTCTTTCCCTCGCCTGCAGGGGTCGGTGTAATAGCTGTAACAAGGATCAGCTTGCCGTCCTTCTTGTCTGCATTATCCTTAAGGAAAGAATAGTCTATCTTTGCCTTGTAGTTGCCATACTGTTCAATATATTTCTCGTCGATCCCTGCAACCGCAGCGACCTCCGTTATTTTCTTCTTAACGCATTCCTGTGCGATCTCGATATCTGCCTTATATGCCATTTCCTGTTTCCTCCCTGCCTGTATTTCTGTATTCGTTCATATAATATGATTGTTTTCTGAGTGCATGCATATCATAACAAATCCTTGTGATTGTTCAAAGAAATTGTGATGTTTGTTTTCAAATCCTCTAGGTTTTCTGCCCCAAAATCGCCTGAATTCCGAACGCTTTTCGAACGGTTGCTAATTTCGTTCGACTTATTGCGTGTTCTCCGTTCAAATCTTCTTCGCTGCTTCCACAACGTGCTTCATCAGGATCGTGCTGGTGACAGATCCAACGCCACCCGGGACCGGGGTAATGGCTTTGACGACTGGTTCTACAGCGGCGAAATCCACATCTCCTGCGATGCCGCCTTTCTCCTCATCCCAATTGATGCCGACATCTATTACCACCTGATCCGGATTGACATAGTCAGGTGTAACTGATTTCAGAACTCCTGCCGCGGCTATAAGGATATCTGCTGTCCGTGTTATCCCAGGCACGTCCGTCGTCCTGGTATGGCAGTTAGTGACCGTCGCATTCTCGTGCATCAGCATCATGGCGACCGGTCTGCCGATGACCAGCGATCTGCCGATAACAACAGCTCTCTTGCCCTTAGGATCGATCCCATAATAGTGCAGGATCTCCATTGCAGCTGCTGCCGTGCACGGAGGATATCCGAGCGGTCTGTTCGTGAAAACCCCTGCCATTGAGATAGCGGTGCATCCGTCTATGTCCTTCTCCGGAGCTATCATATCGCGCGCCTTAGCAGTATCTATGTGCTTCGGCAGAGGCTGGAGCATAAGGATGCCATGGACTGCATCGTCTTGATTGATCCGGTCAAGTTCTTTGAAAAAAGCCTCTTCCGTGATGTCTTCAGGGAAAACCTCATTGCGCACTGCCACGCCGACCTTCTCTGCCCTCTTCATCGCGCCGCGTTCATACGCGAGGTCATCCGGTCTCTCACCGACTCTGACGATCGCCAGTGTCGGTACGATGCCCTGTGCTTTCAGCTCTTCAACATCGGCACGGATCGATTCGCTCAGCGCCGTCGCGACCGGAGCACCCTTAAGTATCTCTGCCATAGTGTTTATCTCCTTATATCCAGTCTGCAGTCCCTTTTATTTTATTATATATAATAGCAGAGCTTATCGGCTGCTGGAACTAATAATCCTGACTATTTTTAAATCAAAATAACCGACAGTACAGAGCAGTTAGGCTGGCTGTGCTGTATCGGGCACTGCAGGATATGTATTAGTTTATTCTATTATGTTTATAGATGTACAAAATTGACGCTATATTGTATCGGTGATATTATTACTATATGTTAGATAAGTGGGTCTGCCACGTTTTTATCTATAACCCGCAAGGGTACTGATACGATCACATATTGTATTTCATTTTTTAAAAAAGGAGATTAGAACAATGATTGATCCAAAAGAACTTAAGTACAGCAGAGATGATGAATGGCTCCGTTATGAAGGAGATGTTGCTTACGTAGGTATTACTGACTACGCTCAGAGTGAGCTTGGTGATCTCGTATTCGTTAACCTCCCAGAGGTAGACGATGAAGTCTTTGCAGGTGAGCCTTTCGGCGACGTTGAGTCTGTTAAAGCTGTAGCTGACGTTTACTCACCGATTTCCGGTGTTGTTCTCGAGGTTAACGAAGACATTCTTGACGATGCTGCTCTGATCAACAGTGATCCTTATGGCTCATGGTTCATCAAGGTTGGAAACGTTACTGAGACAGTTGAGCTTCTTACCGCTGACGAATACGATGAGTACAGAGGATAATCTATTCATCCGGAAGAGTTATCTGACATTTTAATTGGATCCACCGAGCTGCGTGTCCAACAACGCCTGTAGCGGCTGGCGCGTGGCCCTTCTACAGTTAAAAGGAGGAAATCAAATTGGGCACTTTCATTCCTAACACCAAGGAAGAGCAGTTAAAAATGCTCAACGAGATCGGTTATAAGGATTTTGATGATCTCTTTAAAGTGATCCCTGCTGAGGCCAAGGTCAAAGGCGAGCTCAACCTTCCTGATGGATTGTCTGAGATCGAAGTTGCTCGCAAGGTCGAGGGACTCGCTGCGAAGAACGTCATTTTCCGTTCTATCTTCCGCGGTGCCGGCGCATATAACCACTATGTGCCATCCGCAGTAGATGCGATCGCTAACAAGGAAGAATTCGTTACAGCTTACACTCCATATCAGGCTGAGATCAGCCAGGGTATCCTCCAGTCGATTTTCGAGTATCAGACAATGATCGCTGAGATCACAGGAATGGATATCGCAAACGCATCGATGTACGACGGCGCTTCCGCAGCAGCTGAAGCATGCTGGATGTGCAAAGACCGCAGACACAGCACGATCTATGTTTCCGGCGCAATCGATGAGAGAATCCTCACAGTAATCAACACTTATTCATTCGGAAGAGAGAGCAAAGTCGTTGTCATTCCGGCAGTAGGCGGCCAGACTGACAAGGAAGCTCTCAAGAAGGCTCTCGCAGATGACCCTGCTGCTTCCTGCTTCCTCATGCAGTATCCTAACTTCTACGGTATCGTAGAAGATGCAGAGGAACTGTGCAAGATCACTCAGGAAGCCGGAGCTAAGTTCATCATGTACTGCCATCCGCTCGCACTCGGCGCTCTCAAGAGCCCAGGCGAGATCGGCGCTGATATCGCAGTCGGCGAAGGACAGCCTCTCGGACTCGGCCTTGAGTTCGGCGGACCGTACCTCGGATTCCTGTCGACCAGACAGCAGTATATGCGTCAGATCCCGGGCAGACTCATCGGTGAGACAGTAGATACAAGAGGCGACAGAGGCTTTGTTCTGACCATTCAGGCCAGAGAGCAGCACATCCGTCGTGAGAAGGCAAGTTCCAACATCTGCTCCAACGAGGCATGGTGCGCACTGAGAGCAGGCATCTATCTGTCAACGATCGGCCCTGCAGGCTATGAGCAAGTTGCTCAGCTCTGCTCATCCAAGGCTCACTACATGGCTGATGAGCTCGAGAAGATCGGCATGAAGAGATGCTTCGAAGGCGAGTTCTGGCACGAGTTCGCAACAACATGCCCTGATGCTGACAAGCTGCTTGCAGCTCTCGAAGCAAAGGGAATCCTCGGCGGACTCAAGCTCTGCTGCGGCTGCTGTGACGCGGGATGCGACACAGACTGCATCCTCTGGTGCTGCACAGAACTGAACAGCAAAGAAGATATCGATGAAGTCATAGCTATCGCAAAGGAGGTGTTCTAAGATGAAATTAATATTCGAGAAGAGCATTCCTGGTAGAGGACAAGATATCTTCCCTGCATGCGATGTTCCTGTTAAACTGCCTGCAGTTCCTCTTCGCGAGGAGAAGGCACATCTCCCTGAGATCTCCGAGAACGAGATGGGAAGACACTACACAGCTCTTGCTAAGAGAGCCCACGGAGTCAATGACGGATTCTATCCTCTCGGCTCCTGCACAATGAAGCACAATCCAAGGATCGACGAGAAGATGGCAGCACGTCCTGGTTTTGCCAAACTCCATCCGCTCCAGCCTGCACATACTGTAAAGGGTGCTAATGAGCTTATCGGCGAACTTGAGAAATTCCTCTGCGAGATCACAGGCATGGCAGGAGTTACATTCCAGCCGGCAGCCGGAGCTCACGGTGAGTTCACCGGACTTCTCCTGATCAAGGCATATCACACAGACAGAGGCGACACAGAGCGTAACGAGATCATCGTACCGGATGCTGCACACGGCACTAACCCTGCTTCGGCAACAATGGCCGGCTACAAGACCATCGTTATCAAGTCGAACGAGAACGGCACAGTCGATATCGACGACCTCAAGGCTCACCTCGGTCCTAAGACTGCCGGTCTGATGCTGACCAACCCTAACACGGTAGGTCTCTTCGACCCTAACATCATGGAGATCACAAGACTCGTCCATGAGGCAGGCGGACTCTGCTACTATGACGGCGCTAACCTCAACGCCGTTATCGGTATCGTACGTCCGGCGGACATCGGATTCGACGTTATCCACATGAATCTGCACAAGACGTTCGCTACTCCTCACGGCGGCGGCGGTCCGGGCAGCGGCCCTTGCGCATACAAGGATTTCCTGGCGCCATTCGCTCCGGGTCTCGTATGCAAGGACGGCGAGAACTACTGCAGAGCCGAGAAGTCCATCGGCAACATGACAGGCTTCTACGGCAACTTCCTCGTAATGGTCAAGGCTTACACATACCTGCTGACCGTCGGCAAGGAAGTCTACACTCTGGCTCAGAACGCTGTACTGAACGCCAACTACATGCAGGAGAAGCTCAAAGACATCTATCCGATCGCCTTTGATACGACATGCATGCATGAGTTCGTAATCGGTCTCGATCCGATCTACAGAAAGACACACGTTTCGGCTCTGGACGTAGCCAAGGCACTCCTCGACTACGGTATCCATCCGCCTACAATCTACTTCCCTCTGATCGTCCACGAGGCCCTCATGATCGAGCCTACAGAGACAGAGACGAAGGAGACCCTC
>JAFRGC010000082.1 GCA_017434025.1 Mogibacterium sp. | reverse complement strand
GGTCTGGGAGGAGCTTCCTTCCCGACTCATGTAAAGCTGAATCCTAAGAATCTCGATGAATGTGAGTATCTTGTAGTGAACGCCGCAGAGTGCGAGCCGTTTATTACAACAGATAACAGAGAGATGGTGGAGAACGGTCAGGACGTTCTCGACGGCATGAAGCTTATCATGCAGTGGCTGAATCTCAAAAAGGGATTCATCGGCGTCGAGACAAACAAGCCTGATGCTATCGCCAACCTCAAGAGACTGATCGAACAGAACGAGATCGACGATATCGAGATCGTACCGCTTCTGTCCAGCTATCCGAAGGGAGCTGAGCGTGTACTCGTTTATGAGGTCACAGGCAAGACGATGAATGCGGGCGTGCTCCCTGCACAGCTCGGAGTCATTCTCGACAACGTTTCGACTATCGGTGTAATGGCCGAATACTTCAAGACGGGTATGCCGATCGTAAGAAGAAGAGTCACGGTCGACGGTGATGCTGTTGCTGAACCAAAGAACGTGTACGTTCCGATCGGCACAAGGATCGCAGACGTGGTAGAATTCTGCGGCGGCTACAAGAAGGAGCCTCGCAAGATCATCATGGGCGGACCTATGATGGGAAGAGCTACCAAGTCCGATGAATCCCCGACAATGAAAAATACATCCGCTATTCTTTGCTTCAGCCAGGAGATGGCAGAGGTAAAAGAAGAGACAGCCTGCCTTAACTGCCAGCGCTGCCACACGGCGTGTCCGTTCGGACTGATGCCAAGCATCTTCGCTGACGCATACGAGGCAAAGGATGTAGATAAACTCAACAGGTTCAATGTTATGCAGTGCATGGAATGCGGCAGCTGCTCGTATACATGCCCGGCAAGACGTCCGCTTGCTCTTACTAACAAGCTGGCAAAGATGATGGTAAAGGAGGCATCGAAGTAATATGGCTAATAAGTTTCATACTAATTTGATCGTATCCTCCTCACCTCATATCGTAACGGAATCGGATACCACAAGGCTGATGGGATCGGTGCTTCTGGCACTCGCTCCTGCATGGATCGCCAGCATTTACATCTTTGGCCTCAGGGCTCTTCTGCTGTCGGTCGTATGCGTTGCAGCCAGCGTACTCTTCGAGTACCTCTTCAATGCTATCGTTCATAAGAAACAGACGGTTGGAGACCTTTCCGCTGCTCTTACGGGACTTCTGATCGCGTTCAACGTACCGGCAAGTTTCCCGATCTGGCAGGCCATCATAGGATGTCTCTTCGCTATCGTAGTAGTCAAGGGACTCTTCGGCGGAATCGGAAAGAACTTCTCAAACCCTGCTATCACAGCACGTATATTCCTGTTCATCTCGTTCTCGGCAAACATGTCAACATGGCCTCTGACGAGACTTGCAGAATCAACTGATGCGGTAACCGGCCCTACACCTCTCGCGCTTTACGCAGAGGGAAGCACAGATCAGATCCCTGGACTCATGCAGCTGCTGCTCGGATTCCACGGCGGTTCGACCGGAGAAGTCTGTGCACTCGCACTGCTTATCGGAGGAATCTATCTGATCGCACGCAAGGTTATCAGCCCGGTCATCCCTTGTGCTTTCATCGGCACAGTGTTCGTTTTCGGACTGATCGCAACAGGAAGCGTTTACTGGGCACTCTTCCACGTGCTCAGCGGCGGTGTAATGCTCGGAGCTTTCTTCATGGCTACAGACTATGTCACATCGCCTAAGCTGCCTCTTGGGCAGCTGATCTTCGGTATCGGCTGCGGAATCATCACGATGAGCATAAGGCTCTTCGGTTCGTATCCTGAAGGCGTATCCTTCTCGATCCTGCTGATGAACATCTGCACACCGCTGCTCAACAACCTGTCCTACAAGTTCTACCTGAAGGAGGGAGGTGCTAAGAATGGAAAATAAAACCAGCGCATTCAAGGAATTCATCTCGCCTATCCTCGTGCTTGTAGTGATATGCTTCGTGACAACATTCCTGCTGGCATTCACATACGGCGTAACGGCACCTATCATTGCCGAGAACACAGCAAAGGCTGCCAGTGAGGCGCGTATGGAGCTTCTGCCTGACGCAGACAACTTCAGCCCTTCAGATGCAAATCCTTACATCCTCGAGGACGGCAAGGTTTATGTAGAGGACTGCTACGTTGCTGATAATGGCACAGGCATGGTAGTCACAGTAAAGACCAACTCCTACGGCGGAATGCTCACAGCCATGGTCGGAATCGACAAGGACGGAGCAATCACCGGAGTAAAGGTTACAGATCATGCTGACACACCGGGTGTAGGAACCAAGGCACATGATGCCGGACATCTTTCGCAGTATGTCGGACTCAGCGAGCTTACGAGCGACCAGGTCAAGAACGATTCTTCCGTTCAGCACGTGACCGGAGCATCTGTATCCTCGGGAGCCATCCACAAAGCTGTATACTGCGCACTTGCTCAGTTTGATGCTATGGGAGGTGTTAAGTAATGGAAAAGAAAAGTAAGCTCTCGATACTGACCAACGGTATC
>JAFRGC010000081.1 GCA_017434025.1 Mogibacterium sp. | reverse complement strand
GAGATAAGAATTTGTCGAGTTTATGCAAAATACATAAATGAATGAGATTTTTGCACATAATTGTGGGTGGACAGAAGTTTCACAAGTTACAGCCCAGTAATTGCAAGGGGTTCAAAAACACGAATCTCGTCATCAGCTCCAGGACTCCGGATTTGTTCCGGAGTTTTCTTTTGTCTGCAAGCAAATCTTCACAGAAAACTGGTTGAAAAAACGGAAATCTTTGCTATAATCGAGCCATCTATATACGGTAACTAGAAGACGGAGGGCTCTCCGTCTTTTTTTGCCTCAAAATAGATTTATGCACTTTGAAACCGTGAACTAAAAGAGGAGGATCGTAATGAAAAAGGAGAAAACATTAGCTAAACATATGAATGGCAATCCAATAGAAAAGAGAGAAATGGAGTATGAATCATTACTTCAGAATGTAGGAAATGCATTGTCAAGAGGAAGGCAGAGAGTGGCATCATACATCGGCACACAAACAGTTCGAACCTATTGGGAAATAGGCAAATACATTGTCGAGTATGAACAAAGTGGTCATGAAAAAGCAGAGTATGGTTCAGACTTGCTGAATAGACTCTCAAAAGACATGAGGGAACGATATGGCAAAGGCTTTGGCAGGAGCAGTATATACAATATGCGTAAATTGTTTTTGACTTATCCAAAAATCCAAACACTGTCTGGATTTTTGACATGGAGTCATTATGTTGAACTTTTAAAGATAGAAGACCCTTTGGAAAGATCATTCTACGAGAAGCAGGCTGAAAATGAGCAATGGGGTGTTCGTGAACTCAAGAGACAAAGAGGCAGTCTGCTCTTTCAGCGCCTGGCTTTCAGCACAGACAAAGATTCAGTTCTGAAACTGGCTCAGAACGGACAAATAATCGAGAAGCCAGAGGATATCCTTAAGGAACCGTTCGTCTTTGAATTTACAGGTCTGCCTCAATTACCAACATATAGTGAGGGAGATCTGGAAGAATCTCTGATAAACAATTTGAGCATGTTTTTCCTGGAACTTGGCAAAGGGTTTACTTATGTTGGAAATCAATATCGGATAAACATCGCAGGCAGAACGTACAAGATAGATTTGGTCCTGTATAACAGAATTCTAAAATGCTTTGTGCTGATAGATCTGAAGAAGGGCGAAGTCCAGCATGAGGATATAGGGCAAATGAATTTCTATCTGAATTATTGCAGAGAAGAAATGAATACCGAAGGAGATACAGAACCAATTGGGATTGTGCTCGGTACTGATCGTGACAAATTAGTTATGAAGTATGCATTGCAGAATATATCCAATCAGGTGTTTGTCAGCAGATATCAGTTGTATCTACCAGACAAGGATGAACTTGAAGCGGAGTTCCAACGCTTCATGTACACTGACAGTAAAGCAGGAGCAATAGAAGCAGACGATGAAATGGAAGGAATAAAACTGAGTCTTCTCGTTGTTAGCTGTAAACAATATATTCCATCATATAATTGGTATTTACGTAGAAGCGATGGATACATCTATGGAGCGGCAAATACCCCGGAAGGCATATGTTATGATGAAAGTCGACTTAATATATTAGAATCCTCAGATGATTTTGTTTTGATGCCGGAGTGCCCTAGGATGACAGATGAGGAAGCTGCCGCGGTGGTAAAGGATTGGTGTATTAAAAATAATATCAGGTTTATTGATGACATGGACAGAATAGAAGAAACATATAGAGCAATTTATATGTGATGATCGAAGAATTATTAGTGAAAAAAACTGCCAGACTGACAATACAGGAACCAAGGAGGAATTAGAGACGGCTTGTCCGTCTCTATTTTTGTTGTTCAGTAAACCTAGTGATTTCAACATGTAAACCTTTTCGAAGAAAGGTATATAAATAGAATATTCTATGCACAGAATTGTATCCGCTTGTTGTATAATGTATGCGTATATTTCTATCGTTCGAGACGTTCGAACGATTGAACTCCGGCAATCATGCCATGTTTTGGGGAGATCAGAGCATGAAGAAGACTTTTATTATCATTGTCAACGTGGTGATCATAGCTGCCATATTGATCTTTGTAGTGCTCTATTCCAGATCTGAAAACGAGGCTGCATACCGGAGGCAGATAGAACACTTTGAAGACTCAACGGTCACCATGGAACAGGTGACAGAGAATTATATGGAAGGTGAGCAGAGGATCTGCGATATATGGGCGCGCTATATCAACAACAGGAACATGACAATGGAAGAGGCCGCCGATTATATCCGTTCTTCGCATGTGCTTGACAGCACGTCCGCGCATCTGATTGCCCCGGACACTCTCACGGGTCTCTCAACGCGCCCTAAACAAGGCACTGATGATGACTATAATGTTTCTTATGAACGGATAGCTCTCCTGAAAGACATAAATTGGATCGATGAGATCGGAAAGTCGGTCAACATCACCCGTGCGTATACCAACCCTATGAATGGCGAGCAGTCATTGGCTTTCTGCAACATAGTTGAGCTGTATGAGCCGGAAGGCAAAACACCCGCGACTGCTGTTCTGCTGCGAGTCATCCCGATCTCGGTGCTGGAGCAGAAATGGGTTTTCCCGCAGACAGAACTGGTGAACGCGGATCTATCCATGATCGATGCCAACGGTGATTATATTCTTAAAGGAGACAGCTTTAAGAACTCAAGCTTTTTCGAATTCTACAAGTCATATAATCAAACTGATCCAGAATCGTCAGGTGAATTGTTCGACAGGATCACCTCGTCGACAGGCTCCGTTCCAATGAGCAACTCGCACAAACAGGAGTGTATTCTTGCCTTTACCCCTGTCTCGTCTTCTGCCGGATGGACACTGCTGGGGCTTGTGCCGGCTAAGGATCTCAAGGCAGATACCGAAAACTGGCTGCTGATCGGAGTTGTTTCTGCCGGTCTGCTGATTCTGTTCCTCAGTGACTTGCTCTACATACTTTACTTTAATAAGCGACTTCAGATCGCGGCCAGGGAAGCCGAGTCCGCGAATAAGGCAAAGACCGACTTCCTCTCAACTATGTCTCACGATATTCGTACTCCGATGAATGCCATCATTGGCCTTACGACGATCGCCGAGAAGAATCTGGGAGATGTCGAGATGACAGGAGAAAATCTCCGGAAGATCAGTCTTGCCAGCAATCATCTGCTGACGCTGATCAACGACATTCTGGATATTTCGAAGGTAGAGAGCGGCAAACTGAAACTGAGTCCTCTAACCTTCTCAATTGTCGAAACGGTCGAGAACCTTGTAACGGTTTCACAGCCGATGATCAAGGAAAAGAATATTGAATTCAGCTTCAACATCAATCAGATAGAAAAGGAGTATCTATATACAGACCAGCTCCGTCTGAACCAGATCTATATCAATATTCTCTCCAATGCCATTAAATACACGGAGCCAGGCGGACGTGTCAGTGTAGATCTGCATCAGGATAAGAGCGACAAGCCGGGCTGCATACGGCTGACGTATGTCGTAACAGATACGGGCATCGGTATGAGCCCGGAATTCATGGCAAATATGTATCAGCCGTTCTCACGTCAGATAGACAGCCGTGTCAACAGCGTTCAGGGAACCGGCCTTGGCCTGGCTATTACAAAGCAGATGGTTGAACTGCTTGACGGAACGATCGAATGCCAGAGTGAACAAGGCAAGGGGACAACCTTCACTGTTGTGCTGGATATCCCTGAAGCCGACAGGCAGAGGGAAGATATGCAGCTTGAATCCATCGATGTTCTGATCGTTGATGACGACGAGACTATGCTGCAGACAACGGTTGACATTCTTGAGTCTCTTGGCGCATCAGCGGAGCAGGCACATAACGGACTGGAAGCGCTCGGCATGATCGAGCACAGACACCTTGCCGGGAGAGATTACGATGCTATCATTATCGACTGGAGAATGCCTGAAATTGACGGACTTGAGACGATCAGGCGCATCCGCGCAGAGATCGACGCGGATATTCCGATCTTACTGATCTCCGCATATGACTGGTCGGATATCGAGGATAAGGCAAAAGCCGCCGGAGCGAACGCATTTGTCAGCAAACCTCTTTTCCGCTCTACTCTCTATGATAAGATCAACGATCTTATCGGGAAGGAGTCCCAATCCATTGAGCCAGAGGATGATTATTCTGATCTGCAGGGGCTGCGCATCCTTGTGGCCGAAGATAATGATATCAACTGGGAAATCATATCCACTATACTTTCCATGTATGGGATCGCTACCGACCGTGCAGAAAACGGCCGGGTCTGTGTGGACATGATGCGCACGGCAGCGGAGGGCAGCTATGAACTGATCTTCATGGATGTACAGATGCCGGAGATGAACGGCCTTGATGCGACCAGAGCGATCCGGAAACTGGAAGATCCATGGGCAGCATCTATTCCGATCATTGCGATGACTGCAGACGCATTCTCCGAAAATGTCATGGAATGTCTGGATGCGGGAATGAATGGACATATTGCGAAACCTGTCGATATCAAATTAGTTATTAAAGAGATCCGAAGAATCAAAGACGGAGGAGGACAATTATGAGAAAAACAATGTGCGTTGTATTAACGGTGCTGATGATTCTGGGACTCGCTGCATGCGGTTCAGAGAAGCAGGAAGCAACGACTGAAGTAGGATTCAGCCCGGCTTTGGATGCCTCCACCGACTGCCATATTACCGTTGCAGGCGGTTATGACAACTTTGAAGCGCTGGAAGCTGAATTTGACAGCTTTAACGAATATTATCCGAATGTTGAATTGACGTTTACCAAGGTCGATGATTATAACAACATGATTGGTATGGCCCTCGACGGAAACGATGCCCCTGACATCTACGTCAATTACTCCTGGATGTACGGCCGCGATCAATATCAGGCTTCTATCGATCATGCAGAGGATCTGTCCGATCCTGCATTGGGGCTTGATCTGGACTGTATCCGCAGCAATATTATTCTGAATACGGACGATGGTACGCTTCCGATGGTCCCGGTTTTCTCAAACACCTATGGCATGCTCGTGAACAACAGTCTCTTTGAGAAAGAAGGCCTGAGCGTTCCAACGACCTATCAGGAACTGGTGGATGTGTGCAAGGCGTTCCGCGAGAAGGGATATGCTAACCCGATCATGGGTTTCACTAACGAAGAGACAACATCGCTCTTCACTCTGATGGCGTATCCGTTCTTCTGCGAGACTGTAGCAAATGATGCAGAGGCGGTCACAAAACTCAACGCCCTTGATGCTTCTGCCGGTGAATATATGAGGCCTACACTTGAGAAGATGGAGCAGTTCCTGAATGAAGGCTGTGTGGATCTTGGCGCCTGTGCGGAAATCGGAGACAACTATGACGCAGTGATCCTTCGCTTCTTTGAAGGGGACGTACCAATGATGACATGCTCCGGAGATACCGTATCCGGAACCAAGAAACGGGAGAGCCGCTCCGAGGCATTCATCGCCAATCCATTTGAATACACCTTTGTCCCGACTCCTATGTCGGACGATGGCGCTACCTTCCTTGACATGCCGAATCTGCAGTTCTCTGTCAACAAAGACAGCCAGAATCTGGATATGGCCAATGAATTTATGCGTTTCCTGATCACACCGCAGGAACTGAGCAAGATGGCACAGAACAAGGGCCTTATGTCGCCGACGAAAGACCTGTCGTTCAACAGCGTGTATGCTGCATTCGGGGACGTTCCGGAATCCCGCATCCTGTCGCCGGAAGTGTTCGGACTGACAGATGATGCTGTCAAACAGTTCAGGCAGGCGGTCTATGGTGTTGCAACAGGAGCGATGACCATAGATGAGGCTATTGCCGGCTATGGCACTTTTGCGAACTGACAGTAAGGAGATACTGTAGATGTACGGCGCGATACTTGGGGATATAATAGGAAGTCCATACGAGTGGCATAACAGAAAAAGCAAAGATTTCCCGCTGTTCAGCAAGTATTCGCGGTTTACTGATGATACTGTAATGACTCTTGCAGTCGCAGCGGGGTTTATGGCAGTTTTCAACAATGCAGACGACCAGATCGAGTCTGGCGATGATGTGACCGATGACAACAATGCTATTGTTGAGAAGTCGATCATCAGCAACATGAAGACATTCGGTCTCAGATATCCTGATGCGGGATATGGCGGCAGGTTCAGGGACTGGCTCGAAAACGGGACAGGACCATACAACAGCTGGGGAAATGGATCTGCAATGCGTGTCTCTCCAGCTGCATGGATCTGCAGCTCTATAGATAAAGTCAGAGAGATGGCAAGGCTGCAGGCTGCTGTGACGCACGATCATCCGGAAGGTATCAAAGGCGCCGAGGCGCTGGCATCAGCAATTTTCATAGCGAGGGTCGGCGGTACCAGAGACGATATCAGAGCGTATGTCACTGAAGAATTTGGCTATGACCTCGCCAGGACCTGCGACAGCATACGTCCGGGCTACAGATTCGATGTTTCCTGTCAGGGAAGTGTTCCGGAGGCCATCATAGCGTTCCTGGACAGCAGGGATTTTGAAGATGCTGTCAGAAATGCGATATCTCTTGGCGGTGACAGCGATACGATCGGCGCTATGGCAGGTTCGATCGCAGAAGCTTTCTATGGCGTGCCTGTCGAGCTGAAGATGAAGTGCGAGAGCATGCTTCCGCCTGATCTCAGAGAGATCCTGAGAAATTTTGCGGAAAATCATCTGCCTGATGATCTGCCGAAGCGAAACGGCAAAGTCGCAGAAAGGGGCGATTGGAAAACCTCAGAGATGCCGGAAAAGAAGGAGAGATTTATCCTGAAGAGGCATTTCAACGATCGCCGGATGGCTGCACTCAGATGCGGACACATTCCTGAGCAGATGGAAGATAAGTGGTTCTGGTATATGCAAGGGGATACGCTGTATGCTCACCGCAGCTGGACAGGTTTCTGCATATACAGAATTGATTTCAAGCCGGACGACAACCATTTCGTTACAGTCAACCGGGACCAAGAGCAGTATACATGCACGAGTATCGAAGAAGATGCGGAGAAGCTCAACAAGCTGCTCAGCTGGTGGTCACAGAGCACCTATGATTATTACGGCGAGTGGCTGGCAGAAACCGTAGATATGCTGGAAAAGAGAAGCTCCGGGTAGTTCCCGGAGCCACTTTTATAGTAATACAAGCTAACTTATTATTCGATGATTTCGACTACTTCTCCTATGTACAGTGTATGAGGGTTCCTCCGGAGTATAGAAATCCTTCACGATGCGGAAATAATTACTTTATATACATAAAATAACAGTTTTACTGTGTGAATTGCAAATGATATCATAAACCCGTGGAATGGAAGGACGAATATAATGAATATTCTATGGGACTGGCATTGGTGGATCTGATGCCGGTCTTATTGTTCCTTGTAAGCGGGCTTATCATGTACAGTATGTACGGAAGCCCGGTTCTGCTTGCGGGAGTGATCGCATGTTTCACTGGCGGCCTGTGCAAAGCCATATGGAAGATGATCATTGTGATCCGGAAGAAAGATCATCCCGGCTTGACCCGCGCGTTCCACATTCTTATGCCTGCCGGTTTTGCACTGATGATACTTTCTGTGCCTGCAGGGGGCAGATCCGCACTCTCCGGGTTGTGGCGATCACTGACGATGATGCCCGCAGCGATATTGTTCGCGTCCGGTTTCGTGCTGATGTGCCTGATGGGCTATCTCGGTTTACATATGGACAGCAGCGCCAGGTCAAACTGGACAGAAGAACTGATCAATACTCTGGCGCAGCTGGTTATTCTGGCCGGCGTGATAGTCGTGTATTTCGGTACATATTATCATGCGGATGCGCTGGCCGTCGAGACACTCCATGGCACGCACGATGTCAGTGTTGCGGAGATAACGCAAGAAGGCGAAGGCGTAAACGGATGGTATTTTGACGGACCGGGCACGGATTCCGCGATGGTCTTCTATCCGGGGGCCAAAGTTGAAGCGTCTGCCTATGCGCCGCTTATGGAGAAGCTCTCTTCGAACGGCATTGATTGTTATCTGTGCGACATGCCTCTGAATTTTGCGCTGTTTGGCAGGCACGCTGCCGAAACCATACGAGCCGGCGCGATGAACAGCTATGAGAAATGGTATATCGGAGGGCATTCGCTTGGCGGTGTTGTTGCGGCGATGGCTGCGGACGATGCAGAGGAGGCAGGCGGCGAGGCTGCATGGGATGGGCTTGTCCTGCTTGCTGCGTATCCGACGGAAGAACTCAGCACTCCGACGCTCTCGATATTCGGCACAGAGGATACGGTCCTTAATTCCGGCAAGTACAGTAAAACCAAGGCTGACGGACTGTGGCCGGCAGACTTCACAGAAGTGGTGATCAGAGGAGGAAATCACGCGCAGTTTGGCAGCTACGGCGAACAGAAGGGCGACGGTATCTCCGCGATCAACGCGGAAGAGCAGCAGAAAGAAACCGCAGACAGTATAAGCACCTGGATCAGGAGAAACAAACAGGAAGGGATAGCACGATGACAGATAAGACATTATATGTAGCAAGCGCGGGGCAGACTCACATTCCTTTTCAGGAAAATGAGGGAGTACCATTTGTGCCTTTTGAGAAACCGGCAAAGCCTGAACCTTCGCTGGCTCCACTCGAGCTGACGCAGGAAGCAATGGACAAGGGTTATGCGCTGCCTTCGCAGAGACACCATTTCCTGCCGGGGCTTACCTCGGAGATGCTCGACTGGTTCTGGGCCAATATGGAGAAGGGATATTATCTGTGGGCGCCGGGATCACATAAGAGATTCAACTGGCTCAAGACACCGTATGAGTACGGATTCGAGGACTCAGTCCACATAATAGCCGAGACGACCGATCCGGCGCTGCCGGTATTCGGAGGAGAGGGTGTAGAGATACACAGACTGCACCTTACTGATTTCTATCCGTTTACGACAGCACTCAGTCATGTTATATGCGAGGGTGTTTTTAACGATGCCGGAGAACTCGTGGATTCGACTGTTCACGAGTGGGAAGATGTTCCGGGCGGGATCGTGCATATTACTGCAACGGTCACAAATACCAGGGCGTCTATGCCGCCGGGATTTGTACTGGATATACTCAGGAATGACCCGGATGCCAAATTGGTGCCAAATTACGCGACTGATCACGAGGACTATGAGGCCAGTCAGTGGCCGGTGTTCCTTCCGAAGCTTTACGAATTATGGAAGGATCATCCGGATCCTTCGCAGAACGTCCACTGCGATTTGTCTGTAGAATGGGGTGACGACGGCAAGCTGCACTATATCAATATGTAAGGGGAGACGAGGGACAGTATTATGAAGATCAAGACTGTAAATACATCTTATGATGATGTTCTGAAACTTGAACCATATAAGAACAAGAAGCCTGTGAGCCAGGGCCGTTTCTGGAGATGGCTCCTGAAGACGGTATCCGATCCGGAGCTCAGGAAGGTCTCATTTACGTGCGAAGAGAAGGGTATGGACAGGCTCGGTAAGGATGAGCCCGCGCTCTATCTCATGAACCACAGCAGTTTTATTGATCTCAAAATTGCTTCTTCCATCATATATCCGAGGCCGTTTCATATCGTCTGTACGCTGGACGGATTTGTGGGCAAAGAAGGTCTTATGCGCAAAATCGGCTGCATACCGACGAGAAAATTCATGAGCGACACCACACTGGTTCGCGACATGATCTATACTGTGCGGGATCTCAGGGAGTCTGTTCTGCTGTATCCGGAGGCCAGCTATACATTCGACGGGACTGCAACTCCGCTTCCTGACAGTCTTGGGAAGGCCATCAAAATGCTCGGCGTTCCGGTGATCATGATAAGAACTTATGGAGCGTTCGCCCGCGACCCGCTGTATAACGGACTGCAGATCAGAGACGTTAAGGTATCAGCGGGAATGACATATCTGCTTTCGGCTGAGGAGATCTCAGCGATGTCTGCGGCAGAGATCAATGAAACGATCAGGCCGCATTTCACCTTCGATACCTTTAAATGGCAGCAGGAGAATCATATCTCAATTAATGAATCTTTCCGCGCGGATGGACTTGACCGTGTTCTGTACAAGTGCCCGCATTGTGGAGCTGAGGGACACATGACAGGAAAAGGGATCTCGATCAGCTGCAGTAACTGCGGAGCTGAGTACGAGCTTACAGAGTATGGAAAGCTGAAAGCGGTATCCGGTCAGCCGAAATTTGAACATATACCGGACTGGTATGCGTGGGAGCGTGAAGAGGTGCGCAAGGAGCTTGAAGCCGGCACCTACTGCATGGAGGAAGAGGTCGACATCATCATGCTCGTCAATACCGACGCGGTATACAGAGTAGGAGACGGAATTCTGCGCCATGATAATAATGGGTTCCACCTTGCAGGCTGCGACGGAAAACTGAATTACTGTCAGAGCCCTGATCGTTCCTACAGCCTGTATTCCGACTACTTCTGGTATGAGATCGGAGATATGATCTCCATCGGGACACCTAAGGTCCAGTATTACTGCTTCCCCAAGAACAAGAACGCTATTGTAGCCAAAGCCAGACTGGCAGCCGAAGAATTATATAAACTTACGAAATCTAAGAAGAAATAGAATCTCAGGACAGGGGACAGGGAGACAGAGAACCGTCCCCTGTCCCCATTTTTCATGTTATAATAAAGCAATTGTTAAAGGTATTTATATGGGAAAGGGGGTCTAATAATGGCTACAAGAGTTAAAAGTATCAAGGAAAGCCTTAGTGTCATGACCTCTGAGTATGAACTGGAAGGCCGTATTCCAACCGGCAAAGCGATCATACTCGGTATGCAGCATGTCCTGGCTATGTTCGTAGGTAACCTGACACCGATCCTCGTTATCGGCGGAGCGTGCTCGCTCGGTGATTCGGGCCTTATGGTACCGGTCATCCAGAATGCGATGCTGGTAGCGGGACTTGTCACACTTGTACAGCTGTGGACGATCGGTCCTATCGGAGCACGCCTGCCGTGTGTAATGGGCACCAGCTCCGGATTTATCGGAGTCATGAGCGGTGTCGCAGGATCAATGGGAGGCGGGGTAGTCGCGTACGGAGCAATACTCGGAGCCTGTTTTATCGGCGGTATCTTCGAGATGGTGCTCGGATTCATGCTCAAACCGCTTCGCAAATTCTTCCCGAGCGTAGTAACAGGTACCGTAGTTACAGCGATCGGCCTCTCGCTGATCAGTGTAGGTATCAACTCATTCGGAGGCGGCAACAACAATAAGGACTTCGGTTCGCCGACCAACCTGCTGATCGGTCTCGCGGTCCTGATCTTCATCATCGCACTCAAGCATTTCACCAAAGGGATCTGGTCGGCGGCGTCGATCCTGTTCGGTATCATCTTCGGATATATCCTCTGCGCGATTCTGGCGCTGTTCATGGAGACGACATATGTCGTTGAGGGGCAGACGTACATCCATTCATGGGTGCTGCAGTGGGACAAAGTAGCGGCTGCTGCATGGATCTCGCTGCCTAAGATCATGCCGGTGAAATTCGTGTTTGACGCGAGGGCGATCATCCCTATCATGATCATGTTCATCGTAACAGCAGTAGAGACGATCGGAGACCTGTCAGGTATCACCGAGGGAGGTCTCGGACGTGAAGCAACCGACAAAGAACTGTCCGGCGGTGTTGCCTGCGATGGTATCGGGTCGACATTCGCTACACTGTTCGGCGTACTGCCGAACACATCGTTCAGCCAGAATGTAGGTCTTGTCGGAATGACCAAAATCGTCAACCTTTTTGCGATCACGATGGGAGCTCTCTTCCTGGTACTCTGCGGATTCTGTCCTAAACTAGCCGCTATCGTTCAGCTGATGCCACAGTCGGTACTTGGCGGCGCAGCTGTAATGATGTTCGCATCGATCGTAGTCAGCGGTATCCAGCTGATCACGAAGGACGGCATAGGCAACCGTGAAGTCACGATTGTCGCGGTATCACTGGGACTTGGCTACGGCCTCGGTGCTACAGCAAACGTTCTGTCGCAGATGCCGGCATTCGTCAGCTACATCTTCGGCGGTTCCGGAATCGTACCGGCAGCTATCGTAGCGATCATCCTCAACATAGTACTTAAGAAAGATCCTGAGGGGAAGCAAATCGAACCACTTTGGGATTGATTCGAAAGGGGGGGACAGGGGACGGTTCTCTGTCTCCTCTTTTTAGTGCCGGGGAGGAGACAGAGAACCGTCCCCTGTCCCCCCCTCCGAATCAAACTATACCTTGCAGCTCACTGACGAGAGGAACAGGGAGGCGTTATGGCGAATAATTATATTGGCATTTTCGATGTCATTGGTCCGGTGATGGTCGGACCGTCAAGCTCGCACACTTCGGGCGCAGCCACGATCGCGTGGATGGCCAGGCAGATTTTCTCAGGTACACCTGTCAAAGCCACCTTCACACTATACGGATCGTTTGCGGATACCTACAAAGGGCATGGTACGGACAGAGCTCTGATCGGAGGCATGCTGGGATACAAGTCAGATGATCTGCGCATACGGAACGCGTATGAAGAGGCCAGGGCTAACGGCCTTGAGGTGGACTTCATTGTAGACAGGGAGACTTTCGTAAGCCATCCTAACACCGTGGATGTAGTGATGGAAGCCGCTGATGGGCATACACTGCTGATCAGGGGCGAGTCCATCGGAGGCGGACGGGTGCGCATCAGGAGGCTCAATGATATAGAAGTTGATTTTACCGGCGAGTACAGTACCATGATCGTCGGTCATAAGGACGTGACGGGAACGGTCGCTTATATCACGAAATGTCTGGCGGAAGACAAAGTCAATGTGGCAACACTCAAACTCTTCCGGAAGGGGAAGGGCAAAGACGCGTTTACCGTGATCGAGACAGACAGCTTCATCACTGATGAGCTCAAGAACAAGGTTCTTCAGTATAAGACCGTTAAGAGCGTTGACCTGATCGAATTATAAGGAGGTGTGCCATGAACTGGGATTTCAGAAACGCGGAAGAACTGCTCAGATTGTGCAGTGAGAATGGCATGCCTATTTCGGAGGTCATGATCCAGCGTGAAATGCAGCTGGGTGAGATCCCGAGAGAGATGATCATCGATCAGATAGATGCGAGCCTGCGTATAATGAATACTTCAGTGGATCGTGCGATCTCGGATCCGGTCAGATCGATGGGCGGTCTGATAGGAGGCGAGGCGCACAAACTCAACCAGCTTGACAAATCGAAGCAAGTGTGCGGCCCGATCATACACAGAGTCATAACCAATGCCCTTGCTGTGTCCGAGACAAATGCCAGCATGGGCGTTATCGTGGCTGCGCCGACCGCCGGATCGTCGGGTGTGCTCCCGGCAGTGCTGATATCGATGTACGAACACTTTGATATCAGCATGGACACGCTGCGCAGCGGTCTTATCAACGCAAGTGCGATAGGATACATCATTACAAGGAACGGTTCGGTTGCCGGTGCGGAAGCGGGCTGTCAGGCAGAAGTCGGTTCAGCTTCGGCGATGGCGGCAAGCGCTTTGGTAGAGATGATGGGAGGAACACCGGAACAGTGCTGCGAGGCGGCGAGCGTTGCTTTGTCCAATCTGCTCGGCTTGGTGTGCGATCCGGTACGCGGACTCGTCGAGGTTCCATGCCAGACGAGAAACACGATAGGAGCGGTCGGAGCGTATACCGCAGCGGAGCTCGCTCTGGCTGATGTAGGGCTCCATGTTCCTATGGATGAAATGGTGCAGATCATGTATGACGTAGGCAGGGCGCTTCCTGAGAGCCTGCGTGAAACTGCACGGGGCGGCTGCGCCGTCGCTCCGTCACTGTGCGCGGAGTGCAGCCGGGAAGCGGCGTGGCAGAAAGCGCGCTCGCTTATGTGAGCTGCAGCTGACCGAAAAAACTTTAACTCAGATCCAATAATGAATATGATCAACGACAGCTTGCGGAAAGCCAGAGAATTTGAAAATACTTATCTGCCTAATGTGAACAGAGACGAACTGCCGGAATTTCATGTGACGGGTGGGATCGGCTGGATCAATGACCCAAACGGTTTCTCAGTCTACAAGAATGAATATCACCTGTTCTTCCAGTATCATCCATATGACGTTACATGGGGACCGATGCATTGGGGACACGTCAAGACCAGTGATTTTATCCACTGGGAGAGGCTGCCTGCAGCCATTGCTCCTGATGAAGAATATGACAAGGACGGATGCTTTTCAGGCAGTGCGATCGAATTGCCGGATGGGCGGCATTTGCTGATGTACACCGGCGTGCGAAATGAGCGCCGGAAAGACGGCCAGGTCGAAACCTTTCAGACTCAGTGTATTGCTGTTGGCGATGGGGTAGATTATGAGAAGTATGAACATAATCCCGTCATCACGGGAGAGGATGTTCCCGCAGGCGCAGATGTTCATGATTTTCGCGATCCTAAGATCCGGTTCGAGGACGGCAAGTACTACGCTGTCGTGGGCAACCGTCCTGCTGACGGAAGCGGTTCTATCATCCAGTACGAAAGCGAGGATGGATTCGAGTGGAATTTCACATCTGTCGTTGCCATGTGTCACAACCAGTTTGGCAAGATGTGGGAATGTCCGGACCTGTTCCGGCTTGACGATAAGGATGTACTCCTGACCAGCGTACAGGAAATGACAGCGATGGGAGAAGAGTTCCATCCAGGTAATACCACGATCTGCCTGATCGGCTGTTACGACAGGGAGAAACATCATCTGGTAAGAGAAGCTGTTCAGGCCGTTGATTACGGCACGGACTTCTATGCCCCGCAAACATTGCTCTCTCTTGACGGAAGGCGGGTAATGATCGCATGGATGCAGAGCTGGGAATCTTCGGGCAGCAAAAAGGCAGGACTTCCGTTCTTGGGACAGATGATCCTGCCGAGAGAATTATCAATAAGAGATGGCAGACTGATCCAGAATCCTGTAAGAGAGCTCGAACAGCTCCGTGGGACGAAGATCAGTTACCGGAATGTCATGATCTGCGGAGAGACCACTCTTCAGGGAATCGACGGACGTTTCATAGACATGACAGTAAACATCCGACCGGCGAGTGAGGATAGTGTTTTCCGATATTTCAAACTGAATGTAGCGAAAGATGGAGAGATATCCACCATGATCCGGTACAAACCGGAAAACAATACCATTCGTGTGGACCGAACCTACTCCGGTTTCCCGCATGATATCGTGAATGCCCGGACTGTTCCTGTCCGGCCGAACCAGGGCGTTATTAAGCTCAGACTCATCATGGACCGTTACAGTCTGGAACTGTTTGTCAATGATGGTGAGCAGGCAGCCTCGTTCGTACTGTATACGCCAGTTAGCGCGTCCGCCATCAGTTTCGAGGCGGAAGGAACAGCGATGCTGGATGTTGAGAAATACGATCTGCAGCTATAGATACCTGGCTGTCACAGATATATCTGATTGCTTCATACCCGCGGGCGGTCCTGAATACAGGATCTGCCCGCCTTTTTCTCCTCCGCCCGGACCGAGCTCGATGCAGTAGTCCGCGGCCTTCAGAACATCAAGGTTGTGTTCTATGAGGAAAAGTGTATTGCCGGCGTCCGTCAGCTCATCGAACAGAGAGATCAGGCCGGAGATATCTGCCATATGCAGTCCGTCGGTCGGTTCGTCAACGATAAACACTTTCTCCTTAGAGTCCAGATAGGATGCCAGCTTGAGCCGCTGGAGCTCACCGCCGGACAGCGTGCTTACAGACTGATTGAGGTGCAGATAGGACAGGCCGACTCGCTCAAGCGGGATCAGCAGTTCAGCGGCTTTCGTTCCCGCGAACATTCGGATCGCCTCAGTGACAGTCAGATCCATGACATCAGCGATGCTCATTCCGCTGACTCTGTAGCTGAGGACGTCATTGGAATAACGTCTGCCGCCGCATGCTTCGCAGGTCGTTTCGATCGCATCCATGAAAGCCATTCCTGTCACGATCACACCTTTGCCTCCGCAAGCCGGACACTTCCCTTTGCCATTGAAAGAGAACAGACTCGGACTGACGCCGCATTCCGCCGCAAAAATCTTGCGGATCTCATCCGCTGCGCCGACATAGGTCGCCGGAGTCGATCTCATACTGATACCAATGTTACGCTGGCTGATGTACACAGGATGCAGCTGCTCTTCCGCGTGCAAAGCAAAGTATTCCATCAGTGAACTCTTGCCGGATCCCGCGACGCCCGCGATGACCGTCATCACACCGAGAGGAAGCGATACATCGATATCGTGCAGATTGTGATACTCGATATGCTCCATGCTGTACCAGCCGTATGGGGTCCTCGAGGAGTTCCTGACATCGGTATGACGGCTCAGAAGATCGCCCGTCAGGGTGCCGCTTGACAGAAGTCCCGGGTAATCCCCTTCATACAGGATCGTGCCGCCTTCCCGGCCGGCACCGGGACCCATATCTACGATATGATCAGCCTCGCGGATCATATCCGGGTGGTGCTCAACGAGCAGGACTGTGTTGCCTCTGTCCCGCAGAGTTTTCACGGCACTGATCAGTCTGTGGATATCGTGGCTGTGAAGGCCTACGCTCGGTTCATCGAGTATATACAGGAGATCTGTGAGAGGCGAATTCATGTACTTCGCAATCTTGCAGCGCTGCGCCTCTCCCCCTGAAAGCGTACCAAGGCTGCGGTCAAGCGACAGATAGTCCAGACCGATATCGATCATAGCGTTGATCCTTGCCGAAAGGGTCCGCTTGATATCTACTGCTAACGGGGACTCGATCCCATCGATCCAGGATGCGAGCTCTCTCAGCGGCAGCGAAGTGACCTCCGCGATATTCTTACCCTGAATTCTGCATGAGAGTACGCGAGGATTCAGTCTGGAACCTCCGCAGTCAGGGCATACGCCTCTCCGCGTCATCGGGTCCAGGATCTGCCGGTGGAGTTTGCCTTCCTCGGAGTTCAGGACGCTTCTGTACATGCGGTGGACAAGACCTTCGTATTTGGCGGTTTTGGGCCATCCCGCCGGAGGATTCTTGACACGGATCTGAGGGGAATTCAGGAACAGATCAAGTTCTTCCGGCGAATAATCCCGGATCTTCTTGTTCAGATCAAAGAAGCCGCTGTTGGCATATCTGATCCAACGCCACTGACCGGGTTCGAACGCAACATAATTGATGACGCCGGGGTCGTTAAGGCATTTGTCGAAATCTACCAGCTTGTGAACATCCAGCTCGGTGATCTCGCCAAGTCCTTCGCATCTTGGACAGCTGCCCTGAGGATGATTGAAAGAAAACATGTCGGAGTAGCCGACGAAGGGCTCTCCGACTCTGGAGAAAAGCAGTCTCAGCAAAGTGTAAGTGTCCGTGTAGGTTCCGACCGTCGAGCGCTGGTTTGGCGCGGGTTTCTTCTGGTCGATGATGATCGCAGCTGGCAGGTGCGCGATGTTCCCGACATGTGGCCTGCCGTATTTGGGCAGAATGTGCTGAACAAAGCTCGGGAAGGTATCGTTGAGCTCCCGCCTTGACTGCGCGGCGATCGTATCCATCACAAGGGAGGATTTGCCTGACCCGGACACCCCTGTAAAGACTGTAAGTTGATATTTTGGGAGCTCAAGAGAGATATGCTTTAAATTATTTTCGTACGCATCTGAGATGCTGATAATATCGTGTTTCAATGTGATCCTTTGACTCTATTCCTCGACTCTCATGATATTGTCTACTGATTTGATGACCCCGTCTTTGCGGATAGCATCCAGAGCGTCATTCAGCTGAGGCTTGCTGACAGGGAAGACAATGATGATCAGATGAGCTACGCGCTCGCCGTCGAGTTCATACGGAGCGTTCTGGCGGATGGATTCAATACTGATATCGTGCTCGCCGAATATAGTCGCGATCCTGCCGAGGATACCCGTTCTCTCAGGAACCATCATTCTGAGGTAGTATTTGTTCGTACCTTCACCGTCAAATTCGAGGCCGGAATCATATCTGAGCTGAGGTACGAGGTCGTATGCGGAATTCTTCTCGAGCTTGCGTGCTATGCCGATCACATCGCCGACAACCGCGCTGCCGGTCGGAAGAGGACCTGCGCCACGGCCGTAGAACATGAGGTTATCCACAGCATTGCCTGTGACATATACGGCGTTGAACTCATTGCTGACCGAAGAAAGCGGATGGTTGATCGGTACGAGTGCCGGCTGAACATTCGCGCAGACTTTGCCGTCTTTCTCTCTGGCAGTGGCGAGAAGCTTGATGCGGTAGCCTGACTCCTTAGCAAACTCGATATCCTCGAGACCGACACGTGTAATGCCCTGTGTCGGGAGCGTCTCTGGTGATACTTCAATGCCGAAGATCAGAGAGATCAGGATCGAGAGTTTGTTCGCTGCGTCGAGACCTTCTACGTCTGCGGTAGGATCGGCTTCGGCAAAACCTTTCGCCTGTGCGTCTTTGAGCACGTCTGCATAGTCTGCGCCGAACTCGCTCATCTGTGTCAGGATGTAATTGGTCGTACCATTGAGGATCCCGTGGACCGCAGTGAAGCGGTTAGACAGAAGTGCAGTCGTCAGAGAAGTCAGGATAGGAATACCGCCTGCGACAGCGGCCTCAAATCTCAGCAGCGCGTGATTCTCCTGCGCGAGAGCGGCAAGCCGCTTGCCGTTGGCAGCGATAGCAGCCTTGTTCGCAGTTACAACGCTCTTGCCGTTAGAAAGAGCCCTAGCCATATATTCTGTAGCCGGCTCGATTCCGCCGATCAGTTCGATCACGATATCTATTTCCGGATCATCGAGAATGTCAGCAACATTCTGAGTGTACTTCTCCGCCGGGATATCGATCCCGCGGTCTTTCTCAGGATGACGGTTCAGGATCTTGACGATCTCTATATCCAGACCGGTAGTCTCGGCAATCTTCTGGTGATTCATCTCGAGAGTCTCATATGTTCCTCTGCCGACATTACCGATACCGAGCATTCCGACTTTGATTATCTGCTTCATTGTATAGCCTCCTTGCTGTACCAATCCCTGCATTATTTCAATATTTCCCACTATTATATATTCCGGCTGCACATGTTGTCCATACATCAATACTGCATGATGATAAACAACAACGGAGATTTCTAATCTTTTTCTAATAATTCTCTAATTCTATCTGAATGGTACTTTCATTTTCCTGCCTTATCATAAAACCATCAAAGGGGGTCACAAAAGGACCCATAAACTGTTAGAATAAACAAGGAGGCAGAAATGGAAAACTTTCAGAAAATAGAACAGCTCGTTAATAAGGCAGGATGCAGCTATGAGGATGCCAAGGCAGCCCTCGAGGGATGCGGCTGGGACATGATCGATGCGATCATAAGCCTTGAAAGGGACGGAAAAGTCAAGAAGGAGACAGCAGAGCATACTTCACCGAAGATCGAGGAGACAATAGAGATCGTTCCTGAAGTCACTTCATATAAGAGCACCACAGGCGATAAGGACGATACCGGGAGAAACGACAGCGCGAAAGCAAAGCCAAAGCGCGAATTCAAGCTGTGGAACCGCATCAAGCGTATGCTGATGAACAACAGGATGGTTGTTCTCTCAAGGAATGATCAGCAGATCCTGGATCTCCCGATCGTATTCCCGGTCATTGCGCTCATCGTTTTCTTCTGGGCGACGTTGGCAGTAGCAGTACTTGCGATGATATTCGGATGCCGCTTCCACTTTGAGGGAGAGGACCTTGGTAAGACAAATATCAACAGCACTATGGATAAGGCGACAGATTATGCCGAAAAGGTCAAGAATGACCTCTCGAGAAAAGTAAATGACGAACAGAATACTGATAATTGAAGATGAAGAGAAGATCGCGCGTTTCATAGAACTCGAACTTCTTCACGAAGGATATGAGGTAGAGAAATGCGGCGATGGCAGGACAGGGCTGGAACTGGCTGAAGGCGGAGACTTCAGCCTTGTTTTGCTGGATATCATGCTTCCGGGACTGAACGGACTGGAAGTGCTCAGAAGACTGAGGAAGACCTCCGATGTGCCGGTGATCATGCTTACTGCGAGGGATGCAGTGATGGACAAGGTCGCCGGGCTGGATCAGGGCGCTGACGACTATATCACCAAACCTTTTGCCATCGAGGAGCTCCTGGCAAGGATCAGGCTGGTACTGCGCCGCAGATCGTATCGCAGTCAGGAGAACGCACCGCAGAGCCCTGAGGATCTGCTAAGGTGCGGCGAACTCACACTTTCGGAAAGCCACCATGAAGTCAAATACGCGGGCAGTGAGATCGAGCTTACCGGCAGAGAATTCGATCTGCTCAATACTTTGCTAATCAATAAGAATATCGTGCTGTCCAGAGAACAGCTTCTGGGCAAGGTCTGGGGATATGACTATATGGGAGAGACCAATGTAGTCGATGTATATGTCAGATATCTGCGGAGCAAGATCGATGAGGTCTACGGGATCAGCCTCATCCAGACAGTGCGCGGAGTAGGTTACGTGATCAGAGACGACAATGAGCAGTGAGAAGAGAACACGGGAGAAACCAATACGCACCGGATCGATAGCATTCAGAATAGGACTCAGCTCGGGTCTTAATCTGCTGCTCATTTTCATCGTGCTTGATGTCGTTCTGTTCTGGGTATTACTGTGGCCGCGCATTCAGGACGGATCGGGGTATGCAGAAATCACGATCGAGGATTTCAATGCATTTAAACTTCTTCTCACTGAGTGGAAAGCCGATATCGTACTGAGACTGGAAGGACTGTTGGTAGTCCTCTGGGTGCTGTTCGAGACGTTGAAGGTGAGGGCGAAGCTGAGGCCTCTCCAGGAGTTTGCGGACGCAGCGCTCAAGCTGAGCGAGCTGGACGGCGAGACCGAGCAGCGGTATCAGAAGCTGGAAAACGCCATCGATATGCTGAGCCCTGCAGAGGAGGATCAGATGCTTGCAACGGGCGATGCAGAACTCGCCGGACTGGAGACTGCGGTCAACAAACTCATGACGAGGATGCGTGACTCTTACAGGCAGCAGGCGCGTTTTGTCTCCGACGCATCGCACGAACTCCGTACGCCGATCGCTGTTATCCGTGGTTATGCGGATCTGCTCGACCGCTGGGGCAAAACCGATGAGAAGATCCTGGAAGAGTCGATTGCGGCGATCAAAGACGAAAGCGAAAGCATGCAGCATCTTGTGGAACAGCTGCTGTTCCTGGCGCGCGGTGACAGTGGACGGACCCCGCTCAACGTATCTGATTTTGATGTATCCGATATGATGAAAGAGGTCTGGGAAGAATCCGCGATGATAGATGCGGCTCACGACTATCGTTTTGAGAGCGGCGGAGCCATTCCTGCACGCGGAGACGTATCTCTCATTAAACAGGCGGCAAGGATCCTGATCGAAAACGCGTCCAAATACACTCCGGAAGGCGGAGAGATCATGCTGAGAAGTCTCGTCTCGGATGGCCATCCGGCATTCTCCGTGCAGGACAGCGGTATCGGGATCAGTGAAAGCGACATACCGCATATCTTTGAACGCTTCTACCGGGCGGATGATTCGCGGTCCAAACAGACGGGCGGCAGCGGCCTGGGTCTGGCTATCGCCAAGTGGATCGTAGAGCGGCACGGAGGGCGGTTCGAGATCATTTCACGGAAAGATATAGGAACAAGGATCACAGTCATACTTCAATAATACAGACAAGCAAAAAGGCTTCCGGAACAGATCCGGAAGCCATTTCCTTATATCATCAATATTCGTAGAATCCTTTGCCGAAGTTGACGCCTTTCTCACCGCGATCGATCTTCTCCTTGAGAAGTTTGCCGATCTTGTTCTCAACGGTTCCTTCCTGCTGAGCTGCAGGCTTCATCTGGTTGATATTGTACGCTGTTTCGAGGCCGACAATATCGAGGATCTGGAACGGTCCGGCAGGTGCGCCTGTAGCAAGTCTCCAGGTGAGGTCGATGGTTTCCGGATCCGATACGCCGTTAGCCCACAGAGCCTGTGCAGCGCTCAGGAATGGTACAAGCATCGAGTTGAGGATATATCCCGGCTGCTCTTTGTGGAGCTGCAGAGGAACCATTCCGATATCAGCCGCGAAAGCAACTACTGCATTGAAGATCTCAGGCGATGTGCCCGGATGCCCCATGATCTCTGCTGTATTGTTCTTCCAGATAGTATTCGCGAAATGGAGGGAGCAATACTTCTCCGGTCTGCCGGTGTATTCTGCGAACATGCTCGGAAGCAGAGTCGAGGAATTGGTGCAGAGGATCGTATCTTCATCGAGAAGATCTTTCATAGCGGTATACACACCGATCTTGGCCTGAGGATCCTCAGACATAGATTCAATTACGATATACGCATCTTTGACAGCTGCAGCCATATCGAGTTCGATGTGGATGTTCTCTTTGAATCTTCTGGCGCCTTCTTCTGCCAGTTCATCGATCTTCTCTGCTGTCATGCTCTGCCAGTCAGAGATCATGCCCTTAGGATACATGAATGCGCCCATTGGATTGCCGATCAGAGCTTTCGCTTTGAGAAGATCTTCCAGCATCAGAGCCGAATATCTTTCGATCTTAGGAGTCGTTCTGCCAATAGAACTCTCTGATCTCAGCCAGAATGTAGTATCAAATCCATGATAAGCGCAGATCAGTCCGATCTGAGTACCCAGAACACCGCCGCCGGCGATCACAACCTTCTTGTTGTTCATTTTGTCTCCTTTCTGAAACGTTTGGATCGTTTGATTATCTTACTTATTCAATACCTAATTCCTTCTTGAGGGGTTTCCACCAGAGGAAGCCTTTCAGGAGGCACTGAGGAAGTGCCTTGGATACAGGAATTCCCGCAGCTGCTGCAACCTTCTTCCCTTCAAGAAACCACTCTGCAGTGTGCATCGCACCGAGCAGGGCGACACAGCCACCGATGATTTTAATTGCCTTATTCATGCGATTACCTCCTCGACATAATTATAAGACCAAAAAATACCGCAATCAATACTCGGGAGAAGCTATAGCTTTTTTGCATTTTGCTCCTTTTAATGTATACTGTTTACAACACTTATTTGAATAGGACAGCTTCTCTGAACTATGAGGGTGAGAGACATGAGGAAACGTAGAAGCAACAAGCCGATTATTGCAATCCTGTCGTTCCTGCTTGTGTATTTTCTGCTGCTGGAAGCATTGTTATTGTGCGAGAAAGGGCAGCCGGGATCGCAGATAGAAACGCTAGGTGACGCCATATGGTTCTCTCTTGTAACGATATCGACGGTGGGCTATGGTGATGTGACGCCGGTGACTACAGCAGGCCATGTGATAGGGTTTGTGTTCCTGCTCCTGTCGATGGGCGTTCTTGTGGCATTATTCGGATCTGTGGTATCGGTCCTCACAAGCGAAGGACTGCCTATGATGAAGCTCCAGTTCAACAGGAAGAAGGATTGGTACTATATCGCGGAATTCACAGCAGAGGGAGATGCTTTTGCCAGAGATATCCTCAGAGAGGATCCTGACGCGGTCATCATATTCGGTGTAAGCAGGGAGAAGGAAATTGAGAAGCCCGATTATCCGTGCCTGTTCATCAACGTATCGCCTGCGAGGATCGTGTCGCACAAGAAGGGCATAGGGAACAGGTGCAAACTGTTCTACCTGGAGGAAGACGATATTTGGCACAACCTCAAAGCGGCGGATGTACATACACTGGATGCGGACGTATACGCCCGCACGATGAGCGGACAGGAGAAACTTTCAGATAACATCCATTTCTTCCACTCATATGACTGCTGTGCCAGAAGTTACTGGAGGGAAAATCCTCTGGATCAGAATGAGGATGTCGTAGTACTGATAGGGTTCGGCAATTACGGGACGGCTCTGCTGGAGCGCGCGATCCTCATGAACATCAATGATTCTGACTTTGACGTTGCGTATCATGTGTTCGGGGACGCCAGGCGTTTTCTCGAGATCCATATGAATCTGGACTATGCTTTCGGTATCAATGAAAGGCGGGCAGGATACGACAGCCTGTTCTTCCATGAAGAGGATTGGACTTCTGCGCACGATATCATCGCACAGGCGGACAGGATCATCATATGTGATGACGATGAGTCTGTATGCTGGGACATCTACTGGCAGATCCTTCGCTATTACTGGAATGGCGGGAAGATCTACCTGAGAAGCAGCCGTGAGACACCTGACGTGGCGTATTTCGGCACCATAGAGCAGATCTATACTATGGATCAGATCGTACGCACCAGGCTTAACTACGCTGCGATCCTCATGAACGATCTGTACCGCAACAGTGTTGAGAACAGCCTTGATTGGGATGAGCTCAGCGATCAGCTCAAGCAGTCCAAGATCGCTGCGGCCGACCATTTGCTGATGAAGGTGCGTATCCTGCTGAATGACAGAAGCATTTCGAGATTTGACCGGAAGACTTTCCTTGACGCTTATAAAGCATACTGGACAGAAAAGAACAATTTCGGAAGATTGGATAGCCTGCGCAGGATCGAACACGCAAGATGGATCCGGTTCTATACGTATTTCAACTGGGTCTACGGTCCGGTAAGAGATGACAGGAAGCGTGAGAATCCGATGATATGCGATTACGATCTGCTGAGCCCGGAACAGAAAGCTCATCACGATCATGCGTGGGAACTGCTGGGAGAGATCGCAAAACTGATCAAGAGCGGAAATGTATAGATTTTGCGCAATTATCTGTCTTGACAAACTGACTGCTGATGTGTGATATTTAATATGGCGTAATAAGGGAGTAGCTTGCGCAGCAGTGCGTTACATATTTCGTCAGTACGGGACAATAGCCCCGGAATATGTTCGAAGTAGCGAGACTTTTACCGCATGCTTTGCGGTGAAGGTCTCTTTTTCATAAGAGGGTATAGAAAGGAAAATAATACAGTATGGACGCAACTAATATCATTTCTCTGCTTGGAGGAGTCGCGATGTTCCTGTTCGGAATGTCAGTCATGGGCGATTCTCTCAAGAAGGTTGCAGGCAGTAAAATGGAAAGCATTCTGTACAAACTGGCCGGCAATCCTATCAAAGGAATTCTTCTCGGTACCGGAGTGACTGCTGTGATACAGTCTTCGTCCGCGACATCTGTTATGGTCGTCGGTTTCGTAAACTCCGGCATGATGCAGGTGAAGCAGGCGATAGGAATCGTTCTCGGAGCGATCCTGGGAACCAGTGTCACCGGATGGGTCCTCTGTCTTAACAGTATAGGCGGTTCCGGAGCAAGTGTCGCATCGGCCTTCAGTACAGAGACGCTGACAGGCGTGGTAGCGCTGATCGGAATCGCTCTGTGGATGTTTTCGAAGAAAAGTACACATAAGAATATCGGCGGCATCATGCTGGGATTCTCGGTTCTGATGTATGGCATGAGCATGATGTCCGGCGCGATAGTACCGCTGAGAGAAGATCAGAATTTCATCGATATGATGATGAGCTTCTCCAATCCGATCCTCGGAGTATTGATCGGTGTACTTATCACAGCGGTCATCCAGAGCGCGAGCGCTGCAGTAGGTATCCTGCAGGCTCTCGCAGTCACAGGTGCTGTCGAATTTGACATGGCATTTCCGATCCTCATGGGAATCGGTATCGGTGCATCAGTCCCTGTAATGCTCAGCGCTCTCGGAGCAAGCACTAACGGAAAGAGGACCGCGTTCGTATATCTGATCATAGATGTACTCGGTGCTATTCTGGTCGGAGGCATCTTCTATGCGCTGAATGCGGTCATCGGGTTCAGCTTCATGACAATGCAGATGAATATCGTGACAGTCGCCCTCACGAATACACTTTACAGGCTGGCTGTTGTGATCCTCCTCTCACCTTGTATCGGCATACTTGAGAAGATCGTCTGCAGTCTCTTCCCTGAGGGAGAAGAAGCTGCAGCGGAAAGAGCGGATATGGACAGGCTGGAGCCAAGATTCCTGGATCACCCGACACTTGCGATCAGCCAGAGCCGTACCGTTATCGATTCTATGGCAGAGAAAGCCAAGGCAAGCGTAGCCAGTGCTGTTTCGGTCAGGAGAGAGTATAACAAAGACACCCTGAAGAGAGTGTTCGACCTTGAAGGAGTGCTGGACCGTTATGAAGATAAGCTGGGCAACTATCTCTTCAAGATCACAGCCACAGATCTTAACGAAGAACAGGCCGCAGAGGTCAACAAATACCTGAGAGTATTATCAGACTTCGAAAGGATCTCCGACCATGCCAGGAATATAGGCGAGGCGGCAGCTGAGATCAACGAGAAGAAGGTAACGTTCTCAGAGAATGCACGAAAAGAGATGCGCGTTCTTGAGGATGCGATCAATGAGATCGTCGGTCTTACGATCACTGCTTTTATTAACACCGACACAAATCTTGCTCTCAAAGTAGATCCGCTGGAAGAAGTGATAGATGATCTGTGCGATGCGATAAAGACAAATCACATAGCGAGAGTCGGCAGGCAGGAATGCACGCTCGAGACAGGATTTGTATTCAACGATCTGCTGACAGATTATGAACGTATCGCCGATCACTGCGATAATGTTGCAATCGACGTACTTGACTCAGTGACCGGAAGCAGATGGCTGCATGAATTCCACAGCAAACCGGAATTCAGAGAAAATGAGCTCTTCAGAAACCTGTTCGAAGAGTACGAACAGAAATATTCATTGGCTTAAAGAAACCACAATAAACAGGGGACGGTTGATGAACCGTCCCCTGTTTTTACTTGTTACGATTGTTGATTAGTCGATGAAGCCTTTCTTCTTGAGAACTTTCACGATCGCACGAGCTTCTTCTGTACCTTCGATGATCCTTCTCTGTCTCTTGGAGTCACCGATGTTCATGAGCTCGACATCTGCAAATTCTTTCTGGAGCATGTCGAGTACCGGATTGTTGGACTTGAGTCCCATGCAGATGCATCCGTAATCGAACTCAACTTCTTCCATGCTTCCGTCCGGATTCTTGACCACGAAGCAGTCAGGCTTTACTTCCTGAAGAGCTGTGGACGGTCTC
>JAFRGC010000080.1 GCA_017434025.1 Mogibacterium sp. | reverse complement strand
CGAGCTTCCCTGTCTGTGGCGTCCTGTTCCCTTCTGTCTGAAAGGCTTGCGTCCGCCTCCTCTGACCTCTGCTCTTGTCTTTGCAGACTGGGTTCCCTGTCTCTGGTTAGCAAGATAGTTCTTGACTACAGCCTGAACTGCGAATTCGTTAGGCTCGATTCCGAAGATGCTGTCTGCGAGCTCGATGTCTCTTACGACCTTACCTTCAACGTCTACTACGTTTAACTTTGCCATTTTCAGTTCCTCCTTTCTGCTTATTTATTCTGACCCTTGACTGCCGGTCTGATCTTGAGGAGTCCGCCCTTCTTTCCAGGAACATCTCCCTTGACCATCATCAGGTTGCGGTCAGCAAGTGTCTTAACGAGTACTACGTTCTGAACTGTTACAGTGTCTCTGCCCATTCTTCCAGGTGCCTTGTTGCCCTTGAAGACTCTTGATGGGTATGTACCTGCAGCGAGGGCACCGGCAAGTCTCTTGTGTTTGGAACCGTGAGTCATAGGTCCTCTGCGGTGTCCGTGTCTCTTGATGTTGCCCTGTGTTCCTTTACCCTTGGAAGTGCCGGTCACGTCGAGCTTCATTCCTTCTTCGAAATCAGCGACTGTGATGACCTGTCCTACTTCGTAGCTTACGCCCTCTTCAGGCTTGAACTCTGCAAGGTGCTTCTTGACATCAACGCCTGCCTTGGCGAAGTGTCCTGTGAGCGGCTTGTTGACTCTCTGCGGCTTCTGATCTTCATATCCGACCTGAACTGCATCGTAGCCATCTGTCTCTACAGTCTTGATCTGTACGACAGATACTGGGCCAGCCTCAACGACTGTTACCGGGATAACTGTTCCATCCTCGGCGAAAATCTGGGTCATACCGATTTTCTTTCCCAAAAGTGTTTTCATATTGTTTCCTCCTAACTTGTTACAGCGGATCACCCCGGTTTGCGTCTGCTTGTTATTACCGCCTCTCGTGTGATCTTTCTAATCTAGCTTAGAGCTTGATCTCGATATCAATGCCTGCAGGCATGTCCAGCTTGGTGAGAGCTTCTGTTGTCTTCGTCGTTGCGTTTGTGATGTCGATCAGTCTCTTGTGAGTTCTCTGCTCGAACTGCTCTCTGCTGTCTTTGTACTTATGCACCGCTCTGATGATCGTAACTACTTCCTTCTCTGTCGGAAGTGGAATAGGTCCGCTTACATCTGCGCCGGTCTTCTTGGCAGTCTCAACGATCTTAGCTGCAGACTTGTCCAGAAGAGCGTGGTCATAAGCCTTCAGTCTGATTCTGATTTTCTGTAATTCACTCATTGTAGATCCTCCTGTTAAATTTGTACTAATTGTCGCTATGCTTGTACAGGACTCCGCCCCGCATCATTTCCCGATGCTCTACAACTCCTTGGCATCCTTGAAAATTCAGCGATTTTGCCGTCCTCGTGCCGTCACGCTCACGTTCCTGTAGGTGTCCTACACTCTTTCGTGCGTTTCCTTGGGTATGGCACACAACAAAAAAGCGAAACCCTTCGCCCCCATCGTGTGAGGACTTCTCGGCAGAAATTATCCGCTAGCACGGTAACTTCCTGCTTCTTCGCGTTTAACAAGCCTTGTTATTATATAGAAGGCGATAGCGTATTGCAATACTTTTTTTGAAACTTTTTCTGACGATTTTTCCATGTTTTGAATGGCATACATCAGTGTTTTCAAGGGTTTTAAGCCCCAATCTCCATACACTCTTGTTCGCGTTTCCTATCAATCTACGGATTGTGGTCGTCACCAAGGGTGACATACTATATGTAGTCGAAGCAGCAAACAGCCAGCAACTTTATATATGTTGCTGGCTGTTTTGGTCTGACATAATTATCTGTGGTGCTGTTATTTGCCTGCATCTACGATCCTGACTGCCTCTGCAGCGATCTCGCGCAAGCGCTCGCGCTTATCTGACAGATAGAGATATCCGAGCAGCGCCTCAAAGCCGGTCGCCATTTTGTATTCCCTGGGATCGGCATGCTGCGGTCTGGACATGCTGCGGTGGTTGCGCGCTCTCTTGAACAAAGCGAGCTCTTCTTCAGTAAGGAACCCGGATGCCACCATTGCGCGGGCCGCTGCCGCCTGCCCTCCTGCCGATACATACCTGACAGCAGAGTGGTGAGCTCTGTCCGCATCGCCGGGTTTCTCCCGCACGATCTTCTCACGTATGATGACTTCAAACACCGCGTCCCCCAGGTACGCAAGCGTAGAAGTATTCATTCTGTTGATTTCTTCTGTGGTCATTCTGCTCATATGCTAGTTTCTGATGACCTGTACTCCCTGCGGAGTGTCCTTGAGCGTGATTCCCATAGCTGCAAGCTGATCTCTGATAGCATCAGCCTTCGCCCAGTTCTTCTCCTTACGTGCTGCCTGTCTCTCATCGATCAGTGCCTGGATATCATCTCCGAGGCCTTCCTCTTCATCTGTGCTTCTGAATATTCCGAGTACATCGCAGAGTTCATCGATCCTCTTGAGCGCTTCGTCAGCATAGGACTTGGACGATCCGTTCTTGACTGCAAGGTTGATCTCGGAAACCATATCGAAGATCACAGAGATAGCATCTGCTGTGTTCAGGTCATCATCCATTACTTCGATGAACCTGTCTCTGAAAACGTCAAGCGACTTGATCATGTCTTCCTCGCCCGCCATCTTCTCGTCAGTTCCGTTCTTCTTGAGGAACTCGAGGGTCTCCCTTGCATTGGCGATCCTGTCATATCCCTGCTTGGACTGCTCCATGAGAGTATCCGAGAAGTTGATAGGGCTCCTGTAGTGACCGCTGAGCAGGAAGAACCTGATAACGTCTCCGGAATACTCCTTGCGGATATCTCTTACAGTGAAGAAGTTGTTGAGTGACTTGGACATCTTCTTACCGTCAACAGTGATATATCCGTTATGCATCCAGTAACGAGCGAAAGGTACTCCGTTGCACGCTTCGGACTGCGCGATCTCATTCTCATGATGCGGGAACGTCAGATCCTGGCCGCCTCCGTGGATATCGATGGTCTCGCCGAGGTGCTTCTTGGCCATAGTCGAGCACTCGATGTGCCAACCAGGTCTTCCCATGCCCCATGGCGACTCCCATGCGATCTCGGACTCTTCCTTGCGAGCCTTCCACAGCGCAAAATCCAGCGGATCCTGCTTGACCTCGCCGATCGCGATCCTTGCGCCGCTCTCCAGGTCGTCGATGTTCTGTCCTGAGAGTTTGCCGTACTCAGGGAATTTGCGCGTTGAGTAATATACATCGCCGTCAGCTTCATAAGCATAGCCCTTGTCGATCAGGGTCTGAACGAAAGCGATGATCTCTGGAATATGTTCGGAGACCTTAGGATGCACGTCAGCTTTGATGACGTTGAGCGCGCCGGCATCCTCGTAATACTCTTTGATGTATTTCTCGGAAACTTCCGGTGCAGTGATACCCTCTTCTTTCGCTCTGTTGATGATCTTGTCATCGACATCTGTAAAGTTCTGGACGAACTTGACATCATATCCTCTGTATTTGAAATATCTCCTGAGGGTGTCGAACACTACGAAAGGTCTTGCGTTGCCTATATGGAAAAAGTTATAGACCGTAGGTCCACAGACATACATCTTGACCTTTCCCTCTTCGATAGGTACGAATTCTTCTTTGCGGTTGGTCAGAGTGTTGTAGACTTGCATGATTTTGCCCTCCTGATTATATTGATTGTCTAACTTAATAAGTATACACCATGAACCGTCCCAATGCACTATATAAAATACACCAAGCCGGTACAGGACTGGCTTGGTGTACATTGGATGCATTGAATGCGTGAATCGCTATTAGTGAGCGTTTCTTGTCTCCTCGGAAAGTCTGGAGAAGAAGCATCTTCCGTCTCCCTCGAGATCTACGAGAGCCTTAGCCTTAGCGATAGCTTCCTCTACTGTCATGAGCTCATGAGCATCCTCGCGGCGGAGCTTGTACTCGACTTTGCCCTCTGCAGCGAATTTGCCGACTGTGATCCTGATAGGAATACCGATCAGGTCAGCGTCGTTGAACTTGACGCCAGGTCTCTCGTCACGGTCGTCTACCATGACTTCAACGCCCATCGACTCGAGCTTCTTCTCGATCTCATAAGCGAGGTTGAGCTGAGTCTCGTCCGAGGTCTTGATAACTGTTACGATCACATGATACGGAGCTGTAGCGACCGGCCAGATGATGCCCTTGTCATCGTGGTGCTGCTCTACGATAGCCTGCATGGATCTTGTGATACCGATACCGTAGCAGCCCATCCAGTATGGATGATTCTCGCCATTCTCGTCCTTGAATGTTGCATTCATGGACTCGGAATACTTGAGGCCAAGCTTGAAGATCTGACCGACCTCGATACCTCTTCTGAACTTGACCGGCTTGCCGCAGTGAGGGCAGCGGTCACCAGCCTGCAGTGTCTTGATATCTGTAACGATGTCGCCTGTGAAGTCTCTGCCGTAGCAAACTCCTGTCAGGTGATGGTCCTCTTCATTAGCGCCTGCGCACATGTTGACTGTGCCGACGAGCTCTGTATCTACTACTACGATGCAGTTCTTGAGTCCCATCGGACCTGTGAATCCTGCAACGCTGCCAGTGATCGGTCCTGTAACATCCTCATCAGCGAATTCGATATAGTGCTCAGGAACGTTGAGAGCGTTAACAAGCTTGATGAGATTGAGCTGTCTGTCACCTCTGACGAAGGCAACTACGTTGTCCTTAGGCTGCAGATCTGTGTCATAAGTCGTAAACATAAGTGCTTTGATCGACTTCTCTACAGGCAGCTTCAGATAGTTGCATACATCCTCGATCGTCTTGGTACCAGGTGTGAACACCTTCTTGACCGGCTGCATCTCTTCTACTGGAGGCTCGTCATCCATGCACTCAGCTCTCTCTACAGTAGCTGCCATTCCGCAGTTGTCGCAGTAGAGGATGTCGGATTCGCCCCAGTCGCTCAGTGCGGAGAACTCATGAGACTTGCTGCCGCCGATAGGGCCGTTGTCAGCCTCGACGATCCTGTAGTCAAGATCCATTCTTGTAAAGATCTTCTCATATGCATGATACTGCCTCATATAAGCAGTGTGCAGTTCTTCCTCAGTAGCGTCGAACGAATAAGCGTCCTTCATGATGAACTCTCTTGTTCTCAGGAGACCGTATCTAGGACGGGATTCGTCTCTGTACTTGAACTGGATGTGATAGAGCGAGAACGGCAGTTCCTTATATGATGACCACTCTTTGCGCACGAAGTCAGTAAACATCTCCTCACATGTAGGGTTGAGAATGAAGTCGTTGCCATTACGGTCTTTGATTCTCCAGAGTTCTGGTCCGTAAGCATACCATCTTCCTGTCTCCTGCCAGAGTTCTGCAGGATTGACATGAGGCATGTAGATCTCCTGGCAATCGATGTAATCCATCTCTTCTCTTACGATCTGTTCAACCTTGCGAACAGTTCTCCATCCGAGTTTCGGATACATATAGATGCCGGCAGACTCCTGCTTGATCATGTTGGCTCTTACGAGCAGCTTGTGGCTGTCAAGAACAGCATCCGATGGTGCTTCCCTGAGTGTCTTGAGGTGGTTCTTGGATAATCTCATTGTTAAAATCTCCCTTCTATTGCGCAGGTGGCGATAGCTGCGATCCCTTCTCCCCTGCCTGTAAACCCGAGGCCTTCTTCGGTGGTCGCCTTGATATTGACCGCTGTCTCCGGGATCCCGAGTGTATTCGCTATATTCTCTTTCATCTGTTGATTGTAAGGCGACAGCTTGGGGGCCTGCGCTATGATCGTGATATCTACATTATTGATCACAGCATCCTCGAGCATCTCTCTGACGTTCGCCAGGAGCTTCATCGAATCTGCGCCTCTGTATCTGTCGTCACTGTCCGGAAAGTGCCGTCCTATGTCTCCGAGCCCCGCTGCACCGAGCAAAGCATCCATCAGTGCATGAGTGGCGACATCGGCATCCGAGTGACCGAGCAAGCCGAGCTCATAGGGGACTGGAGTCCCGCAGAGTATCAGATCTCTCCCCGGGACAAGCCTGTGGACGTCATATCCTGTTCCTACACGCGTAGTCATAGATATATCCTCTTGATACGTTATCTTGCTGTTGGCAGCTGACCCGGGAATCATCGCCGGCATGATCCCGGCATATTCCGCGACGGAAGCGTCATCCGTACCGCGATACCCTTCACTGTCTGCCTTCCTGTATGCGGAGTGGATATCACTCAGCCTGAATGTCTGCGGAGTCTGCACTCTGTATACCAGATCCCGCTCGACAACATTACTCAACATTATAGGATATGTTATTGATTCTTTCAATGGAAAATGCGGGATATTGTTGATTTTTTCGACAGGTATCATCCTTATTGAATCTACCGACGGTACAACTGTTACAGCTGCAGGACATATATCCATCGCATCGATGTTTGACTGGATGATATCTTCACTGACACCCGGCCTGGCTGCATCATGGATCAGCACCAGTATCTGTCCGGGATCCATCTGTTCCTGTTCTGCCGATATCATAGCAGCATCCAGTGCATTCTTTACGGAATCTGAGCGTTCCTTCCCGCCCCTGACGATACGCACTCTGCAGCATCTGTCCGGAACAGACTTCTGCACTTCATCGCAAATCACTGCATAGATGTCATCCAGCGACCCGTCTTCCGGAGAAACCACGATCACCTCATCGATCCTGCTTGCACAGACAAATTTACGGACGACCGTTCCGAGCACTGTTGACCCCTCGTATGGAAGGAGCTGTTTGGGTGTATCTCCTCCCATGCGGGAGCCTTTGCCCGCGGCCACTATTACTGCATAGATCTTGCTGAATGCTGATTCCATGATCATCTGTCCCCAGTCTTTTCTGATTATCAAGAAGAAATAGCCAAAATAAATGGCCGAATCTCTCACATCGTCTGACGCTATATGTTAGATTCGACCAGCGCGTCTGCTTCCTCCATCGTGTATCCTCCGGAGTAGATCAATTCACTTTCCAGGATCTGCTTTGCCGTTCCGAGGAGTTTCTTCTCCCCGGTCGAAAGGGGTTTGGCTCTGTCCGTCCTTACAAGATTTCTGACAACTGCAGCGACCTCCAGGATATTACCTGTCTGCATCCTCTCGGTGTTCTCCCTGTACCTCTTGTTCCAGTTGGTATTCATCGGTTCAGTATCACCGTTGAGAACTTCCACCACTTCGGAAATGCGCGCCTGGTCGATCACGGGTCTGACACCCAGTTTCTCGCAGTTGTCCACGGGGACCGAAGCCTCCATACGTGAATACGGAAGAGACACATTATAATACATGCGCATCTCACCCAGAAAATCTTTCTCTACGATATCTGTGATGATCCCCGCACCGTACATTGGATATACAATGTGATCTCCGATGTTGAACATGTCCGCCTTTCCTCCGATTATACATGTTCATTATATCGGGAATCCTCAAAAATTGCAAGTAAGAAAAAAGTGATTATATCACCAGCATATATCTATGTCAACATCACGCATGTACATACTCACGTACATTTTTTTGGGCATTACGCAGCCCGCCCGCTCTGTTTCCTCCTCTGACTGTATCATATGGACTGGATTCAGGATACTGTGATATAATTTTTCGAAATAGTTTTTGACCCGTTATGATTTTGACGGGAATACATATAACGGAGGTTACACACTATGAAAAGACTTCTCATAGTAGATGACGAAGAGAAGATCCGCGAGGTCATAAGAGAATATGCGGAATTCAGCGGATATGCTGCAGAAGAAGCCGCAGACGGCATGAGTGCCATCGGAATGGTCAAGCTCAACGATTACGACCTGATCATCATGGATGTCATGATGCCAAAGCTCGACGGATTCAGCGCTGTCAAGGAAATACAGAAAATCAAGAACATCCCGGTGATCATGCTCTCCGCAAGAGGCGAAGAATATGATAAGCTCTTCGGATTTGAGCTCGGTATCGATGACTATGTCGTCAAGCCGTTCAGTCCTAAGGAGCTCATGGCAAGAGTCAACGCCGTCCTGACCAGGATCGATGCATCGGAGAAGCACACTTCCACCATCGAGAAGTTCGAGGGACTGGAGGTCAATTTCGCCGCAAGGACCATCAGTGTGGATGGCAAGCGTGTTGAACTGACACCGAAGGAATATGATCTTCTTTTCTACATGATCCAGAACAAGAATATCGCTCTCTCCAGAGACCGTCTTCTCTCCGACATCTGGGGATATGACTTCTTCGGTGACGACAGAACTATAGATACTCACGTCAAGAATCTCAGGAACAGCCTGGGACCATACAGGAAGTTTATCGTGACACTGAGAGGTGTCGGTTATAAGTTCGAGTACGAGAAGTAATTCTCCGGCAGACGAGGCAGACAATTGGCAGACTGGACACGCGACGATAAACGCAAGCATTGGCTGGATACCGGCAGCATCAAGACGGCGACATTGTTCTCGTTCGTCGTTTTTGCTGCGCTCCTGATCGCCCTTCTCTGGGGTCTGATGTCTTTCTTCATCAGCACTTTCTATGAGACAGCGAGGATGCAGGAAGTTATACGCACAGCCAACTCTATCGAAGGAGAGTACCGTAACGCTCCGGATCAGTTCGAGGAATTCGCTGTAAGGACAGCCGGCGCCAACGGGATCTTCATCAGGATCGATTCGGCAGAGGGTTCGCTGATCTATGACGGAACAAGTGCGATCAACGACAAAGATTCTTTTGACAAGGATGTAGAACTGATCAGGAACAAGCTCGACAGTACGCCTCTCGACAGTGTTACTGCAACTCGCATGAGTCCTGCATCGGATTCCAGTTCGAGGCTGCTCTATGCGGCACATATTGGACCGGGAAACGGGACAGGAGTGCTCTATATCATCGCTCCGCTGTATCCTGACCAGGTCACCATCAGGATCGTCAGCGGTATGCTTGCGTATATCTCTTTCATCGTGCTCACTGCCGCCCTCCTGCTCGCCTACGCTCTGTCCAAGAGGATCTCCTCACCTATCGAGAATCTGACGAAGTCAGCGACCGAACTGTCCAAAGGTAATTACAATGTGAAATTCGATGGTGCGGGATTCACCGAGACCAAGGAGCTGGCGCGCGCGCTCAATAAAGCTTCGTACGAGATGGAGAAGACCGATTTCTATCAGAGAGAGATCATCGCCAATGTATCGCATGACCTCAAGACCCCTCTGACGATGATCCGTTCATATGCCGAGAAGATCATCGACATCTCAGGCAACAATCCTGTGAAGAGAAATGCCGATCTCCACATCATCATCGCAGAAACCGAGCGGCTCAACCGCATGGTCACCGATATGATGTCGGTCTCCAACCTGCAGTCCAACAACGTAGAGCTGCACAAAGAGACGTTCGATATCGTGCAGGCTGCACAGGAAGTGTACGAAAGCTTCCAGGTGCTCAGTTCATCGGAAGGTTTTGACATCCACTTCCATCCGTGCAAATCCACTTATGTGGTCGGTGACCGCAGCAGGATCATGCAGGTCATGACGAATTTTGTCAGTAACGCCGTGAAGTATTCCGGCGATAACAAATACATCGACATCCAGGTCTCCAGGAGCGGCAGGAAAGTCGCCTTCCACTGCGTGGATCACGGCGTCGGCATACCGGCGGATGAGATCGCACATGTCTGGGACAGATACTACAGGACTTCCGCCAACCACGAGAGAGATATCGAGGGAACCGGTCTGGGCCTTGCGATCGTCAAGGGCATCCTCACACTTCACAATGCCAAGTATGGTGTAGACAGTGAGGAAGGCAAGGGTTCGGACTTCTGGTTCGAGATGGATACTGTTAAGAAACCTCCGGCACGCAGCAAGCAGGCCGGCAAAGAGGCATCAGATAATGGCGAAGAAAGCTAAGAGCGTATATATGTGTACTGAGTGCGGCAATGAATACCTGTCCTGGCAGGGGCAGTGTTCTTATTGCGGCGCGTGGAACACCATCGTTGAACATAAGATCAGTGATCTCAAGGAACCTGCGGCTGACAGCAGACGACGTACAGGCACCGAAGGCAGACCGGTAAAGCTGGGCACGGTCGGCACATCAGAGCACGCCAGGATCGATTCAGGCATCAGCGAACTCAACAGAGTGCTCGGAGGCGGCATCGTTCTGGGATCTCTCACGCTGATATCCGGAGAACCTGGTATCGGCAAATCCACGATCATTGCTCAGGCTGCCAACAGGATCGCTGAGGCATATGGCACCGTAATGTATGTCAGCGGGGAGGAATCCGAAGAACAGGTCAAACTGCGCGCGGACAGGGTCTGCGGAGGCATCAGTGATAATCTGTATATATACCCGGAAACCAACATCGAAAACATCCTCGCCATATGCGAAGATATGAAGCCATGCTTCCTGATCGTCGACTCGATACAGACGATGTACTCATCGGAGGTCGACTCAGTTGCGGGCAGCGTCACACAGATCAGAGCCTGCTCCAACCTGCTGATCAAATTCGCCAAGACCAACAACGTTCCGGTCTTCATCGTCGCGCACGTCACTAAGTCAGGTGAGCTCGCCGGCCCTAAGACCATCGAGCACATGGTAGACTGCGTCCTGAGTTTCAGCGGCGAACGCGACAGAGACCTCAGGATCCTGCGGTCTTACAAGAACAGATTCGGGACAACTGACGAGATCGGCGCATTCAGGATGACTTCTGAAGGCATGGCTGAGGTCAACGATCTCTCGGGAAGCCTTATCGAAACAGACACCTGTGAGGAGGGTTCGGTGATCTCTGCAGTCTACGAAGGCAGCAGACCGGTCTTCTTCGAGATACAGGCGCTCGTGACGCAGGCTAACGTGGGATTTGCGCGCAGGACAGCAGTAGGCATCAACTATAACAGACTCAACATGATACTGGCGGTTCTCGAGAAGAAAGCCGGACTCAACCTGCTCAATTACGATGTATACGTCAATGTTGTCGGCGGTATGAATACCGGCAGCACTGCCACGGATCTTGCAGTCGCTCTGGCGATCTACAGTTCATTCAAGGGCAAAACCGCCTCACGGCGTATCGTCGCTGTCGGCGAGGTCGGACTCACCGGACACCTGCGGTCGATCCCTAATGCGGACAAGATCGTGCAGGAAGCGGTCAGGCACGGATATGAAGCGATCATTCTGCCTGAGCGCAACGCCAGACACGCGGCTGAGTCGGGCAAAGTAAGTGTCTCAGATGCCGGAAGATCCGTCAGTGTGATACCGCCCGGATCAGAATCCAGCCGTGGCATACGCGTCATAGGAGCGGCGAACATCGCAGATGCGATCAGATCATATATATCCTGAACAATCGAATAGGGCGGATTTTCTCCGCCCTTTCACACCACCGTAGAGTGTGTGAAATAAAGTCTGTAAATAGCTCACTATGGTAGCTAACTTACGCAGGGTGACTGGCTGTAAAGTCGGTCACCCTGTTTTCAACACTGTAATTTATAGCATTT
>JAFRGC010000079.1 GCA_017434025.1 Mogibacterium sp. | reverse complement strand
TTCCAAGGTCACAGATCAGACAGATCATCAATGACTACATGTTCACAGTAATGGGCGAAGAACCGCTCGATCCGTCACTGCTTGACTTTGACGATATCGACAGCTGGTAGAAAGGAGGCCGATGATGAAGAAGGCTAAGAAGAAAAAGAATAAAGCCGTTAGATTCGTTAAGAAGACACTCGGCATCGCGGCTCTTGCATATGCCGGACTGTTCTGCGTATTCTACTACGACCTGGACGGAAAGCTGCTTTACTACGTTGTTGAGCCATTCATGAAGAATCACTTTGACAACATGGAGAGAAGAGATCCTCATACTGTTCCGTATGATCAGATCGATTCTGAATACATGGGCAAGAGCTATTAATAATACAACAAAGGAAGTTATTGCAATATGAAGAAGAAGTTTAAAGCCGAATCCCAGCGTCTGCTGGACCTGATGATCAACTCGATCTATACGCACAAAGAGATCTTCCTGCGTGAGATCATTTCCAACGCGTCTGACGCGATCGACAAGATGTGCTATCTTGCACTGACTGATCCGTCGATCGGCATGAGCCGCAAGGACTTCGAGATCATCCTGACGCTCGACAAAGAGAACCGTACACTTACGGTCAGCGACAACGGGATCGGAATGAACGAGGAAGACCTCGAGAAGAATCTCGGCACGATAGCTTTCTCCGGAAGCAAGAAGTTCTCTGAGGAGATCGAGAAGGCAGATAAGGAGAAGGCAGACACAGCAGCCAGCCTGGCGGATCAGGTCGATATCATCGGACAGTTCGGAGTAGGTTTCTACTCGGCGTTCATGGTAGCCGACAAAGTGGAAGTCGTCAGCCGCAAGTACGGCGAGGACAAGGCTTACAGGTGGATCTCCGAAGGCGCCGGCGGCTACACCATCGAAGAGGCAGAGCGTGACAGCCAGGGTACTGACGTCATCATGCACATCAGAGAAGACGGTGAAGAGAAGGATGAATTCAGCCAGTACATGCGAGAGTACCCTATATACAAACTCGTCAAGAAGTACTCTGACTACATCCGCTTCCCGATCAAGATGCTGATGCCTCAGCCGAAGATCAAAGAAGGATCCGATCCTGAGAATCCTGAATTCGAAGAGGTCTTCGAATATGAAGTGTTCAACTCGATGGTGCCTCTGTGGCAGCGCAAGCGCGCGGAGGTCACCCGGGAGGAATACGAAGAGTTCTACAAACAGACATTCCAGGATGAGCTGCCTCCTCTCGAGACGATGACCGTATCGGTAGAGGGAATGGTCAGCTACGACGCACTGATGTTCATACCGGAGCAGGTACCGTATAAGTACTACTCCGATGATTTCTCCGGCGGTCTCCAGCTGTACAGCTCGGGCGTGCTGATCATGGACAAGTGCAAAGAACTCCTGCCTGAGTATTTCAACTTCGTCAAGGGTGTCGTGGATTCTCCGGATCTGTCACTCAACATTTCGAGAGAGATGCTGCAGCATGACAGACAGGTCAAACTGATCTCGAAAAATCTCGAGAAGAAGATCCGCGGCAAACTCGAAGAACTCAGAGATAAGGACCGCGAGAAGTACGAGAAGTTCTACAAGAGCTTCGGCAGACAGCTCAAGCTCTGCGCGCTTGACGACTTCGGCAAGTACAAGGAAGAGCTGCAGGATTTCCTGATGTTCTACTCATCGACAGAGAACAAGCTGGTGACACTGGCTGAATATGTCGACAGGATGAAGGAAGATCAGGAGTACATCTACTACGCCGCAGGCGACAGCCTCGATGCAGTAGACAAGATGCCGCAGACCGAGATCCTCAAGGAACGCGGCATAGAGATCCTGTACTTTACTGACAACACCGATGAGTTCATCCCTGACATGTTCAGGAAGTACAGAGAGAAGAGCTTCATGTCGGTGATCGACGGAGACTTCGACCTCGGCGACGGCAAGAACGATGAGAAGATGACGGAGACCTTCAAGGACACCTTCGATTTTGTCAAGGAAGCTCTTGGAGATAAGGTAGATGTCGTCAAGGCGACTACCAAGCTCAGAACTCATCCGGTATGCCTGTCGAGCGGCGACGGCATCACCTTCGAGATGGAGAAGTACTTCACGGCAGTCAACCCGGATCTGGGAATGAAGGCCAAGAGGATCCTGGAACTCAATGTAGATCACGCAGCATTTCTGGCTCTGGACAGAGCCAGACTGGATGATCCGGAAAGAGCTAAGAAGATGTGTGAGGTCCTGTTCAATCAGGCACTGCTCATTGCAGGACTTCCGATCAACGATCCTTCCGGATACACAGACATAGTATGTTCGTTCTTTTAAGGAGTAATAATGGGAGATAACACCAAGATTTTGACAGTAGCAGGCAAGGGAGGCGTAGGGAAGACCTCGATCTCTTCGGCAATGGTAAGGATCCTGACAGAGGAGTATCCTGACGCGAGGATCCTGGCCATCGATGCAGATCCGGCAATCGGCCTGACGACAGCGCTGGGCGTTGAGCCTACAGACACACTTGACGGTATCCGCAAGAAGATCGTCAACAGCGTGGAAGAAGGCCGGCCGAAAGAAGCGATCGAGATGCTCAATGAGGCGAGGTTCCGCATCTTCGATACCATGCTGGAGGAGCAGAAGTTCAGCTTTCTTGCTATCGGAAGACCGGAAGCTGCAGGATGCTACTGTAAGGTCAACGCATATCTCAAAGAAGTCATCAGCCTGCTGGCCAACGACTTTGATTATGTAGTCATCGACGGTGAGGCGGGGATCGAGCAGATCAACCGCCGTGTCATGGAGAAGGTCACGCACCTCTTCCTGATCACAGATCCGAGCCGCAAAGGCTGCAAGGTAGTGGATACCATCAAATCTGTCGCAGATGAACTCGTGATGTACGACAAGTGCGGAGTCATCGTCAACAGAGTCAAAGAGGAATCCATTCCTTATGTCAAAGTCGAGTCCGCAGAGATCCTTGCCTATATCCCTGAAGACAAGGCTCACGCTGATAATGACATCATGGGCATCAGCGTATTCGACCTGCCGGAGGATTCTCCGGTCATGGCCGGCACACGAGAGGCTCTTAAGAAAATGCAACTGATATAGTTGATATATGAGAGGGAGGTTTTAGAACATTGAAAGACTTGAAGCATTTGATCTACTTCGAGAACCTTCTGGACAACGCAGACAATGAACTGGTGGAACAGGCAAGAAAAGACGGCAAGCTGGTCATGGGATACACTTGCTATCACATTCCGGAAGTTCTGCTGAACGTTGGCAACTGCGTTTCGGTAAGGCTGCGCGCACCGAGGACCGGATCGATCGACATTTCAACATATTACATGTCGAACTACGTCTGCGAGTACGCAAGAGCACTGCTGGAGAGGGCGATCGAAGGAGGCTTCCAGTTCCTTGACGGACTTGCAGGAGTTGATGCATGCTCGATGATGAACAGATTCTATGAGCATTTTGGCATTCTCAAGTGCAACGATAAGGAAAACTTCTTCGTTACACACCTTGATGTTCCGTATAAGACTGAGGAGTTCTCTTACAGACACATGCAGAGACAGCTGGAAGTCAGACTTCTGGACGTCATGCATGACAAGCTGGGCGTAGATGTATCTGATGCTGCGATCCGCGAGGCTGTTGCAGAGCATAATGAGGTCTGCAAGATCATTCAGGAGATCAGCGAGATGCGCAAGGCAGATAATCCGGTGATCACAGGATATGAATTCCACATCCTCAACCTGGTTACCTATACTTGCCCGAAATATCTGATACTGCCTTATCTCAAGGAGACTCTCGAGGAACTCAAGAGCAGACAGCCGGACGAGAAGCTGCCTAGAGCAAGAGTCGGTATCGTAGGATCCGAGATCGATGACCCTGAATTCACCAAGATGATCGAAGATGCCGGTGCCAGAGTCGTATTCGACAGACACTGCTTCGGATCCATCCCTGGCAGAGAAGTCATCGAGCTCACAGACGATGAGGATGCACTTCCGCAGATCGTACGCCAGTACATGGACTCTTCAGAGTGTGCTCGTTACATCGCAGATAACAAAGTACTGCAGAGAAGAGAGACCGCAGACAGGCTTGCGAAGGAATTCAAGGCAGACGGTATCATCTATGAGCAGATGAAATACTGTGACTTATGGGGATTCGAAAGAGCTCTGGTAAGCCACATCATGTCCGATGAGTACGGCTGGCCGGTACTGTCGATCGACAGACTCTACAATGCTAAGGGCTCAGGACAGCTCAGAACCAGATTCCAGGCGTTCGTAGAATCGCTTGAGATCAAGAAGATCCAGAAGCTCCAGAAAGGAGGCAAGAAGTAATGGTATTAAGCACAGAATTATTGGGCATCAAGAACGCTCTTGCCGAGAAGATGGAGCTCAGGAACAAGAAAGCCGCAGCTAACGGCAAAGCTAAATACCCTAACCCTTCCTTCTGGCGTGCTAAAGATAACATGGACTGGAAGGCTCAGGGCCAGAACCTCATGGAAGTCGGCAAGATCATCGTAGATATGACGAAGGAAGCCGACATCAAGGCTTTCTGCCTCAAGCAGGTAGAGAGATGCAAGAACGACCTCCAGAGATGCGCTCTCGAAGTGAAGCAGGGAATCGAAATGAGTCCTGCAGAACGCAAAGAAGTATTCTTATACGGCGAGAGAACCCTCGGTAAGCTCTACCGCAAGGGCGACATGGTCCCTGTAAGAAGAGAGTGGAGAGGCGTTGCAGACACAGCGTATGATTTCTACAGATGGGGCAAGATGTGGCTCATGCTGCTGACTACATTCAGCAGAGACCTCATCCCAGCTCTCAACTCGACATTCTACTACAGATGGATGATCTCGTACTTCTGCTGCGTAGGATTCATGGACAAGAATACTTCCGGACAGAAGGGCAGCGCGCTCAAGATGTCGCACCTGATGACATACGACATCTTCCGCTATGTAGCAGAGAACCTCGTATTCCTGGCTAAGTGCGATAAGAAGAACGGTAACTCCAGCCAGCTCAACAAGAAAGTCGTTCTCTTCGACGAGATGACGATGGGACAGATCATGGCAGGATTCCCGGATCTCCTTGGTATCCCTTACCAGCTGATGCCGGTATTCCTGGTATCCGAGATCGACCAGCTCACATGCGTACCTTACATCGATGCTGTTGAGAGCTTTGGCCTTCCTGCAGATACCTGTCCGGTACCTAGCTCAGAGTGCGGAGCTCTGGTAATCGATGCTCTGCCTCACATGGGAGCATGCTTCATCTCCAGCTCGATGCCTTGCGATGGATCCACAATGGCTTCATCATATATGTCGAGAAGATTCCCGGATCTGCCGGTATATCACCTGACATTCCCGGTAAGATATGAGGATGAAGAGACTACTCGTTACGCAGTAGATGACATCAAGGGATGCATCAAGTTCGTTGAAGAAGTCACCGGAGCTAAGTGGAGCTGGGATGCTTACTTCAAGCAGATGAAGAGATTCAACGAGGAGACTGCTTACGAGCTGCAGAAGTGGGAAGTCAACAAGACTGATTATCCGCAGATCATCGGACCATCCTATGAGCTGTTCCGTAAGTGGAACTACGAGATGGACGGCGGTGCTGACCCTCGTGTTATGCCGACATTCGAGAAAGTCAATAATATCATGATGAAGGCATACGAGAGACGCGAACAGGCATGGCGCAACAAGATGAGATACAGAGGAATCGTCTGGTCATGCCCGGCTCACTACTATGCTAACTTCAGTAACTGGCTTGCAAACTGCTGGGGCATCAACATCCTGGTAGAGATGGAGTCTCTGAACTTCACTAAGGTCCTCGAAACAGAAGACAAGGAAGAAGCTCTTATGGACCTCGCAAGACTGTACGAGCGTATGGTAATGAGAAGACATACGAACGGCGGATACCACAATGTAGTTGACGAGATGTGGAGACAGGTCGAAGACTGGAGAGCAGAGATCATCATCATGTACCAGAACGTAGCATGCAAGAACATGGCTACACTCCAGGGCGTACTCGACGATACATGCAGAGACCGTAACCACCACATGATCTGGATCGAGCACGATCTGATGGACCCTAGAACAGTATCCAGGAAGACCATGAGAGATAAGGTCAACGAGTACATGAGGACTGTCATGAAGGCAGAGCCGGTAGACCCGACACTGGTAGACTTCGATGACGAATTGGGTATGTAATATTTACCACCTGTTAAAAAACAGTAGACTTTATCCACGTTAGTTAATATAATGTCTAACAGTAATAGTACTTTTTATAAGAAGGAGAGAGACAATCATGAAATATTATGGCGGCTGCGACGTTGGTTCGACTTACACTAAGGCAGTTATCCTTGACGAAAACGGCAAGATGGTAGCAGATACCACTATCAAGAGCAAGATCAACTCCGAGGCATCGGCAAGACTGGCTATGGACGAAGTCCTTGGCAAAGTTGGCCTCAAGTCCTCCAAGGAACTCGCTTACCTCATCGGAACCGGTTATGGACGTAACAAGGTTCCATTCGCTGATGAGAACATCTCCGAGATTTCCTGCCATGCTATGGGCGTACATGTAACTGACCCATCAGTTAAGGCTATCATCGATATCGGTGGACAGGACGTTAAGGGTATCGCAGTTGACACAGACGGAACAGTAAAGAATTTCGCTATGAACGATAAGTGCGCTGCAGGAACAGGAAGATTCTACGAAGCAATGGCAAGATCCTTCGAGATGACACTCCCTGAGTTCTCCAAGCTGTCCCTGACTGCTAAGAACGTAATTCCTATCACAGCACAGTGCACAGTATTCGCTGAGTCCGAGGTAATCACTCTCGTCGGAGAGAACAAGCCAATGGACGAGATCGCTGCTGGTATCCAGATGGCTGTTGCTAAGAGATGCTTCGTAATGGCTAAGAAGGCTGGCGCTACTGATTCCATCACACTTACAGGCGGATGCGCTAAGAACGACGGACTCAAGGACGCTATCGAGCACGTTCTCAAGCTCAAGGTCATCAACCTGAAGACAGACCCGCAGCTGATGGGAGCTCTCGGAGCTGCTGAATTCGCTCGTCAGAAGGGACAGGCCAGGTAATCCGGAAGGAGAACTACAATGAAGAATAAGAAAAAATGTCCTGTCTGCAAGGTCCTCAAGGTTACCGCTACCGTCGGATGCATTGCTACAGGAACCCTCTTTACGGTCTATATGCTCAACCTCGACCAGAAGCTTCTCGCATGGTCTTATGCAAGAGTCAATGAGATATTCGACCGCAAGCCGGTAGACATCAAGTTCTAATCACAACAGCGCGGGGCTACGGCCCCGCGCGTGCTATACTAACAGTTTTGCGGAAGGTCAAACATGGAACTATACAACAGTATTATTGAGAAGATCGATGGCATGCTCGGCAATACCCAGCCGAAACGCTACAAATACAATCCGAACAAGACATGGGAGGATGTCGGCGGCAACCAGCTCGTTATGATGAGGGAAGCAGCATATGAGCTCGGCGGTGACAACAAGCCGGCGGTCAACTATGCATGCGTGACATCGAGCGATTTTGTCGATGAAGACGAGATCCTGGTCTACGGGCGCGACCTCAATCAGATCAGCGGAAGTGTTCCTTTTGCAAGGATAGTCGTTGTCAAGGTCAACGTTCTGGACGGCGAAGGCGAGGAGGACACAGAGCCTCTGTTCAGAGCGATCCAGGACATAGATTTTGTCAAGTATCATGTATATCCTAAGGGATACATGATCAGGTCATCTTCCGACAGTTTCCGCGAACAGGTCAGAGTTTCCAAGGAAGCAGTCAGGAAGGGCATCACGTTCGAGCAGGTAGGCAACTCATACATTGCGCAGTACAAGAAGAATCCTAACATCGTCGCGGTCAAAATGATCTTCGTGACAGCGGACGATGTCGATTATGCAGGAATGCGTGCCGACGCGAAGAAGACCAGAGACATCACTCTCACACTGTCCAAGATCCTGGAAGGAATGGCGACGGACTGCCACAGCTGCAGCCTGAGAGAGATCTGCGACGAAGTAGAAGGCCTCAAAGAGCTGCATTTCGGCAAAGAAAAGAAAGAATTCAAGGGATAAACCCCTTGATTTTACCGTTCCTGAGTGATATACTCATCAAGCTGTCGCCTGTGACCGGCATATGCGGCATGGCATCGGCAGCATGGAACGTTTCATAAATAATTATTACAGAAAGAGGTACCAACATGAAGGAAGGAATCCATCCTGGTTACAAGGAATGTAAAGTTACTTGCGCATGTGGGAATACATTCACAACTCTGTCCAACAAGGCGGAGATGAGAGTAGACATCTGCTCAGAATGCCACCCATTCTTCACAGGCCAGCAGAAGTTTGCTAACCGCGGCGGACGTGTTGAGAAGTTCAAGAACAAGTACGGACTGTAAGAAACCAGTAGACCGGAGCAATTGCTCCGGTCTTTTATTGCTGTTAATTCAGAACTTTGCTCAGTATCGATATCGCTTTGCTGAGCTCTTCGCTGCTGATCGTCAGCGGCGGCAGGAGCCTCAGCCTGTTCTGCGCAGGGATGGCGAGCAGGCCTTCCTGCATGAGCTGTGCCACTGCTTCCGCACCGGTCATCCCGTCGAGATCGACACCGACCATGAGGCCGAGGCCGTCAAGGCCTTTTACTTTGGCCATTGACAGAAGGGCGGAACGAAGAGTCTTAGATTTGCTCCGGACGTCTGCGAGGAAAGCATCGTCCATTGTGTCGAGCACCACGCACGCTCCGGCACAGGCGACAGGGTTCATGCCAAACGTGGAGCCATGGTCTCCCGGGACAAGAACATCGCAGGTCTTCGGCCCGCAGATGATGCCGCCGATCGGCAGTCCGGCGCCGATACCTTTGGCGAACGAAACGATGTCTGGTATGATGTCATACTGCTGATACGCGAAGAGGGTCCCTGTCCTGCCGATACCGGCCTGAACTTCATCGTCGATGAAGAGGATGTCTTTCTCGTGGCACAGATCTGCGGCTGCTTTGACGAATTCAGCGTCCAGCGCGTGGACTCCGCCTTCGCCCTGTACCAGCTCCATGAGAAATGCGCATGGGTCATACTTGGCAGTCAGTTCTTCCAGCTGAGTTATGTCATCGACCTCTGCATGGACAAAACCAGGCACGAGTGGCGCGAACACTTCCTGTGCCTCAGCGAGACCTGTTGCGGTAACAGTAGCAAGCGTCCTTCCGTGGAAGGATTTCTTGAGCGATATAATAGTATTTTTCTTATGATCGGCAAGAGTATTGCCGTATTTTCTTGCAGTCTTGATCGCAGCCTCATTGGCCTCGCCGCCCGAATTGGCGAACCAGACCTTGCAGAGTCCGCTTCTCTCTACGAGCTTCTCCGCCAGGAGGATCCCCGGCTCTGAGTAATACAGGTTGGAAGTATGCTGCACCTTGCCCAGCTGTGCGGTGACAGCTGCCAGCCAGGCCTCGTTTCTGTATCCGAGAGAATTGGCAGCATAGCCGCTGCAGAAATCGACATACTCTTTGCCGTTCACATCTGTGATGACCGAACCGTCCGCATGATCGACTACCACGTCATAACGGTTATAGGTGTGGACTATATATTTCAGATCTTTGTCTTTGAGCTGTTCACGATCCATCACTGACTGTTCCCTCCTTTATAGTATCGTTCTCCTTCTTTGATGATCACGGTCCCGACGCCTCTGTCAGTGAAGATCTCGAGGAGCAGGCAGTGCGGGATGCTTCCGTTCAGGATATGCACCCGGTTGACACCGTTCTCGATCGTATTGCAGCAGTTGCGGATCTTAGGGATCATGCCCCCGGAGATCGTGCCGTCTGCGATGAGCTGCTCTGCTTCTGAGGTGCTGAGTTCGGAAATGAACGATTCCGGATCATCCGGATCCATGTATACGCCGGATGTGTCGGTAAGATAGGCCAGCTTGTCTGCATGGAGAGCCTGCGCGATCTTGGCTGCCGCATGGTCACCGTTGATGTTATAGGACTGACCGTTTTCGTCCATGCCGATCGGATATATAACAGGAAGAAAATCATTTGCGAGCAGATCCATTATGATCTTCGTATCTACAGATGTGATCTCTCCTACATATCCGATGTCCTGTCCGTTAGGTTCGGCCTTGCGTACTGTGAGCAGCTTGCCGTCTTTGCCGCTGATGCCGCATGCGCGGACGCCGAGCTGCTGAGCAAGGGTCACCAGGTCACTGTTCACCTTGCCGAGGACCATCTCAGCGATCTCCAGTGTATCCGCATCTGTTACGCGCAGTCCATCTATGAAATGAGGCTCGACGCCTGTCTTGCGCATCCAGTTGCTGATCTCTTTGCCGCCGCCGTGGACGATGACCGGCTTGAATCCGACCAGCTTGAGCAGAACCGCATCCTCGATCACATGCTTCATGAGCTCGTCATCGATCATCGCACTCCCGCCGTATTTGATAACGATTATCTTGCGGTTGAAACGCTGTATATAAGGAAGCGCCTCTATGAGGACGCTAGCTTTCTCCATGTATTTCTGATTGACCATCTCTGTTTCCCTTCTGCCAAAACAATCACGCCGTCCGCAGCTTTACGAACGATATGAACCGTTGATTTTCACGTAATCATACGTGAGATCACATCCCCACGCATAAGCCTCTTCGCTGCCGTCATGCAGATCGATCTCGACGGTTACAGACTTCTGCGAGAGGATCTTGGTGGCAAAGTCGTCATCGAATGGTATCGAAGCGGAACCTTTGCACACCTGAACTTCGCCAGTCACAGACTTTACAGACACATCTATGTTGGAAGCGTCAAATTCGGCATCGGTATAGCCGATCGCGCAGAGGATGCGGCCCCAATTCGCGTCCGAAGCGAAAACTGCTGCTTTGAACAGCGACGAGCAGATGACGCTCTTGGATATGAGCCTTGCGGTCTCTTTGGTCGGAGCGCCGGTCACATGAGCTTCGAGGAGTTTGGTGCAGCCTTCACCGTCTCCGGCGATCATTTTGGACAGCTCTTCTGCGACTTTGTTCAGTGCCTCGCAGAAGGCCCCGTAATCAGAGCCTTCTTCAGTTATTTCTTCGTTGCCGGCCAGACCGTTGGCAATGACAACGACGGTATCGTTGGTCGAGGAATCTCCATCGACGCTCACCTGATTGTAGGTATCGATGATCACTTCGTGCAGCGCTTTGCTGACGAGCTCCTGGCTGATGGCGCAGTCCGTGGAAATGAAGCTCAGCATGGTTCCCATATTGATGTGGATCATGCCGCTGCCCTTGGCAATGCCTCCGAGCGTGCATGTCTTGCCGCCGGCTTCGAATTGAACCGCATATTCCTTGATATATGTATCGGTCGTGAGGATCGCAAGAGCAGCGTTTGCAGAGCCGTCATAGGACAGGGAAGCTACGAGGTCCGGCATAGCAGCTTCGAACGGTTCGATCGGCAGCGATACACCGATGACACCGGTAGCCGCCGGGAGCACATCTTCACTCTTGATGCCAAGCTGAGTAGCTGCGATGACAGTTGCCTGCTCAGCGACCTCTTCTCCGTCCGGAGTGCATGTGTTGGCATTGCCGCTGTTGCAGAGAACAGCCTGAGCTATGCCGTTTGCGATATGTCTCTTGGTGACCGCGATGTGTGCAGCTTGGACTTTATTCTTGGTATAGACGGCAGCAGCATTCCCCGGAACATCGCTGACTATAAGAGCCAGATCGCTCTTGCCCGGATTCTTCCTGATGCCGCTGTATATCCCGCCTGCCCTAAAGCCTTTTGCGGCGGTAACTCCACCTTCGATAACCTTTACCATTTGTTCCCCCTTTATTTCATGATTACAGTAATCCTTTAGTTTCTTCTGTTCCGAGTACGATGTTCAGGTTCTGCACTGCAGCGCCGGAGGCACCTTTCCCCAGATTATCATAGACTGCTATGAGCAGTATCCTGTCGCTGTTGCCTGTGACATACAGATCCATTCCATTGGAACCTGCCATCGGATCAGAGTATATGAATCCGTCTGACGGTACTTCATCTGACACCTTGATCAGCGGTTCGCCCGCATATCTTCCGGCGAGGATCTCGCGGATATCATCAGGGCCGGCCGGGCGGCTGAGCTGCGAGCTGTGCAGCTGGACGGTCATGACCATGCCGTTATAGAAGTCGCTGACAACCGGGCTGAAGCACGGCTGGTGAGTCAGACCGGTCATTTTGATCATTTCCGGCAGATGCTTGTGGCTCTGAGAGAGGCCATACTGACCGGGAGATCCAAGCGATGCGGGACGATCAGGGCTTTCATAGCGGCTGATCATCGATTTGCCGCCGCCGGAATATCCGGTCATGCAGAAACAGTTAAGCAGAGCACTGCTGTCCAGGAGCCCTGCGTCGATGAGAGGCCTGACAAGAAGGATGAATCCGCTGGCATGACAGCCGGGATTGGATATCCTTGCTGAATTCTTAATCAGTGATCTCTGGTCTGCTGTGAGTTCAGGCATACCATAGATCCATCCATCGCTCGTCCTGTGACGGCTGGAAGTATCTATCAGAACTGCATCCGCCGGTGCGACCGCAGCAATTTCAGCTGCCGCCTGATCAGGCAGACACAGAATGCTTACGTCGGCATCTTTGATCATCCTGAGCCGGGCATCGATATCTTTCCTGTATCCCGGTTCTATCTCGAGCAGCTGCAGATCCTCGCGTCCGCTGAGATAGTCGATGATCCTGAGACCGGTCGTTCCATGTGCTCCATCAATAAATACTTTGTACAAATCCTGACCTCCGATCTTTTCAGTTAAATTACATCTATAATAGGGGAAAACAGCCGGAAGAACAAGTATAAATATTCGCTTTTTCGTATATTTTTTCGCACATAACGGATTCGATCGCGTTCTGACGAGCGGATAAAAACGAAAAAAGGACCCGGACCATAGGATCCGGATCCTGAAATATACATATTATATATATATATACTGATCGGCAGCTCAGCTCCGCAGCTCCCTGAGATATGGAACCCTCACCAGAGCATGATATACGATGAGAGAAATCGCGATCCCTACTGCGAACTGTCCGACATTCCACGGCAGAGCGATCACTGCAGCCACCCAGCTGCCGTACATGACGCGCTCGGTGATCAGATAGCCGATACACATGACGATACCGCCGATGGTCATTCCGAAGATCTGCCACGCAGGACTGCCATTACCGGCGCCCTGCGAAGGACGCTTGTCGATGATAAGCCCCGCGGCATAAGCCATGGCCAGCTTGATGAAGAGGGTCCACGGTGCCCAGAAAGCATACCCGCCGAGAATGTCTGCCAGTGCAGAGCCCAGACCTGCAGCGGATGCACCGCCTTTCCTGCCGAGCAGGAGGACTCCGAGATAGATCATGGTATCTCCCAGGTGGATGTAACCCTGAGTCATCGGGATCGGCACTCTGAACAAGATCGTTCCGAGCACGATAAGACATGTCATCAAAGCGGTGGTGACAAGTCGCTTAGTTCTGTTATCCTGCCCGTTCTGTGCAAAATGGTGATTCATGTGATACCTCCCGCATAGTGTGAGTGAATGAATGCTCTTTGCGGATTGACCTGTTCTCTGTTATACACTATAATATCGGCAGATTGTAATTAAATAAATACACACTTTGTCATTTTTTGTTGGGCACAATTATTGGGGATTTCGAAATAGTATCATGATTTCGTTCGAATTTGATAACAATTCAGCAACAAGCCTGTATGTACAGCTATATGAACATCTCAGAGAAGAGATAAGTGAGGGAAGGATCAGCACCGGAGAGCGGCTGCCGTCTCTCAGAAGCATGGCTGATTCACTTGGGATCAGCGTGACGACCGTCAAGCTCGCCTATGATCAGCTGATGGCGGAAGGCTATCTGATCAGCAGACCGCAGTCCGGCTATTACGCTGCTTCGGGTGCCGGCGCGTCTGCCGGGAAGGAGTCGGATATCACGAAGCCGGAAGAACAGCAGGCAGACAGAGCGGGTCACACAGAAAGCGCGCGTGGACCGGTGAACTGCGATCCGGAGTCATTCGATTTTGTCAAATGGAAGAAGTGTATGGCCAGCGTTCTCAACGACATGCCTGAGCAGCTGCTGACAGAGGGCGACAGGCAGGGCGAACCTGCGCTGAGAGAAGAGATCGCGAAGTACCTGTACCATGCCAGAGGTGTCGTGTGCACTCAGCGGCAGGTAATTATCAGTGCCGGTACGCAGCAGCTCGTCAGCCATCTTGCCAGGATCCTGAAGATGATGGATATCGGACATGTATCGGTGGAAGATCCGGGCTATATGCCGGTCAGGAATATTTTCCGTGACTGGGGATTCAGCATCAACTGCATACCGGTACGCGAGGATGGTATCACGATCGAGAAGCTTCCGGTGAATATCCGCACCTCTGTCTATGTTTGCCCGCAGAATCAGTTCCCGACTGGTGCAGTGATGCCAATAGGGCGCAGGCGTCAGCTCCTCGAGTGGGCGGAGAAGAATGACAGTATAATAATAGAAGATGATTACAACAGCGAACTCAGATATAACAGCAGACCGATCCCGGCACTGCAGGGGCTCGATCAGGGCCGCAGAGTCGTGTACATCGGGTCGTTCACTTCTACGCTGTTCCCTGCGGTAAGGATCAGTTACATGGTGCTGCCGCACAGCATGGTGGATCTGTACGACCGCATCAGGATGAATTACGACCAGACTTGTTCCAAGACCGAGCAGCTGACGCTGGCTCAGTTCATGAAGAGGGGCTTCTACAATACTAATCTGAAGAGAGTACGCAAGCTCTATTCGCGCAAACTGCAGGTGGCGCTGGCAGCAGTCAGAGAGTTTGGCAGCGATGGAGGATTTGTCACCGCAGAGAACGCACAGTCCGGTATCAACATGACACTGCGGCTGGATACTCACGTGAGAGTCATTACAGAAGGTCAGTCCGGCAGCAAGAGGACTGAGGAGATCCATCACGAGCTTGCTGAGAGGCTGGTCGAAGCTGCCGCAGATGCCGGAGCCAAGGTCAGAGACATAGAGCAGCTGGACCGCGACGGACGTGTGTATCTGCTCTTCTACTATAATCAGATACCGCTGGACATGATAAGGACGATCGTCCGGGATATGATCAGCGCCTTCAAATCTGCTGTCACACTGGGCAGCCTCGATATGCCTTCGGTATATGAGGTTGTCCGTATCACAGACGGCAAGCCGGTGTTCCTCGAGGACCATTACAGAAGGCTGGAGAAGTCTCTGGCAAGTATGGGCAGGGTGCTGCAGTTCAGCTGCGGGGATCTTGCAGGCTGCATCGATGAGCTCGTGAACGAGAGCGGCATCATGAATCACAATATCAAGATAGAGGCGGATATCGGAGGTTATTCCAGACTCTACCTCACACCTACCCACTATCCGACCGCCGAGATGTATGAGAGCGGGGTCAGGACGGAACTGTTCCGTGGCGAGCGCCGCAATCCTAATATCAAGATGATGGACAGAGCGCTCCGCGAAGCGACCAATGCAGCGATCAGAGAGCATGATCTGTATGAGGTCCTGCTGGTCGACAGGAACGGGCAGATCACAGAGGGCAGCCGCTCCAATGTGTTCTTCATCAGGGATGGGGAAGTGCTCACCGCACCGGCTGATAAAGTCCTGCTCGGTGTCACGCGCAGCAAGATCATCGAGATCATCCGCGATATGGGTGTCAAACTTTGCGAGACGGCGTTGTCTGCTGCGGAGATCGGGAGCTGCCAGGCTGCGTTTATCAGCGGCACATCGCCGAAGGTTTTGCCGATCGCTTCGGTGGGAGAGATCGGTTTTGATGTGAATGACCCGATCCTGCGGAAGATCATGGAAAAATACGACGAATACTGATATAATTAATTGGTTTAAGACTTAACAGGAGAATAACTATGACCGATAGAACTGGACGCAGAATACTGGAAGGACGATAGCGGAAGTGATGAGACTATCCGTTATTGATTTTGCGTACAGAAAGAGGTAAGAAAATGTTTGATAAACTGGATTTTATAACTGAGAAATATCAGGAACTCAGCGAGAAGGTCGCTGATCCTGCTGTCATCTCCGATCAGAAGAGCTGGCAGAAATACATGAAAGAAATGGCTGAGATCGAGCCGATCGTCAGGGCGTATGAGTCTTACCGCAAGATGCAGAGCGACCTTGCTGACGCGAGAGAGATCATGGATCTTGAGGATGACGAAGAGATGAGAGAGATGGCCAAGGAAGAGGCGAAAGAACTCGAAGAGAAGATGGCCAAAGCCCAGGACGATCTCAAGGTGCTGCTGCTTCCTAAGGACCCTAACGATGACAAGAACGTCATTCTGGAGATCAGGGCAGGTACGGGCGGCGAGGAAGCTGCACTTTTCGGCAACGATCTGCTGAGAATGTATCTGAGATATGCTGAGCGCCGCAGATGGAAAGCCGAGATCATCGAGATCAGCGATACCGGTATCGGCGGCATCAAAGAAGCTGTAGTCATGATCAAGGGCAAGGGCGCTTATTCAAGGCTCAAGTTCGAGTCCGGTGTCCACAGAGTGCAGAGAGTCCCTGAGACAGAGTCTTCCGGCAGGATCCACACATCCGCAGCGACAGTCGCTGTTCTACCGGAGGTCGATGACGTTGAAGTTGAGATCAACCCGAACGATGTCAAAGTCGACGTATACAGGGCATCCGGCAACGGCGGACAGTGCGTCAACACGACCGACTCCGCTGTAAGAATGACACATCTGCCGACAGGCATCGTTGTCACATGCCAGGATGAGAAGTCGCAGATCCAGAACAGAGAGAAGGCCATGAGAGTACTCAAGGCAAGACTCTACGACAAGATGGTCCAGGAGCAGAATGACAAGATCTCTGCTGACAGGAAGAGCCAGGTCGGTTCCGGCGACAGGTCGGAGCGTATCAGGACATATAACTTCCCGCAGGGCAGGATGACCGACCACAGGATCAACCTGACACTTTACAAACTCGAGCAGTTCCTCGATGGAGATATCGACGAGGCTGTAGACGGACTGATCGCTGCTGATCAGGCCGAGAAGATGAGAGATTTCGGCTAATAATAGTGAAAACATTAAGGTTAACGACAAGTGAAGAAGATATCCGGAAAGCCGGAGAACTGATCGTCTGCGGCGGGCTTATCGCTTTTCCGACTGAGACCGTTTACGGACTCGGCGCTGATGCGCTCGATCAGGAAGCAGTGAGGTCGGTATACGAAGCCAAAGGCAGACCTTCCGACAATCCGATGATCGTCCATATCGCTGACGCGATGGACCTGGAGCCGCTGGTGCGTAACGGCAGAGCTTCGATCTCCGAGGACGCGCTCAAGCTGATCGGAACATTCTGGCCGGGACCGCTGACGCTGGTCTTCCCTAAGGCAGAATCCGTTCCGGATGCTACGACAGGAGGGCTTGACACGGTAGCGATCAGGATGCCGTCCAATGAGACAGCGCAGAGGTTTATCCGCGCAGCAGGCAGGCCGATCGCAGCACCGAGCGCCAACCTTTCAGGCAAACCAAGCCCGACAACAGCCGCGGATGTCCTCGAGGACATGGACGGCAGGATAGACGGTGTCATCATGGGGGAACAGTGCGATGTAGGTATTGAGTCGACGGTTCTCGACATGACCGGTGAGGTGCCTACGATACTCAGACCGGGACTGATCACACGAGAGTGGCTCGAAGCAGTTCTCGGCAAGGAGGTAGCCCTGGATAAGCACCTGCTGGAAGAACCAGATCATCTCGCAGATCCGGGAGACGGCGTGGCAGACGAAGAGTTTGCACCGAAGTCACCTGGAATGAAGTATGTCCATTATTCACCGGACGCCAAGGTAACATTGCTCGAAGGCAATGATTATGAGTTCCGCGTCAAAGCGACAGCGATAGGACTCGAGGCGCGCAAGCATGGGCAGAGAGTTGCCGTGATCGACTACGGCGATGATGTTCGCGGGGCGGCACACAGACTTTTCGCTGATCTCCGCGAGTTCGACAGGCAGGGATATGATATCATCCTGATCAGGACGCTGGAGGAATCAGGATTGGGCTTCAGCGTTATGAACCGCATGCTCAAGAGCGCCGGGTACGACGTAAAATAAGGGCCGAGGGACAGACTTTATAATATAATTACAACAATCTAAACAGAATTCAACACGGAGGTAACGAATGGGCAAGATAATGGTATTCGATCACCCGCTGATCCAGCACAAGGTATCGATGATGAGGGACAAGAACACTACAAGCAAAGAGTTCAGAGACCTGGCAAGAGAAGTAGCGATGCTGATGGCATTTGAAGTCACCAGAGATCTGCCGACAATGGAAGTCGATATTGAGACACCAATATGCCCGACAACAGTCAAAATGCTCAAGGGCCTGGACGTGGCGATCGTTCCGATCCTGAGAGCCGGACTTGGATTTGTTGACGGCATGCTGGAGATCATCCCTAACGCCAAAGTCGGACACGTAGGCCTCTACAGAGATCCGGAGACCCACGAGCCGGTAGAATACTACTGCAAACTCCCTGAGGATATAGACAAGAGAAAGGTCATCATCGTAGACCCGATGCTCGCAACAGGCGGCAGCGCGATCGCAGCTGTAGACTTCGTCAAGAAGAGAGGAGCTAAGGATATCAGCCTTATGTTCCTGATCGCGGCTCCGGAAGGGATCGAAGCTCTGACCAAAGCACATCCGGACGTCGATATCTATATCGCTGCGAAGGATGCTCATCTGAACGAGAACGCTTACATCGTACCTGGTCTTGGCGATGCCGGCGACAGGATATTCGGAACGAAGTAGCACAGAGCAGACTTGATTAGATGTATATATATAATAGGATAACAATATATAGTAGCAGTTGGAGAGGAGGATGCTGTAATGCCCCTCTCCTTTGTTTTCCTGTGTATAAAATCTTGTTAAAAAATTATTTTTCACAAAAAAAGGTTGCGTATTTTATAAGTAGAACATAGAATACAAGTGTCATATGTCAGACAAAAGACATATGACAAATAAGTAACAAATTAACAACCTTTTTAAAGCAATATTAGACTGATCACCCGCGAATATTAAGGAGGAAAACTGATCATGAGAATTGGATTTGTCGGATGTGGAGCTATCGGAAGCTGCTATGCAGCCTATCTTCTGCAGAAACACGAAGTATGCGTACTGGACACCTATGAGCCGGTTATCGAGAACATCAAGAAGAACGGAATCCTTCTTGACTGCTGTGCACCGGGATACGGCAATGGCGAGACCATCTCCGTCCATCCTGCGATCGCTACTACTGATCCGAAGGAGATCGGCGTAGTAGATCTTCTCATAGTATTTGTCCATTACAAGTTCCTGGAAGCAGCTGTACGTAACGCACTTCCAATGATCGACGAGCACACAATGATCCTGTGCCTGCAGAACGGATACGGCAACTACGATGAGATCGCTAAGGTAGTTCCAGAAGAGCAGATCATCATCGGAAACACCGCTTTCGGAGCAACACCGATCGCACCGGGACATGTAAGACACACTGGTTACGGTTCCACAAATATGGGTTCACCGAAGGCTCCTATGGCTAAGGTCGAGGAAGTTGCAGAAGCATTCCGCGAGGCTGGCCTCGAAGTCGATGTACACGAGAACGTAATGAACGCTATTTGGCACAAGCTCTCCGCTAACGTTGCTATCAACGGCGTAAGCGCTCTGCTGGGAACACCGAATGGATTCATCAGCAAGAACCCGTATGCTAACGAACTTGCAAAGAGACTTATCAAAGAAGCTATCGAAGTAGCAAACGCAGCAGGCTGCACACTGAACTACGAAGAGGAACTGGAGCACGCTTATGAAGTATCCCGCGCTACAGACGAGACAATCAGCTCGATGGTGCAGGCAGTAACACATCAGCGCGAGACAGAGATCAGGATCATCAACGGCGCAGTAGTGAAGCTTGGCGAGCAGTACGGTATCCCGACTCCTTGCAACGAGATCATTCTCAACCTCGTTCTTGCTAAGCAGTCACTGTACCTTGGATATTAATCCACACGAAGAACGATCAATTATCACTCGGAGCAATAATATAACACACCTCAAGCAGATTAAGCGAAGGAGACACTATGAAAGACATTTCCATGAAAGATCTTAAGAACAAAGCAACGGAAATGCGTATCAAGGTCGTTGATATGATCTACAAAGCGCAGTCCGGACATCCAGGCGGATCCCTGTCAGCAGCAGAATTCGTCACAGCATGCTACTTCAAGTACATGAACGTAGACCCGAAGAACCCTCAGTGGGCAGACCGTGACAGAATGGTCCTCTCCAAGGGTCATGTATGCCCGATCCAGTATGCTTGCCTTGCTACACTCGGATATTTCCCTGAAGAAGTACTTGATACACTCCGTAAGGAAGGATCCCCTCTGCAGGGACATCCTTCGATGATTAAGTGCCCGGGCATCGACATTTCAACAGGCTCCCTCGGACAGGGCATGGCTTGTGCAGCTGGAATGGCTCTCGGCGGCAAGATGAACAAGAAGGACTACAAGGTATTCTGTGTACTCGGAGACGGCGAAGCTCAGGAAGGTATCATCTGGGAAGCAGCTAATACTGCAAACAAGTATAAACTCGACAACTTCATCGTATTCGTAGACGTCAACAACCTCCAGCTCGACGGAACAACTGACGAGATCATGCCTAACGGAGACCTCGGCGAGAAGTTCAAGGCATTCGGATGGGATGTATACTATCTTGATGGAAATAATATGGAAGAAGTTTGCGCTGCAATCGACAAGTGCTATGCACCGGAAGCACAGAACGGCAATCCTAAGGCTCTGATCGGAACTACAATCAAGGGCAAGGGCGTCAGCTTCATGGAGAACCAGCTTGGCTGGCACGGCGTTGCTCCTAACGATGAGCAGTACGCACAGGCAATCGCAGAACTCAAGGCTCAGTTTATAGACTGATATATAATGACTAGAAAAACGAGGAGGATAATAAAATGAGTGAACTGAAGAAGATCCCTACCCGTAACGGATTTGGCGATGAGATCGTAGCGGTAGGTAAAGATAATCCGGATGTCGTTGTTCTGGACATAGATATCGGTAAGAGCTGCAAAACTCAGGATTTCAGAAAACAGCTTCCTGATCAGTACATCAACGTAGGTATTGCTGAGCAGAACGGTGCTGCAGTAGCAGCTGGTCTTGCAACATGCGGCAAGATCCCGTTCGTAGTAACATACGCAGCTTTCGGATCAATGAGAATCTGTGAAATGATCCGTCAGGAGATCTGCTATACTAACCTGAATGTTAAGATCGCTTGCTCACACGGTGGATTTACACCGGCTAACGACGGCGCATCCCATCAGGCTATCGAGGATATGGGTATCCTCAGAACTATTCCTAATATGTCAGTTATCATGCCGGCTGATTACAACCAGGCACGCAGGCTTGTAAGAGCCGCAGCTGAGAACTATGGACAAATGTACCTGAGAGTCACAAGAGACGCTATGGAGCAGGTTTATGGACCAGAAGTTGAATTCGAGATCGGCAAAGCATATCAGGTTCAGGATGGCAAGGACGTTGCTATCATCGCTAACGGTGATACAGTTTGCCTCGCTATCAAGGCAGCAAAGGCTCTCGAGGAAAAGGGTATTTCCGCAAGAGTTCTCGACATGCACACAATTAAGCCTCTCGATGTAGAAGCTGTTAAGGCATGTGTCAACGAGATCGGCAAGATCGTTACTGTTGAGGACCACAACATCATCAATGGTCTCGGCAGCGCTGTATGCGAAGTAGTTGCAGAGATGGGCAAGGGTATCGTTAAGAGAATCGGTATCCAGGATCAGTTCGGTGAGTCTGCTCCTTATGAGAGACTGCTCGCTAAGAACGGCATCACTGTAGAGGACATCGTTGCAACAGCTGAGGCTCTCTAGTAATTAAACTATCTTTATATATACTACCTCCTTGCATTATCAGGCTCCCTGTGGCGTTAGTGATTTTCCCCCGCAGGGAGTCTGAAAGGCAAACCTAACAGGAGAACGACTATGAGTATTAAAGGCAACATTATCATTGGCCAGTCAGGGGGGCCGACTGCAGTCATCAACTCAAGCCTTGCAGGAGCTATTCAGGCATCTAAAGATGCAGGCGTGGAGAAGATCTACGGAATGCATTACGGTATTGAAGGATTCCTTCACGAGGACATCATAGACCTGCGCGAGAAGGTCAAGACAGCAAGCGATATTTCGCTGCTCAAGAGAACCCCATCCGCATTTCTGGGTTCATGCAGATATAAACTGCCTAAGATCGAAGGGCACGAGGATGTATACGAGAAGATTTTCGAGATCCTCGACAAGTACGATATCCAGTATTTCCTCTATAATGGCGGAAACGACTCGATGGATACTGTCAAAATGCTCTCTGATTATGCCGCACAGCACGGCAAACCACAGAAATTCATGGGTATCCCGAAGACGATCGATAACGACCTGCCTGTGACAGATCATTGCCCGGGCTTTGGTTCAGCAGCTAAGTATATCGCTACTTCGCTCAAAGAGATCATGGCGGACAGTGAATGCTACGGCCCATACAGGACATCTGTATGTATCGTTGAGATCATGGGACGCCACGCAGGCTGGCTCACAGCCGCTGCCGCACTTGGAACCAAGACACCGGATCTCATTTATCTGCCGGAAGTAAGCTTTGACCCTGAAGCCTTTGTTAAGAAGGTCCAGGAGCTTGCTAAGACAAAACCTTCGATCACGATCGCGGTATCCGAGGGAATCAAGCTTGCAGACGGAAGATTTGTCTGTGAGCTCGGAAGCACCAGTGACAAACTCGATGCTTTCGGACACAAACAGCTGTCAGGCGTCGGTACATATCTCGCTTCGCTGGTAAGCGAGAAGACCGGAATCAAAGCAAGAGCTATCGAATTCTCAACGCTTCAGAGATGTGCTTCGCATATCGTTTCCCGTACTGACGCGGAAGAAGCGTTCAATGTAGGATATCTTGCAGCCAAGAAGGCGTTCGAAGGAAACACCGGCAGCATGATCACGATCCAGGTTACGTCAAGGAATCCGTATCTGGTCACTTACGACCAGTTCGATATCCATGAGATCGCTAATGTGGAGCGCATGGTTCCACTTGAATGGATCATCAATGACGGGACTTATGTAAGCGATGAATTCATCAAATACGGACGTCCGCTGATCATGGGTGAGATAGAACCTTACTTCTCAGAAGGCGTACCACAGCATCTCTCTCTTGACTAATGAGAGCCGGATCAGGGTATCAACACATCGGGATAATCGGGACAAAGGAGAAGAACTGAATTGAACCAGGTGCCAACTTACATGCAGAATCTCAAAAAAGAATCGGTCGTACAGAGCGTTATCAACAGGCTGACCGATGCTATCACGAGTGGTGAGCTGAAGCCGGGGGACCAGGTGCCGCCAGAGATAGAACTTGCTGAAGCTCTTGGGGTCGCAAGAAGCAGTCTCAGGGAAGCGATCAAGATCCTGTCATACCTCGGAGTTCTGGAGAGCAAGAGATCTGAAGGAACATTCGTATGCAGTGGATTCAGTGAAAGCATGATCGATCCGATGGTATACGGGATACTGCTTAATCAGGATTCATTCGAGAAGCTCATGGAGCTGAGAGAGATGACAGAAGCGGGAATGATGCGCCTCGCCATCGATCACCACGATGCGGAGGAGCTGCAGGAACTGGAAGATCTGCTCGAAGAGATGGAGCGCGCCGTTGCATCAGAAGATGATCCTGTCGGAATATTTTTCGCTGCGGACGAGAGGTTTCATGACAAGATCGCTGAAATGGGCAAGAACCCAATGGCAGATAAGATCAACAGAGTCGTGAGATCGCTGACATACGATGTGCGCTTCAAGACAGTGATGATCATGGTCACGGAAGGACGTGCTGAAGAACTGATCGAAACACATCGCCAGCTTATGGAAGCCATAAGGGACAAGGATACGCATGATCTGAGCAACAAGGTGAGATTCAGTTATTATGAGGAGGAGGTCTATCACAAGCTGGATAATGCCAGCGACAGATAGATCCCTAACTGTGAAACAAATAACTATTGCCCGAATGGGTAGATTTTTGTAAAAGCATATTGTATTATTGCCTTACATAATTATGTCAGACATAAGACAACATGTATTGTAGAGTCGTCAGAAAGGTGGTGGTCAGCAGAGGGAAGAATATATTGCTCAATAATACGCTCGATATTATGAAAGGGTTGCGTATATAGTTCTGCAGTATGAACTGAGAGAGCATGATTGCTTCCCTGGATGCGGGCACTATCTAATGGTTTTATCTTACGTAGTATTTGAAACACTGATATCTAAATTACCAGGAGGAAAAAATGAAGAAGAAACTTTTAGCTCTGCTTATGATGGCAGTACTCGCAATGGCACTCGCAGCTTGTGGCGGCGGTGGAGCTGCAGCTCCGGCTGAGGGCGGCGACTCTGATGCATTCGCTGGCGGCCAGACATTCACTATCAAGATCGGTCACAGTGACACAACAACTAACCTGATCAACGTTTCCCTTGAGAACTTTGCTGCTTATGTAGAGGAGCAGTCCGGCGGCGCTGTCCAGGTTGACATCTACGCTGCAGAGCAGCTCGGATCCAATGCTGAGATGACAGAGATGCTCGAAATGGGTTCCCTGGATGCTATGATGATGCCTCAGGGCCAGGAAGCTACACTTGCTCCTAAGATCAACGCCCTCGGACTCCCGTTCCTGTTCCCGGATTATGAGTCAGTATATAAGGTACTCGACAGCGAGATCGGTGACGAGCTCGTAGCTGACCTTGCAAACCACAACATGATCCAGCTTGCTTACTGGGAGAACGGTCTCCGTCAGACAACAAACTCCAAGAGAGCTATCAACAGTGCTGCAGACTTCAAGGGTCTGAAGATCAGAACACCTGAGGATGCTATGACAATGGCTATCTTCAACGCACTCGGCGCTTCGCCATCACCGCTCGCATTCTCCGAGCTCTACCTCGCACTCCAGCAGGGTACATTCGATGGCCAGGAGAACCCGGTATCCAACATCTATGCTAACAACTTCCAGGATGTACAGAAGTATCTTGCTATGACAAACCACAAGTATGAGTGCAAGAACATGGTATTCTCGCTGACATCATGGAACAAGTATCCAGAAGACGTTCAGAACCTCCTCAAGGAAGCTGCTAAGACATACGGTGATGAGCACCGCAAGGCTATCGTAGACAGCCAGGAAACAATGCTCAAGGAACTCCAGGATGCAGGCATGGAAGTTACATATCCTGACATCGCTGAGCTTCAGGCAGCAACAGCTTCTGTATACGATGACTTCTATGCACAGAATGACTGGGCTGAGGATCTCGTAACACGTATTCAGGCTGCGATGCAGTAAAGACTGAACAACTGAATCAATAACAGTTAAATTTTAAGGATTTCGTCCTGAACAGTTGCAAGGGCGTGTGAAGCGCCCTTGCAGCTTTTGCAAAACAACAGAGAGGAATCTGACTTATGAAGAAATTTGATAAATTATGCGAGGTGATCAATAACATCGCTTCTGCCATTACAGTAGCATTGATGATATTCCTCATCCTCTTGATTACCTGGTCCGTAATCAGCCGTTACTGCTTCAACAACCCTGTTGCATGGCAGTATGAGATCACGCTTGTATGCCTGTCCTGGATCGTGTTCATCGGTATGTCCATGACATTCCACAATGATGAGCACATGAGACTGACTTTCGTATCTAATGCTATGAAGCCTAAAATGCGTGCGATCTGGCTGACCATCATGGATGGATTCTGCTTCGTCTTCCTTGTAATAGCAGGTTATCTTGCTATCAGTGTCGTACAGAACGCAATGCAGACACTGTATCAGACGATTCCTGTCGCTCGCGGCTGGTTCTATATGCCGTTCCCGATTGGCGCTCTGATGTCGCTGTTCCAGATCGTTAACGTAGGATACAAGAGAATCAAGGCTGCAGACGATGCAGAGGTCGAGACCGCAGCTGCAGAGATCTGATATCAGGAGGTAATACAATGATTAAATTAGTAATTTTGGTCATGGGAATCTTCCTGATACTCATGGTCATGGGTGTGCCGATTGGTTTCTCACTCGCTATATCCGCACTTGCAACTACAATGATTACCGGTAGTTTCGAGCCAACAGCTATCGTACACCGTATGATAGGTAATGCGTCATCGTACACATTGCTGGCTATCCCGTTCTTCATCCTGGCGGCGAAGCTGATGAATACGGGCGGTATCACACGACGAATATTCCGGGCTTGCTCAGCTCTTATCGGCTGGATCCCGGGTGGTCTTGGACATGCTAACGTACTTGCTTCCATCGTATTCTCGGGAATGAGCGGATCAGCTGTAGCTGATGCCGGCGGACTCGGACAGATCGAGGTAGACGCTATGATCGACGAGGGATTCGATGCTGACTTCTCAGCCGCAGTAACCTGCGCGAGCGCAACGATCGGACCTATCATCCCGCCTTCGATCCCGATGGTAGTATACGGCATGATGACAGAAGTTGCGGTAGGAACACTGTTCATCGGTGGTATCGTACCTGGCCTGCTTCTGGCTCTCGCTACCAGCATTCTGGTATTCATAATGTCCAAGAAGAGACATTATCCAGTACATAAATTCGACGGCAAAGAGCTCCTCAGAGCTACTAAGGAAGCTTTCCTGTCACTCATGACCCCGGTCATCATCATCGGCGGTATCTGGACAGGTATCTTCTCACCAACCGAAGCTGCATGCGTTGCTGTAGTATACGCATTCTTCCTGTCCGTCATTCTCTACAAGGGCATGACAGTCCAGGAGATCTATCAGGCACTTAAGCAGACAGTAGCTGACGGCGCAGGCATCCTCAACATCATCTGCGGTGCTGCTGCGTTCTCATGGCTCGTTACTATGATGGGCATGACTGACGCTCTGTCACACGCACTGACAAGCCTGACCACAAACAAGTACATCATGCTGCTGATCCTGAACGTTGCGTTCCTGATCATCGGAATGTTCATGGAAGCTCTTGCTGTAATGACGATCACAGTACCGTTCCTGATCCCTCTCATGGGTTCGTTCGGAATCGATCCGGTACATCTGGGCGTAGTACTCGTACTGAACCTGATGATCGGACTCTGCACACCGCCTGTAGGAACAAGCTTGTTCATCTGTGCTAAGACAGCAAATATCAGAATCGAGGAGATGTACAAGGCTGTACTGCCATTCCTCATCCCGCTCGTAGTGGTACTGCTGCTGATCACATATGTACCAGGATTCGTAACCTGGCTCCCAGGAGTATTCAACTAAAGATTTATCAGAAAACTGCCGCTGTGCTTGCATAGTGCAGCAGCAGTTTTCATGGTTTAGCTAAATCATCCCCCACATAACGCTTTTTCGGCTGGTGAAATATCTGCAGAGAGCGCAATGACTTCACATATAAGCTGGTTGTTTAACAGTTTGAAATAGAATGTAAAACAGATTGACAATTCAAAACCAAACTGTTATTCTCAATTCATGTAGTATGTCATACGTCCGACTTGCGATATTTTATACAATCAACACTCCTATCTAAACTAAAGGAGATCATGGTATGGCTCAGACACCAACCTATCTGAAAAGCTTGAAAAAAGAATCCGTGGTACAGAGTGTCATCAACCGGCTGACTGATGCAATGCGTACCAAGGAACTCAAGCCGGGGGACAAGATCCCACCTGAACCGGAACTCGCCGAATCCCTTGGGGTGGCGCGCAGCAGCGTCAGGGAAGCGATCAAGATCCTTACCTATCTTGGTGTGCTGGAAAGCAAGCGCTCGGAAGGTACTTTCGTCTGTAACGGATATACCGAGAGCATGATCGATCCGATGGTCTATGGCATAATCCTCAATCAGGATTCCTTCGAGAATCTGATGGAGCTCAGAGAGATGACAGAGGCCGGGATGATGAGGCTGGCAATCGATCATCATACCGAAGAAGAACTTGATCAACTGGAAAACAGGCTGGATGATATGCGGGCAGCCGTGAATGATCCGGACGATCCGGTCAAAGCGTTCTTTGATGCTGATGACAGTTTCCATGACCTTATCGCCGAGATGGGCAAGAACCCTATGGCAGACAAGATCAACAGAGTAGTGAGATCCCTTACATATGCGCTCCGCCTGAAGACTGTGACAACTATGCTCACTGAGAACAGATCAGAAGAACTGATCAATGCGCACAAAGAGCTGATTGAATCGATCAGGCAGAAAGACAGCCACAGCCTGAGTTATAAGGTCAGAAGCACATACTTTGAAGAGGAGATCTCAGATCGTTAATAATACATACGGAGGAACACGTAATGGTAATCGCACTCGGAAGTGACCATGCAGCCTATGATCTGAAAGAAGCTATTAAAGCCAAGATGGAAAGCGAAGGTCATACGATAATAGATGTAGGTACTTATTCTCCTGAATCCTGTGACTATCCTAAATACGGTCACGCAGTAGGCAAAGCTGTTGCAAGCGGCGAGGCAGAGAGAGGCATCGCAGTCTGCGGATCCGGTATCGGAATAAGTATTTCATGTAACAAGGTACCTGGAGTCAGAGCAGCACTTTGCACTTCCGTAGAGATGGCTGAAATGTGCCGCAGGCACAACAACGCCAATGTAGTGTGCATGGGTGCCAGAATGATCAGTCAGGAGCTTGCATTCGATATCATCGATACATGGATGACTACTGAATTCGAAGGCGGCAAGCACCTGCGCAGGATCAACGAGATCGAAGATCTTGATTTCTAGGCAGACAGACATGATACAGAAATAGAGACTGCTGTTATATCAGACAGCAGTCTTTTGTTTTGCGGTGTACTACGGGGCGTGGGTTTGGGTTTGACAGCACAGTAGTTAAGTGATATAGTTTGAACATCTGAGATTTACGGAAAGACAGGTCATATATTAATGAAAGGAATCGTTGCGGCAATCTACTATTATGATTACTATTCAGATGCTGAATAGCAGTGTTGTTGCGATGTGATCCCGGATCTGTAACGAAGTCGATTCGAGCCCCGCAGCAATACTGCGGGGCTTTTTTAAAGAATGGCGGCTGGCCCGCCTGATCGAGAAGGAATATCAATAGTATAAGGAGAGGTATCGATGAAAACTTTTATTCCTGACAATGTTAGTGAACACACCAATGTATATGATGTCCTGGTGGAGAGAGGACTGATCGAGCAGTCGACGAACCCTGAGGCACTCAGAGAACTCCTCGGCAAGGAGAAGATCAAGTTCTATATCGGGTTTGACCCAACGGCAGACTGCCTGCATGTAGGACATTTCATTCCAGTCATCACCATGATGTATATGCAGAAGTATGGTCATACTCCGGTATTCCTGCTCGGCGGAGGAACAGGTGAGATCGGCGATCCATCAGGCCGCAGCGATATGCGTCAGGTAATGACGATAGACACTATCGATGAGAACTGCAGACAGTTCAAGAGACTGTTTGAGAAATTCATCGACTTCGACGATGAGTGGAAGTACGAAGGCAACGAGGGTGTATATCATCCGGGTCACCAGAACAGAGAACCGCTTCCGGGTCTCGCAGTAAGCGTCAACAACGCTGAGTGGATCAGACCGTGCAAATTCACGGAGTTCGCAAGAGAGATCGGAAGACACTTCAACGTCAACACCATGCTGAGAGCTGACTGCTTCAAGACCAGAATGGACAGAGATGAAGGACTTTCGTTCTTCGAGTTCTCGTACATGCTGCTTCAGGCTTATGACTTCATGGTCATGGCAAGAGACTTCGACCTCAAGGCACAGTTCGGCGGCAATGACCAGTGGTCCAACATCATCGCCGGTGTAGATCTGACCAGAAAGACTTGCGGCAAGGAAGTATTCGGACTTACAGTAGGTCTTCTGACGACCAGCGAAGGCAAGAAGATGGGCAAGACAGCGAAAGGCGCGCTTTGGCTCGACGAGAGAAAGTGCCCGGTATACGATTTCTTCCAGTACTGGAGGAATGTTGCTGATGCCGATGTCAACAAGTGTCTGAGAATGCTCACGTTCCTGCCAATGAGCGAGGTCAACAGGCTGTCTGCTCTTGAGGGATCTGCGATCAATGAGGCGAAGGAAGTCCTTGCTTACGAAGTGACCAAGCTGGTACACGGAGAAGAGAAGGCAAGGAAGGCTCTGGAGACAAGCCGTGAGATCTTCGCAGGCGGCGGAGTATCTCAGGATATGCCTACAGTCCAGATGGACAAGGCGAAGTTCGAAGGCGATGGAATGGGTCTGGCAGCACTGCTCAAGGAAGCAGGTCTCGAGCCATCGACATCCGAGGCATACAGGACCATCCAGGGCGGCGGAGCAAGAGTCAACGGCGAGCAGGTAACAGATAAGAGATTCGCAGTGACACTTGACTGCTTCAAGGACGGAGAACTGATCCTGCAGAAGGGCAAGAAGAAATTCAAGAAGGTCGTTCTGAACTAGAGCGATAACGGTCGTTACGGATAGAAATCAAAAAGACGCATCTTTGCAATATCAGCGAAGATGCGTCTTTTCATGCTTCCGTTAGTACGTGTCTACTCTTCGATAGCGTCATTGACCAGCAGTCTGATGCATCTATTGAGGTAAGGCTTGTACTCCTCGATCCCTACCGGTTCGCCGAAAAGCACCGCATCATAGACAGTACTGTTTATCATATCGATAAGTGTGAACATCAGAAGTCTGAGGTCACGGATCTCAACATGATCTGCCTCCAGCATGTTGAGGATATACGATACAAAATCAATGCTGCCGGGCTCGTCAATTCTGCCTGGAGCTGCCGCATAGATGTCATCCGTGAACAGGCACCATGAAAGATCTTTGTTGATCAGCTTGAGGATCGGACGGTTCTCATCGGCGCGGTCGATCAGATAATCAATGATGTAGACAAACTTGTCCGGCACTGTGATAGGCTCCGCCTGCTGAGCGGCATATTCTTCCATGCTTGCGCAGGCGCTGATGAGCAGCTGGCTCGCAATATGTCTGATCAGCTGATCCCGGAGAGAATATTTGTCGTCAAAATACAGATAGAAAGTTCCCTTTGCAACGCCCGCTCTACTGGCGATATCCCGTATCGTCGTCTTGTCGAACCCGATCGTTGTGAACAGCTCATATGCACTGAACAGCAGACTGGTTCTCTTCTGTTTCTTGTTCTGTTCTATCTTTCCCATCGTCCCTTGTTCCCTCCATAATAAAAAAGATTAACATCAGAGCTAACAGCAGTCAAGTTTTCAATACATGATTGTGCTATTATATATATGAAATCACTGATGTAGGAGCGTTTAGGCATGAAGTACAGAGAACTCAAGATCCGCGTTGAAAGAAGTGACCTCGAGAAGATCGAGGCGCTGCTGATCGATCATGGGTATACATCCATGATGATAGATGATCCGGATGACGTCAGAGATATTCTGGCACACCCTGATACATACAGGTATGATTACATCAGTGACGAACTTACGGCAGACATGGACAGGCAGCCGGAGATCACACTGTATTTTGGCAGTGATGAGCAAGGCATGAGCGAGCTTGCCAATGCAGAGGCGCTGTTGAGAGACGCTGCCGATAACAGCGACATTGAATTCCTCTCAACGGAGACTGAGGACGACAGTGAGTGGCTTTACAGATGGCAGGAGCACTTCAAACCTACCCGTGTGGGAGAGCGGATCGTAGTCAAACCCAGCTGGGAAGAATACGAACCGACGGAGAAAGATCTCGTGATAGAGATGGATCCGGGAATGGCGTTCGGCAGTGGTCTTCATGAGACGACATCGATGTGTATCAAGGCGCTGGAGCGGATCCTGGGAAAGGATGATGCGCAGGAAACCGGCCGGGGATGCAAGCCGGAAATCAAAGTACTGGATGTAGGGTGCGGTACCGGTATCCTGGCAATCGCTGCTGCGCTGCTCGGAGCCGATGAATGTCTGGGGATAGATATCGATCCGGACGCAGTAAGAGTTGCAGAGGAAAATATCCGCCACAATGGTCTCGAGGAGAAGATAACGGCACAGTACGGAGACCTGACAGAAGGCGTCGATTATGAGGCAGACATTGTGGTCGCCAATCTGATGGCAGACCTGGTGATCCGGCTCACATCGGCAGTCAGAAAACACCTCAGACCGGGCGGGAAATATATCACTTCCGGTATACTGGATATCAAAGAAGACGTATGCAGAGAAGCGATCGAGGCGGAAGGCTTCCGGATACTGGACATTCTGCGTGACGGTGAATGGCGTGCGATAGTCGCTGAAAAGCGATAGGCAGATAGAGCAACAGGAGGATAAGATGGTCAAGGAAGTCAATCTGAACAAAATGCTCAGTGATGCGACTGAGAATTTCACAACAGGATTCATGTGCTCCGAGTCGGTGCTCGAAGTGCTCAACAGACACTACGAGCTTGGTATCGGAGAAGAAGCGATAGCACTGTCGACTGGTTTTCCGTATGGATTTGGTGACGGCGGCAATGTGTGCGGGGCAGTTGCAGGCGCTACGATGTGCCTCGGCAAAGTTTTCGGCAGGACGGTCAAAGGCGATCCGGCTTTCCGCAAATGCATCGATCTGGTCAGAGAACTGAACGATGATGTCGCTAAGGAATATGTCAGCAGCATCTGCCCGGAACTCATCCATGATTATGAGTTTACGGACCCTGAGCGCAAGAAATTCTGCACAGGGATAGTACATACTTGCGTCAAATCGTTTGCTAAGATCATGGAGCGCGAATGCGGTGTCGCGGTAGTCCGCGAATAGCGCATTTTCTTGACACAGCGCGTGCTGTACGAGTAAAATTTAATAGTAATCGTAGATGACTGCCTGATCAATATGATCAGAGAAGGAGGATAGATCACATGGATATGAATGATGTTCTCAGGATGATGCTCAGCAATGGCGCAGCAGAGGAAGTCAGCAATCAGACCGGACTTTCTGTAAATGACGCAGTTGCTGTCATGGAAGATGTACTGCCGATGCTTCTCAAGGGAATGCAGGGACAGGCAACCAACAAGTCGACACAGCAGGGCTTCCTGCAGGCGCTCAGCGATCACGGCAAGCAGGATACCAGCGATGTAACGAAGTTCCTCAAGACCGTTGATACAGATGACGGCGCTAAGATCGTAAAGCACCTGCTCGGAGCTCAGCAGGAAGAAGTAGCTGCCAAGGCTAAGAAGAAGAGCGGAATTGATACTAAGACAATTCTCAAGATCATGGCTATTCTGGCACCGCTCCTGATGTCCAAGATGGGCAGCACAGCTAAGACAACAGCTAAGACACGCGGTTCTGACGATATGCTCAGCGTAGTAGGCGGACTTCTGGACGGAGTTGATGCAACTGATGTTCTCAAGCTCGCTAAGCTGCTCATGAAATAGCATTAGATGCATGCTTGTCGTTATATCAGCACAGCAAACACTAAGATGTCACTTCATATGTGACATCTTTTTTTCCAGATAAGAAGAGGGGCGGTTATGGAGAATTTCAATTGGGAATGCAGGACGAAGGTACGGTTCGGTAAGGGCTGTGTAGCCCGGGAACTGGAAGGTTTCGTCAGAGAATATGTTGAGCCGGGCGGGACTGTGATGGTCGGATACGGCGGCGGCTCAGCCAAGAAGAACGGCGCGTATGACGATGTCATCAGGGTATTGGAACAGACAGGCTGCAGGATCATCGAGTTCAGCGGGATCATGTCCAATCCTACACTGGCCAAAATGCTCGAAGGTGCAGAGCTTGCAAGACGCGAGAATGTCTCGCTCATCATTGCGATCGGCGGCGGCTCGGTCATGGACTGCTGCAAAGCGATCTCTGTTCAGGCGAAATATGACGGCGATGCGTGGCAGGATTTCTGGATGGAAGGCAAACCGATGACGCATGAGGTCCTTCCGTGCGGTGTTGTCGTCACGATGCCGGCTACAGGAAGCGAGGTCAACGGATGCGCGGTGTTGACCAATGAAGAGACCAGGATCAAGACTGACCGGGATTATGCGGAGGTGAATCCGGTATTTGCGCTGATGGACCCTGCATATACGCTTACGATGCCGCTGAGACAGCTCAGGGCAGGGACTTTCGATATACTCTCGCACATCATGGAGACTTATTTCAGCTGGTCTGTGGAAGGGAACCCTGCTGACGATGTAGCAGAAGGACTGATGCGCGGATTGATCAGAGATTTCAGGGCTGCGCTTGCCGATCCGCAGGACATACAGGCCAGGAGCAATATCATGTGGACCGCTTCCCTGGCAGAGAACCGCATCATCAAGACCGGCAAATCCAAGGATTTCGAAGCACACAACATGGAACACCAGCTGTCCGCGTACACCAACTGCAATCACGGAGAAGGCCTTGCGGTGCTCCATCCGGTCTACTACAGACATATTTACAGAGACGGACTGGGCAAGTTCGTCAGCTGGGCGAAGAACGTCTGGGAACTCGACAGAAATGACTATGCGAGCGACGAGGATCTCGCGTTGGCGGGCATCGATGCACTTGCAGCGCTCATCCGTGAAGCCGGACTGCCTACGACAATGCGCGAACTAGGATTTGGCGAGAAGGAGAAAGAACTGCTGCCGGAGATCGCGGAGTCGTGTTTCATTTCCGGCGGTGCATTCAGGCCGATGACAACGCAGGAGATTCTTGAGATATATCGTGAATGTTGGTAGAATAAAAGGTGGAATGATCAGAGAGAAGAGGTTATAAGAAGATGGATCAGGACAGAAGAGATGCTCAGGCATGGGCAACTGAATGGCAGATCAAACGCAAGAACAGGAGATGGCTGGTATTGGGAGCTGTGGTCCTTGTAATTGCTGCGCTGTATTTCATTATCAATTTTCTGACGGTCCACATGACCCGGACGACTTACGGATCTGTCGAAGAGATGAGAGCAGCTCTGCAGGGGCGTTTTGAGACCGACTACGCAGAGGATTTCGAGATCATTGGCGATGATGTCACACTGACATATTACGAGAGGAGCCACTACGATCTCGACTTTGCCCAGAGATACGGATACAGCGAATACGATGATTCTGTATACGAAGATACTGTCGAGGAATGGGATTACCGCCACGGAGTCATCAAATGCCGCTGGATGGCGGAGATCAAAGTCGACAAAGACGGCGATCTGGAGTACTACGGACAGAAGTTCCGCAAGTCGAATGATCCTAAGCCAGTACCGTTCGACCCGTCGATCCTTGATCCGGAACCTGCAACAGAAGAACCTGCTGAACCTGATGAGCTTGAAGAAGAGCAGACAGAAGCATCCGAAGCGAGCAAAGAGCAGACCGATGAAGCTGAAACGGAGGCCATAGAGGAAGGTGTCCTTCCGGCTTACGGCAACACTGAGGGATAGTGATATGAAGCTCACGATATTCAGGACCGGCAATACAGTTCCATATGACAATCTCGCTGCGGAAGAATATCTCACTTTCCATGCAGAGGAAGACGAGATGGTGCTTTTCCTGTGGCAGAATGCTCACACTGTGGTCATCGGCAAGAATCAGAACCCTTGGAGAGAGTGCCATGTGGAGAAGATCAAGGCAGACGGCGCGTATCTTGCGCGCAGGATGTCCGGCGGCGGTGCTGTCTATCACGACATGGGCAATCTCAATTTCACTTTCGCTGCGCGCGACGGACTCTTCGATATCACCAGACAGACCGACGTGATCCTTCTGGCGTGCAGACTCATGGGCATCAAAGCCGAGAAAACCGGCAGGAATGATCTGACTGTCGACGGCAGGAAGTTCTCCGGCCATGCATACTTCTCTTCCCGAGGATTCAATTATCACCACGGAACGATCATGATGAATGTCGTGCCGGAAGACATGACGAAATATCTCAGAGTGTCAGAAGCCAAACTCAAATCGAAAGGCGTAGCTTCCGTACGGTCGAGAGTCGTCAATCTCGCGGACTATCTGGGAGACAGGATGCCGGGAGCGAGCGATGCCGAGATGATAGCGGCGATGCAGGACGCTTTGGTCAGAGCAGCTGAGAGAGAGTACTGCGGCAGAGGCGGGACCGTGGAAGAACGAGAACTGCCGTCGATCCCGCAGGAACTGATCGACAAGTACACTTCCGAGGAATGGCGTCTCGGAACCAGGATCGCGTTCAGCAAGGAGATCGAGCACCGCTTTGACTGGGGCGGTGTTGAGATCCAGCTCGCGATGAAGGGCGAATACATCGACACCTGCAGGATCTACTCTGATTCCCTTGAGACGGAGACTTTCCCGGTTATCGAGGAACTGCTGACAGGCTGCAGATATGATGCCGGTGATGTATCACAGCTCAAACTCCCGCAGGGGGTATCAGCAATAGCGTACGAGATCATCAATCTGATCGCTTCATCAATAGAATAGAATTCCGGTATAACACGGTAGTTATCCGGCGCGAGCCGGTAGCGATATAGATATTAACCCATTTTCCCCTGGAGTCTCTGCAGAGACTGCAATCAATCAAGAAAGGTAAGATCAATTATGAGTGACTATCAGTATGACCTTTTGATCATCGGCGCCGGCCCTGGCGGATATGAGGCAGCTTTCTTTGCTCAGGAGCATGGCATGAAGGTAGCGATCGTTGAGAAGGACCGCGTCGGCGGAACCTGCCTCAACCGTGGCTGTATCCCTACGAAAGCTCTCATGCATTCATCCGATGTTTATCGTGATGCTGCAAATGGCGCAGAACTCGGCGTTGAGGTGGAAGGCCTCAGAGCTAACCGCGCAAGGATCGGACAGAGGAAAGACGAAGTTCTCGATACTCTCAGGAACGGCATCACAGGGCTGCTCAATAAGAAGAAGATAGATACGATTTTCGGACATGCGACTGTTGTCGGTGAGCATGAAGTGAAGGTTGGTGATGATGTGGTCACAGCCGAAAGGATCATGGTAGCTACTGGCTCGGATCCGTTCATGCCGCCTATTCCGGGCAAAGACCTTCCTGGCGTTATCGACAGCACAGAGCTCATCAATATGGGCGGAGAAGAGATCCCTGAATTCGTCATCATCGGTGGCGGCGTTATCGGTATTGAGTTTGCTACGATCTATGCTGACCTCGGCGATCATGTAACTGTTATCGAAGGTCTTGACAGACTGCTCCCTATCATCGACAAGGAGATCGGCCGCAGCATCAAGATGACCCTCGAGAAGAAGGGCGTTACCGTACATGTAAACTCTCCGGTCACGAAGATCGAGAAGGACGGCGACAAGCTTCTGGTGTTCCTTACCAATAAGAAGGGCGAGGAACTTTCGATCCCTGCCGATAAGGTTCTTCTCTGTGTAGGCAGAAGGCCGAACACTGCAGGCGTATTCAGCGAAGAGTTCCTTGCGAAGTATCCTGACCTCAAGGATGCTAAGGGCTTCATCAAAGTTGACGATGAGTACAAGACAGTTGTTCCGAGCATCTACGCTATCGGAGACTGCATTGGCGGAGTACAGCTCGCACACGTTGCAGCAGCAGAGGGCCGCAGCGCAGTTGCTCTGATGAACGGTAATGAAGCAACCATCAACATGGAAACAGTACCTAGCTGCATCTACACAGATCCGGAGATCGCGGTAGTAGGATTGACGGCTGATGAGGCCAAAGCAGCAGGAATCGACGTAGTTTCCAAGAAGTACCCGATGTCCGCTAACGGCAAAACGATCATCGCCGGACTCGACAGAGGCTTCGTCAAGCTGATAGCAAGAGCTGACGACCACAAACTCATCGGCGCTCATCTGCTGTGCGGCAGAGCTTCCGATCTCATCGGAGAGCTTGCTGTTGCAATCGGCAAAGGCATGACACTCGAAGAAGTAGCGAATATCATCCATCCGCATCCATCATTCGTAGAAGCGATCATGGAGACAGCAAGACTGTAACAGTTCACAAAGGAGACAGGAAGGAGACAGGGGACGGTGAGGTGACCCCCAAAAGTTAGACTTTTACTCCAGCGAGAAAATCGCTGGAGTTTTTCTATGCAGCGAGCATCTGCTTTCGGTATTCAATGGGACTTCGGTAACCGAGGGATGCTTTGCTGCGCTTCTGGTTGTAATAACGTATGTATTTATCT
>JAFRGC010000078.1 GCA_017434025.1 Mogibacterium sp. | reverse complement strand
CATCACCACCACCCTCATCATCACCACCACGGTCACGATGCGGACGAGGTGTTCGATGAGGTCGGAACACAGACAAGCAACAAGTATTCCAGAGAAGAGCTGGAAGAGATCGTTGACAGCCTCGACGAGTGCGGCGAAGTGCTCAGAGCGAAGGGTATCGTAGAGAACACCGCAGGCGGATGGCTGGAATTCGATTACGTTCCGGGCGAAGGCGAGATCAGGGAGAAGGAAGCCGAGGCAACAGGCATGATCGTAGTCATCGGCACCAGCCTCAAGAAAGATAAGATCAAAGAACTCTTCAGACTCGCATAATAATATAGAAGTTTTACAGGAGTCAGTATCAGAACAATGACAGATAAACCGGTATATCTTTTCACCGGATTCCTCGGAGCCGGCAAGACAACTTTCATCAAGGAGACACTCGAGAACCACGAGTTCGGTGACGACGGCAGGACACTGCTGCTGATCTGCGAACGCGGAGAGACCGATTACGAACCGGAGAAGTTCGTAGGTCCGGGAGTCAGAGTCGAGGTCATCAAGAGCCAGGAAGAACTCAATCCGGCCAACCTCCTCAAGATCTCTTCCCGCGGCGGATATGACAGAGTCGTCGTCGAGTATAACGGAATGTGGGAGAACCAGCGGCTGTTCCAGGCGATGCCTGTGAACTGGCTGATCCAGCAGGAGATGTGTCTCTTCGACGCGAGCACATTCGCGATGTACAACCGCAACATGCGTCAGCTCTGCTTCAATAAGATGCAGACAGCGGACATGGTAGTATTCAACAGATGCGAGAAAGGCATGGACAAAATGCCTCTGCACAAAGAAGTCAGGATCGCCAACCGCCGCAGCCTCATCGTATATGAGTACGGACCTGACGACATCGAACCGGACGACATCCAGGACCCGCTGCCATACGACATGACTCAGTCGCGCATCGCGATCGAAGATGAGTGGTACGCAGAGTGGTACAGAGATATCAACGAGAACGAGGACAACTACGACGGCAAGACATTTGAGATCAAAGGCCGTGTCGCACTGTCCGATGAACTTCCGCAGGGGCAGTTCGCTTTTGGCCGTCATGTGATGACATGCTGCGAAGCTGACATCCAGTTTGCGGGGCTGCTGGCATATTACTCAGGTCAGGAGAATCTGAACGTAGGCGACTGGGTGAAGATCACTGCCAAAGTTAGAGTAGAATACGCAGAAGCATATAAGGAGAAAGGACCGGTATTGTACATTCGCAAACTCGAGAGATGCGAACCTTGCAATCCGGAGGTAGCGACATTTTAGCAGTCAGCGTTCAGCAGAGTCAGGAGAGCGCTGAAACAGGGAAGGAGTCATGATGAGATCTAAACACAAGACCTTGATAGTCAGACCCGTACTATCATGCATGCTGACAGTATGTCTTATTGCAGGCATGATGGTATTTGCTGAGCCTGTTTATGGAGGCGCTGAGTTCACGACCACTGCCCCGTTCAGCAATACAGGGTATTCGACTTATTATCACAATGGAAAATACAGCGGGAACCTGCTGGTCAACGGCGTTGACGTTTCGTATTTCAATTCCAAGAAGAGCAACTGGGTGACCGCAAAGTCCAAAGGTGTGGATTTCGCGATCATGAGAGTCTCGTTCACATACTACGGACCGAAGACTCTGACGACCGATTACGACAGCAAGTTCAAGACTCACTTTGCCAACGCGAAAGCCGCGGGAGTGATGAAGGGTGTATATGTTTTCTCGCAGGCGAAGAGTGCTGCCGAGGCGCGCAAGGAAGCGCAGTACGCGCTCAAGCTGCTCGGTGAATACGGGATCACCCCTAAGGATCTCGAGCTGCCGGTCTACATGGACTACGAGTACGCGGGTTCCAGTTCGTCAGGCAGACTCTACGGGATCAACAAGACGACTGCGACCGCAGCCGCCAGAGCATTCTGCGATGAGATCAGGAAGGCTGGATTCACACCTGGCATCTACGCTTGCACCAGCTTCTTCAGATCCAACATCGATGCTTCCAAGCTCGAGAAGGATATCGACCTGTGGTGCGCGCAGTACTACAGCAGGAATCAGTCGGATGTGAATTACTCCAAGTGGCAGTACACCAGCACGGGCAAAATCAGCGGTATTCTGTCGACCAGCGACGATAAGTCGGTAGGCTACGTCGACTGCAACTACTGGTACATCAACAAGAACCCTAATAAATCCGCGATCGTAGAGATCTATGGAGTCACAGATTTCAACTACACAGGCAGCCTGATCAAACCTCATTTCGAGTTATACGATGGCACCAAGCTGCTCAAGGAAGGAACTGACTACATCATCGGCGGGATCAGAAATATCGCCAAGAGTTCTTCCGGAGCTTACGCATATATCAAGGGTATCGGCAGCTATGCGGGCTACGCGCTCGTTCCTATCACGATCGACAGCGGATTTGCTGCGCATACAGGTCTGAATAATTGCAAAGACAGCGCGGGCAGACTGATATTCGGCAATGCGTTCAAGACGAAGGACGTCACGAGCTACCTCGTGAAATTTGTCAATGAGGATGGCGAGGAGATCACTTCCGCATACTATGAAGAAGGAACTGCAGCAGATGCTGTCGCGGTACCGGAAGCACCTGTTAAGGCGGAAGACGATGAATTTACATACGAATTTGCTGGTTGGAGATCTGTGAACGGAGAAGGCATCGCTCAGGTAACGGAAGCGGTGACATATTTCCCTGAATTCACATCAACTGCCAAGGAGCCTGTCGTCACAGAAGAGGCAGCAGACCCTGCGGAGACTGGTGAGACCGCACAGCCGGAGGAGCCTGCAGTGGTCAACGAAAACGAGGAAGTTGTTCAGGAAGAATCTGCGGAATCAGAAGAACCGGTAGTCCAGCCTGAAGCTGATCTGTCGGAAGGATCTGCTGATCAGGAGAGCGGTGATGACGTAATCACTGTTGAAGAAGATACCAGACCGGGATCAGTCACGGAGACGGTCGTTACCAATGAGACCGTCTATGATCTCAACATCGGTACCAGCTCCTATGGCGGATATGTCAGGAACATCCCTGCCGGCCTTACTGTAGATGAACTTCTCTCCGGACTCGCGTTCAGAGAGGGATATGATGGATACAGCCTGGCAGTGATCAGCAATAAAGGTGTCAAACGCAGTGGCGATACCGCTGTAAAGACCGGAATGATGCTCGCTGTCTATAAGGGCAGCACACTTGTCGGCACGGCGGATCTGACTGTTCTCGGAGACACGATCAATACACGAGCAGCGAACTACCTTGGCAGAGGTACTGCATTAGCGGCAGCTCCGGCAGCTGTCACTACTGTAAAATCCACAGCATCCAAGGTCACGGTTCCGAAGGCCAGCTTCAAGAGCCTCAAAGCCCGCAAGAAGGGATTCTATGTGAAGGTCAAGAGACTCAGCAAGTCCCAGGTCACCGGCTATCAGGTCAGGTACAGTCTCAAGCCAAATATGTCCGGTGCTGCGATCAGGAATATCGGCACCACATATAAGAAAGATTATAAGTCGATCTACAAGCTCAAGAGAAAGAAATACTACTATGTTCAGGTCCGTTCCTACAGGAAAGTGAACGGCAAGACATATTATTCAGCTTGGAGCTCGGCCAGGAAGGTCAGGACTAAGTAGCAAGCCATGAAGAGAAAGCTATTCATTCTATCGTTGATACTGACGCTCATAGCGGCGGGATGCTGTTTTGCCTGGGCGGAGTCGGACAACGGCGAGGATGCTCACTCTCAGTCGATGTCTGCAGAGGCAGAGGAGCCGGGCGACAGCACTACTGCTCAGGAATTCCCGGATGTGGAAGAATCCGATGCAGAGGCCGGAGAGGAAGAAATCCTGCCGGACGATGGATCTGCAGAAGAAACAACTCCCGAGGATACTGAGGATGCAGAAGATGTGGAAGAGGAAGTGCCGGGAGGAGCAATACCACTTCAGATACCTTGGGCAATTATCATTTCAGCCGGGGTCCTGATAGTAATTCTCTATGCTGTCATTTCGGCACTCAGCAGGAGACGCAATAAGGATCAATATAAAGGCAGGCACTGAGCGGCGTCGATACAACACAACACACTATTGACTTGAATACGCAAGCTGGCAGACAGCAGATCATCACGCGGAGAAGTCCGGTCGAAAGACCGGATGCTCCGCGTCTGTTATTTTGACACAATGAAAAAACGACTTCGTACAAGTCGACCCCACTCAACCTGCGCATAGCCGTTTCTTCAAAGCACTATCTCATATCGAGTTCACGTTGGGCCTTTCCCGTAGACTGAAAGGCCTATGTGTAAGTTAGCAAACATACTCTCTCGAGTTGAACTGACAGCCTGCAAAACTAACACATTTCGTAAATATATTTTATTAGATGGCAAGCGACTATGTTATAATAATGTTGCGAAATATATAACATAATTACAATAATGGGTAATATTGAAATGGCAAACAGGAAAAGCACCAACATGATACTGAGCCGCACGAGGAGGAACCAGACTTACCTGCCTTATGCGCGCAAGAAGAAATACTTTGACGCAATTATCACCGGCGATACCGAGACGATCGCGAACCTCTCTCAGATGAACTATGAGTATCCGACCGCGCTTTACAACAGATGCGGATCCTACAGCGAAGCGATGAACAAGATGTACTATGAATCGATCTGCGCCGCTTCGGAGATGTGCCTCGTAACGATACAGGCCGGACTGCTGGATATGGTCGCTTATGATATCCGAGATGAGTTCATCAAGGAGTTCGACAACGCAGTGTCTCTGCCGGATCTCTACGATCTCGTGCACGGCATGGCCCACAGCTACGCCGTCAAGATGAAATATGTCATCAGGGAGAAATCTCATTCGCCGAGACTAGTCAAGATGATGACATATATCGAGGAGCACCTGACCGAGAAGATCGAACTGGCCCAGATCGCCGAGCATGTCAGCGTCAGCCGTACATATGCATCCGCGCTGTTCCGGGAGGAGATGGGGATCACCATCAGTGAGTTCATTCTCAGGGAGCGCATCCTCGAGGCCAAACGCATGCTGCGCGACACCGACATGACGGTTTCTGCGATAGCCGACCGGCTGGCGTTCTGCTCGCAGAGTTACTTTACCAAGAATTTTACTGAGATCGAGGGTATGACCCCGGTCGAGTACCGGAGGAAGACGGTATAACATTATTGACGATAGACATGGAAAGAACGTTTCTCTGTATAGATCTCAAATCCTTCTATGCTTCGGTCGAGTGTGTCGAGCGCGGACTTGATCCGATGACGACAGACCTGGTGGTCGCCGATCCGACACGCTCGGACAAGACCATCTGCCTTGCTGTGTCTCCATCGCTCAGGGCGAGAGGCGTCAGCAGCAGAGCGAGAGTGTTCGAGATCCCGAAGAGTTTTGAATACATCATGGCGCCGCCGAGGATGCAGCTGTACATGGAGTACGCAGCCGAGATCTACAAGATCTACCTCGACTATATAGCGCCCGAGGACATGCACGTCTACTCCATAGACGAAGTGTTCCTCGATGTCACGAATTATCTCTCCAGATACAGCTTCACACCAAAGCAAATGGCGAACTTTCTGATGAGCGAAGTCTACCGCAGAGTCGGAGTCAGAGCGACAGCAGGCATCGGACCGAACATGTATCTGTGCAAGATCGCGCTGGACATCTTGGCCAAACACGCACCGGACTTCATCGGCGTGCTTGACGAGAAGTCATACCGTGAGCTGCTGTGGGACCACAAACCGCTTACAGATTTCTGGCGGATCGGTTCGGGAACGGCGCGCAGACTTGCGCGGATCGGCATAACGACGATGCGCGGGATCGCCGAACAGGCGGAACGCGACGATGAAGTGCTGTACCGGATGTTTGGCATCGATGCGGAACTCCTGATAGATCACGCATACGGGATCGAGCCGACGACGATCGCAGATATCAAGGGGTATAAGAACAAAAGCCATTCACTCTCCCGCGGACAGGTGCTGATGCGCGACTATACCAACGAGGAGGGCGCCCTGATCGTCAAGGAGATGACGGAACTTCTCTGCCACGAGATGACGGAGGCGGGGATGGTGACGAAGAACGTTTCGCTTGGAGTGGGATATTCCAACGCCCTCAAAGTCCCGATGACACACGGGTCCGTCTCGTTCAGTCTGGCGATCAGCGCCGCGTCGGTGATCATGCCGGCCGTCACGGATCTGTACTACCGGATCACCAATCACAGCTATCCGGTCAGGAGGATCTTCGTCAACTTCAACGATATCAAGGAACGGGCTGCTGATGGACAGATCACACTATTCGACCTTGCTGACCGTGAGGCGGAGGAGGAAGGCTCAACGCAGGGACAGATCAGGCGGGAGACGATGGGTGATCCGATCGCTGAAGCCAATGCCCGGATCAAGCGCGATGAAGCTCTGCAGGAAGCGGTCAACAAGATCCGCAGCAAGTACGGCAAGGATGCGATGTTCAGAGGCATGGACCTGGAAGAGGCTGCCACTACGCGCGAGCGCAATCACCAGATCGGAGGGCACAGGGAATGAAGAAACCAAGGACTAAGATGCCGATAGAACAGCGAGCGAAACAGTTCGCCCCGTTCAAATCCCTGAACGGCCTTGATGATGTGCTGCGGCAAGCCGAAGAAGAGCACAGACGCATGATGGAATCGTCGGGAGTCGTCAATGTATCAGTGGAAGAGGCAGAGTCTGCCGAAGAACCATCGATCTGATGCAATGTGCATCGGTTGTGCTATAATCAAAACATATTATCAGAGTACCGGAGGTGTTGTGAATAATGGCTGATGTTTTCGACTATCTTCATTGGCGCGCGGATGTACCGCTTGACGCAGATCCGTTCAATGAAGTCGACAATCTCATACTTGCCGAATTATCATACACACATTTTGATGGGATCGTCCCGTCTGAGGGACGGGGCATCACGCTCAGGAAAGCCTGCGAACAATTCTTTGCTGAACATGACAGGAAGGAGCTCCGCATATCGGACAACCCGGTCGCTAAAGCGCCACTACTGATGGATGGCATGCTGACCGGCCGCAGACTGGGCGATATCGTCCTGACTAATTACGTCAATATAATTGATACCCACAAGGACGTGCAGATGTCCGCGGTCACATTCAGACTGAACGACGGGACTGCTTATGTCGCGTTCAGAGGAACTGACAGCACCCTCGTAGGATGGAAGGAAGACTTCAACATGAGCTACCAGCCGGAGACAGAAGGCCAGAGGCTGGCAGTGGAATACCTGAACGAGGCAGGCAGGAGGACCAGACGTCCGCTGAGAGTCGGCGGGCATTCCAAAGGCGGGAATTTTGCCGTATATGCGTCGGCGTTCTGCAAACCGAAAGTCAGGGACAGGATCCTGCAGGTCTATACGAACGATGGCCCGGGATTCCGCAGTGAGGTCATGAACTCGGAAGAGTACAGAGGGATCCTCCCCAAAGTGATCAGCATCGTACCGGACACCTCGATCATAGGTATGCTGCTCACCAACAAAGTCGAACATCATGTCGTCGCGAGCTCTTCCAGCGGACTGATGCAGCATGACGGCTTGACATGGCAGGTCGAAAGGAATCAATTTGTTCCGGCTGAGCTATCTGATCTCGGGAAGTTCATCAGAGAGATGCAGAGTGACTGGCTCAGCAAGATCGATGACAAAGCAAGGGAGTCATTTGTCAACACACTGTTCTACATCTTTGAGGCAACAGGTTTCGGCACGTTCGGCGAGATGAGCGCTCGTAAGCTCAGGAGTGCTGAGCGAATGATCTCGACGATGACTGAGCTGCCGTGGGACAAGCAGCGTGAATTATTGAAGATTTTCGGCGAACTGTTACAGAGCGGAGGGCAGATCGTTTTCGATTCCGTATCGGATATCGTCAAACAAGGATAACTTATATATATATGGAAGGAGCAATATAGACAATGAAGAACAATTCGAAGCTCGCAGCAGTGATATCGTATATCACATGGATCGGCTGGGTGGTCGCGCTCGTTATCCGCGATCCTAGTGACCGCTTCGCAGCGCACCACATCAACCAGGCGCTGGTCATCAACATCCTGGAGGTGGTCGCAGGCGTATTTGCCATCTTCCCTCTGATCGGGGGACTGGCGAGGAACATTGTAGAACTGATCGTACTCGTATTCTGGATCTTGGGGATCTACCGCGCTGCGACAGGGAGCACACAGCCTCTGCCGTTCATCGGAGATATCCATCTGATCGACTGACCTGTATGAGCGGTTACAGCAGTGCAGATATAGAGACGCTCAGGAATATCGTTTCGCGGTCCCGCAGGATCGTCTTCTTCGGCGGTGCAGGGGTCTCGACTGCAAGCGGCATCCCGGACTTCCGTTCGGACAGCGGGCTGTACGCGCATTCTTATAATGGACTCGAGCCCGAGACGATACTCAGTGCTGCGTACTTTGCGCTGCACACCGCGGAATTCTACGACTTCTACCGTAAGTATATGATCCACCCGGATGCCCGGCCGAATGCCGTCCACCGGTGGCTGTACGAGCTGGAGAAGGCGGACAAACTGAGAGGGATCGTCACCCAGAACATCGACGGGCTGCACCGAGCTGCAGGCAACAAGAGGGTGTACGAACTGCACGGCAGTGTGCTCGAGAATTACTGCGTCGACTGCGATGCCGAGTATACTCTGGACAAGATCATGCAAAGCGAAGGGGTCCCTCGCTGCGAACGGTGCGGAGGGATCATCAAGCCGTGGGTGGTGCTGTACGGCGAGGCTCCGGACAAGTATACCGGTATCGGTGCCTGTCGCGAGATCTCAGGAGCAGATACGCTGATCGTAGCGGGTACGTCACTTCAGGTAGAGCCGGCAGCATCCTACCTGGAATATTTCAGCGGACGCAACCTGATTGTCATCAACAAGGAGCCTACTCCGGCAGACAGCAGAGCGATGCTGGTCATGAGAGGCGATGTGAACGAGATCATATCGCAGCTATAAGACAACTTCTGTTATTATCACCTGAAATACCGTATAATAATTTCAAATACTATGGAATTGCTGCATGGATGAAACCATTGATTTCCGGGGAATGAGATCCCCAGGCAGGATTGAATCATTATGAAAATGACAGAATTACTAGAGAAAGACAAAGACCGTCTCCTTACGGAACTCGCCGATGCCAAGACCGCCGAGAAGGCGATCAGAATGCTGGAGAATGAGACCGACAAGCTCCTGATCCGCTACAACGAGCAATGCTCAGGCGAGCGGGAGAGAGACGCGGCGGCACATCTGATGCAGGCCGTTCGCCTTGCTTTGCCGCTGATCGATTCCACCGGCAGGACCAAGATCTGGGAGAGAGGCGCTGACGGCAAAGAGACCGAGGTCAAGAGCAAGGTGGCTATCCTTCCGATCATTCTCATGATCCTTGGAATAGCGCTGATCGCATTCGGTGTTGTGCCGCTCATCCTGTATCTGATGGCTAACACTTCGGGCGATGAGCTGAGGACCGAGCTGCTGACCCGCGGGTCTTCAGCGCTTTCCGGCGCGATCGTGCTTTTCGCATCCGGCGTTCTGTACGGCAAACCGAAAGAAAAGTCTTCCAGAGAGCAGCATGTGGAGATCAGCGTCGATCCCGCCAAGGTCTACCGCGCCTACAGGGCTGCGATCCTGTCCGTTGACCAGAGCCTCGATGAAGTCAGCGCGATGGAGCGCTGGAACAGCCGTGAGCAGGCGGGCAATATAGACGGCAGGCCGGCAACTACGCCGGAGATCGAGCTTTTCTCGGATCTGCTCGCCGCATCCTACAGCGGAGATCCGGAATACGCACTCGAGAAGATCGATGATATCAAATACTATCTGCACAGACAGCAGATAGAAGCAGTAGATTACAGTGAAGAGACCAAACAGTACTTTGACCTGATGCCGGGAGTGCAGGGCGGCACGATACGGCCGGCACTGATCGCTGACGGAGCACTGCTCAAGAAAGGTCTCGCATCGAAGGGGAAATGATATGGACCGCTTTTTCGGATTCGACCTGGGTGATGCCGAAAGCGCAATAGCCAGGCTGCACAAAGAAGATCAGGTAGTGCCGGAGATGCTCACTGTAGCAGGTGTGCAGAGTTTTATCACGGCATATGCCCAGCTTGCTTCCGGGGAACTGCTCATCGGGGAGAAGGCTTGTTATGCGGATGATGTCATCCGACGCAAGCTCCGGTTCAAGAGCAGATTCCTGACTGACCGCAACAGCGCGTCGGATGTCAAGAGCTTCGCCGCAGGAGTTCTCGGAGAACTCTACGGCAGCGGAGATCTGGTCAAGAATGAAGACTGCAGCATGTACATAGGCTGCCCGGCAGGCTGGGACAGGAACACGAGAGAACATTACCGCGAGATTTTCGAGAGAGCCGGGTACCCGCCGGTCAAGATCATCTCGGAGTCCCGCGCGGCCATGGTCAGCGCATGCCAGTCCAGGCATCTGCAGATCGGCGTAGATATTTTGTCCAAACCGGTGCTCGTCGTGGATATCGGTTCGTCGACAACGGACTTTGCGTACATCATGGGCGGCAAGGAAGTCGAAATGCAGACGGCCGGTGAAGTCGTACTCGGCGGAGGCCTGATGGACGAGATCCTGCTGGAGGAGTCAGTCGAGGCGTCCGGCCTCGCTCGCAAGAAGATTCGGGCGGTCTTCGATGCCAGCGAGCCATGGCGTACATACGCGGAATTCGCGGCGCGCAGACTCAAAGAGAAATACTACTCTGATGAAGAGTACTGGAGCCTCAATGAATGCAAAGAGAGCATCGTGCTGCACTACGACCGTCCGGTCCGACTGACACTCAGGATGAACAGTGCCATTGCGGACAAGCTCGTCAGCAAGAAGATCAGCAAACTCGGAGGACGTTCCTGGAAGGAAGTATTCCTCGCGTCGCTCAAGGATGTCAAGGAGAATATCTCAGGGGCACAGCCGGAACTCATCTTCCTGACAGGAGGAGTCAGCAAGATGCCGGCGATCAGAGACTGGTGCTGCAGCGTGTTCCCTGACGCGGTCGTCATCTCTGCGACCGATCCGGAATTCTCCGTAGCCCGGGGACTCGCGTACTGCGGCAGGATAGATGAGGACCTGCGCGAGTTCAAGGAAGAACTCGATCAGCTCATCAAATCTTCGACCATCGAGGATATCGTCAGCAGACACATACCGGAGCTCTACAAGGATGCCGTCGATGCACTCGTAGAACCGATCGTCACGGAAGTCGCGATGCCTGTTTTCGACAGATGGAGATCAGGCGAGATAACGAGACTCGCTGATACGGATGCAGTACTTCAGCAGGAGATCGGGGTTTACCTGAGGAAGGATGAGACGCGTGAGCTCCTTGCCGGCCCGATCACTTCATGGCTCAAGCCGGTGATTGAAGAGCTGGAAGAGTATACCGTTCCGATCTGTCTCAAACACAGGATCCCGTACTCGGCGCTCAGCCTCAGATCCTACCTGCAGGTATCGGATATCGATATCAAGGTAGACGCGAGAAATATTTTCGCGCTGGAGGAGATGACCCTGCTGATCGACTCGATCGTTACAGCGATGGTAGCGATCCTGGTAGCAGCGATCGATCTCATCCCGTTCATGGCAGGGCCGGAAGGAGTCCTGATCGGCATTATAGCATCTGTCGTCGTACTGATACTCGGCAAAGATAAAATGCAGGAGAAGATCCTGACTTGGGATATTCCTAAGATGATGCGTGCGCTGGTACCGAAGAGCGCGATCGCATCCCGCAAGGACAGCATCAGCGCGAGCGTCAAAGCTGCACTGTACGACAGTCTGCAGAAAGAGAAGAATGAAGAGATCAGCAAGCGCATGGTAGAGGAGATCTCAGGACAGATCGAGAACACACTCGTCAAGATGGCAGAGGTAGTAGAGATCCCGCTGGGATAGCAGATCACAGACCGTCAGATAAGGGGGTAGAAGAATATGGCAATGAAGAGACTGTTGATAGAATTCGGACAGGGTGTGGATATGCACGGCGGCGATCAGAACAATGCGGTGCTGAAAGCAACCAAGGACGCGATACACCACTGCTGCATGGCAGGGATCTCTGAGATATTTGAGATCACTGACCGCAAGACGCAGGCGTATATCAAAGCCGATATCTACGCTCCACATCCGGAAGAAGTGGACCCTGCGGTCGTTACAGACTATCTCCACTGGTGGAATGTCGATGCCGAAGTCCATCACGGCGGGGCGAACCCTGAGGGGATCGCTTTGAACGGCAAGCCTAAGACAGAGATAACAATAGCAATCGTAGTGCTTACAGTATATGTAGACGTATAGGCCTCAGCTGAGGCCTTTTTCAATGCCTGCCAGTCCCGGTATCTCCAGTGGACTGTCGATGATGATGTCAGCCTTGAACTCTTCAAGCTCTGACCTCGGCCTGAATCCCCATGTCACGCCGACTGCAGTGACTCCGGCGTTGTGACCGGTCAGCATGTCGGTGTTCGTATCGCCGAAATACAGGCACTCTTCTCTCTCAACATTGAATTCTTTCAGTATCTCAAACACACCCGTCGGGTCCGGCTTGATCGGTACCAGATCCGTCTGGCCCTGGATGTGATCAAAGAAACCTTTCCCGAAGATCGTTTCCACGACACTGATAGCGCTCTCGTGCGGCTTGTTGGACAGAACGGTGATCTTGATATCATGCTTCTTGAGCTCTTCAAGCGCCCAGACCATGTGCTCATAAGGCTCCACATGATAACATGGATCCTCCTGCATCCAGCTGCGGCACAGCGGCAGTCCCTCCTCAAGGTGCGAAGCCTCCGTGTCACCGGCAGCGATCAGCGCGCGCTTGAGAGCATTTCTGATGCCGTCCCCGGCAAAATAATTGAACGCTTCTACCGGCTGTTCCGGCAAACCGTAGAGTTTCAAAGTCATATTCACAGGTCTGGCGATAGACTCCTGCGTCCTAGCCAGTGTACCGTCAAGATCAAAGATGCATATTCTGGTCATAAGAACCTCTCTGTCAAATCATTAGTGTCCACCAAATTAGTATATAACAATCCGCAGAGGAGTAACAGAAGTATTACGGGCATGCAAAAAGGAGTTCTTGCGAACTCCTTCTGTGGTTGGCTCGTAATGTCCCGAGCAGTCGTTCCGCTGCGATTAACGCTTGCTGAACTGGCTTGCTCTTCTAGCTTTCTTGAGACCTGGCTTCTTACGCTCTTTCATACGTGGGTCTCTTGTCAGGAAGCCAGCTGCCTTGAGCATTGGTCTGTAAGCCTCAGCGTCAACTTCGCACAGTGCTCTTGCGATACCGTGTCTGAGTGCGCCTGCCTGACCTGTGAATCCGCCGCCGTTAACAGTAGCGATAACATCGTAGCTGCCCATGGTTCCTGTCAGCTCGAGAGGTCTCTTGACTTCGTTCTTGACGATATCCTTCTCGCCAAAGTATGTGTCGATGTCTCTCTTGTTGATGATGATATTTCCAGCACCCGGGAGAAGTCTTACTCTGGCTACGGATGACTTTCTTCTGCCTGTTGCCTGATACATAGTCTTTGCCATTTCTTATTCCTCCTTTCCTAGAAATTCCATACTTCCGGCTTCTGAGCTGTGTGTGGGTGCTCAGGGCCTGCGTAAACCTTAAGCTTCTTGAACATCTGACGTCCGAGCTTGCCCTTCGGCATCATGCCTCTTACTGCGTGGATGATGACCTCTTCCGGCTTAGCTGCTCTCATCTGTCCGAGGGTGGTCTCCTTGAGTCCGCCCGGATAACCGCTGTGTCTCTTGTAGACCTTATCGGTTTCCTTCTTGCCTGTTACTGCTACCTTCTCAGCATTGACAACGATGACATAATCACCAGTGTCGATGTGTGGTGTGTAAGTCGGCTTCTTCTTGCCTCTCAGGATCATAGCTGCTTCAACTGCGAGCTTACCGAGAGTCTTGCCTTCTGCATCGATAACGTACCACTTACGGTCGATATCGGATGGCTTAGCGATGTAAGACTTCATTTCTCTTTCCTTTCTACCTACTGCGTTCGCTCCGCGAACTGGTTCGGTCCGCCTACTCGGTACGAATACTGTTTCGACATGACTAGTAATTAATTATTAGTGCCTCGGCTCCGGCCTGTGGCCTGCCTCAGCTCCCGTGCCTTGCGCACAGGCTTAATTAGTATATTCTCGCGGAGTTCTCAAGTCAAGCAAAAAAGATGCGAAAAGCCATCAAAAACGCGATTTCTCTTGAAAGACCGGAACGCTCTGCCGTATTATTGAAAGGTAAAAATTTTGGACTGGCGTAGAGGTAGAAAGAATGGAGAAGACAATCAACACACGCTGGCGCTTCGGCAACAGTATCATCTGGACAGTCGCTCTGACGATCCTGCTCTATGTATTCCTGGCATCATTGGGGCAATTAATGCTGGAAAAACTTCTGCTGAACCTTGCGGACTGGTCGCCGTCGATGCATTTTGTGATCAGCATGTATACAGCAGTGCTCGGAGCGTTGCTGACTCTGCTGCTGATCCTGCTGATCGTCAGGAAGAACCATTTCATATTGAGGTCATTCGGACCGGCAGGCAGTGGACAGAACTACAAGATCAGGGTGGTCGAGGACAATTACGTTGCGTCAAACAACAATACTGCCAAAATGTTTCTGATCGGCATTCTGCTCGGCTTCGTCACCAACTTCACATGCATCCTGTGCGCGATCGTCCATGGAGACATCAAGCTGTATTTTGATTTCTCTGTATCGCAGCTCCCGGTGCTGCTGTTTGCGCTCGTTTCGGTATGCATTCAGAGCACCTCAGAAGAACTCTGGTGCAGAGGCTTCATGTACGAGAGGATCAATATCCACTATCCTCTGTGGGTATCGGTCGTCGTGAACGGCGTGTTCTTCGGCTTGCTGCACTGCGGGAATCCGGGTGTTAGTGTGATGGCTATCGTAGGAATCGTCGTCTGTGGCCTGTCTTACTCACTGGTCCGCTGGTATACCGGCAGTATCTGGTGCGCCATGGGCATCCACACGATGTGGAACTTCACGCAGAACTTCCTCTTCGGACTTCCGAACAGCGGTCTGGTGTCAGAGATGTCTGTGTTCCACCTCGGCGCGTCGAATGGTATCAGCAATCTGATCTATGATTTTGGATTTGGCGTGGAAGCTGCCGTTCCGGCGCTGGTGGTCGATGCGGCACTCGGCATCGCTGTACTCGTCCTCGCGAAGAGAAACGGACGCCTCGCGGAACTCACAATGAGCCACGAGAAGAGAGCGGCTCTGACGTATGCCGCTCAGCCGGAGACCCCGGACAGGGAGATAGTGGAGATCTGAAGATAATTCATGACCGATAGAACGAAAGGTAATTTAGCGCTGCTCCTCACAGCGATCCTGTGGGGAACAGGATTCATATCACAGAAGCTTGGCAACGAAGTGATGCCGCCGATGACTTTCAATGCAGTGCGGCAGCTGATGGCGGCTGTAGTGCTCAGCCCGCTTGCGCTGCGCGGACTTGCCTCGAGCGGCTATCTTGATCCCGCGCGCAGCACGGCGGAAGAGATTGCGCTGAGGAAGAGCCGCCTCCTGAAGGCAGGCGTTCTCTGCGGTTTGTTCATGCTGATCGGGACTGCGACACAGCAGATCGGCCTGCTGACAGTCAGCGCCGGGAAATCCGGGTTTATCTCAGCAGTCTATATCGTGCTGGTGCCGTTCTTCAGCGTAATGCTGGGACAGAAGGTGCGTCTCAGAGCAGTGCTCTGCATCATTATGGCAATGGTGGGTTTCGCCGTCATGAGCCTGCAGGGCGGTCTTGGCGGAGCGACGCAGGGAGACTGGATGACGCTGATCAGCGCTGCAGGATTCGCTGCACAGATCGTAGCAGTCAACTATTATGTAGACCGTGATAATCCGCTCCTGATCTCATGCCTTCAGTTCCTGTTCTGCGGTGCACTTGGCCTGGTGATCGCAATGATCATGGAAGGTCCGGCGCTTGCGGGTGTGCTTGCGGGCATACCGATCCTGCTCTATCAGACATTCGTCCCGACAGCGGGAGGCTATACGCTCCAGATTGTCGGGCAGAAATATACTGATTCTTCCACGGCCGCTCTCATCATGAGCCTGGAGGCGGTGTTCGCGGCGATCTTCGGCGCATTGATCCTCCACGAGATGATGTCTGTGAGGGAGCTTGCGGGCAGTGCGATCATACTGGCAGCAACGATCATAGGGCAGAGAGAATAAGAGTAATAGAAAAACTTCGCTTACAGTATCAGGACCATAAGCGAAGTTTTTGATTGTCACAAATTTGCGGTTTACTGCACGCCGAGGATATCTCTTGCCACGAATACGCCGCTTGCGGACGCGTGTGACAGCGAGTGCGTTACGCCGCTTCCGTCACCGATCATGTAGAGGCCAGGATATCTGGTCTCCAGCCGCTCATTCAGCTTGACTTCCATGTTGTAGAACTTGACTTCGACTCCGTAGAGGAGCGTGTCGTCATTGGCGGTTCCCGGGGCGATCTTGTCGAGAGCGTAGATCATCTCGATGATTCCGTCGAGAATACGTTTTGGCAGGACGAGACTGAGATCGCCAGGCTCTGCCTGGAGCGTCGGTCTTACGAAGCTGTTCGCCAGCCTCTTGTGGTTGGTCCTGCGGCCTCTGATCAGGTCACCAAACCTCTGCACGATAACACCTCCGCCGAGCATGTTCGACAGGCGCGCGATGCTCTCGCCGTAGCCGTTGCTGTCTTTGAACGGCTCAGAGAAGTGTTTGGATACCAGCAGGGCGAAGTTGGTGTTCTCCGTCTGCTTTGCCGGATCCTCGTAGCTGTGGCCGTTGACTGTCACGATGCCGTTGGTGTTCTCGTTGACGACACTGCCGCGTGGGTTCATGCAGAACGTGCGGACTTTGTCCTCGAACTTCTCAGTCCTGTAAACGATCTTGCTCTCGTAGAGCTCATCGGTCAGATGTGAGAAAAGCTCTGCCGGCAGTTCGACTCTGACACCGAGATCCACACGGTTGGACTCTGTCGGGATGTCCAGTTCGGCACATACCTGCTCGATCCACTTGCTGCCACTGCGGCCGACGGACACGATGCACTTGGAGCATGTGTACTCACCGCCGGCGGTGATCACCTTGTAGCCATCTTCGAGGACATCGATGTGCTCGACAGGGGTGAGGAATTTGAATTCCACACGGTCCTTGAGTTTGGCGTACAGGTTCTCGAGGACCACATAGTTGATGTCGGTGCCGAGATGTCTGACGCTGGCATCCAGGAGCTGGAGCTTGTTCTGCATGCAGACTTTCTTGAGCGTGGTATTCGCGGTGGAGTACAGCTTGGTGCCTTCACCGCCGTTCGCGAGATTGATCTTGTCGACATACTGCATCAGGCTGATCGCCTTGTCCTTGCCGATGTACTCGTACAGTGTACCGCCAAAATCGTTCGTTATATTGTATTTGCCGTCCGAGAAGGCTCCCGCGCCGCCGAATCCGCTCATGATCGAACAGTTCTTGCATCCGATGCAGGTCTTGATCTTAACGCCGTCGATCGGGCACTTTCTCTTGCTCAGTTCATTGCCGGTCTCGAAGACTGCGATCCTGAGATCGCTGTTCTTCTCGGTCAGTTCATAGGAAGCGAATATGCCTCCCGGGCCGGCTCCGATGATTATCACATCATAATCCATAAATAACCTCCACGAATGTGGTCAGCAGGACCACCTTGTTGTCTTATCCCAAATCCCTGTAATACTTGTCGAGCAGCTAAACGCTCTGCATGGTATAATAGCCATATAGTATTATACACGATTGATCAGGGTTAAGGGTAATAATCGGAGGAAGATTCATGTTCAAAATCGCTGTCATCGCCGGTACACCGGTGGATACCCGTATGGGGGTCGAGTATATAGAGGGCAAGAATGGACCCGGGGCGGAGATCGAACTGCAGCCTGTATACATGCCTGTATCTGAAGACTGCGATGCTCAGGTCAGATTCCAGTATTCGGACGATGCGGCCAAGAAGCGCAGGATGGATGAGATCTTCGACGCTGCCATCGCAGATGGGATAGAGGATTTCTTCATATATTGCAATTCGCTGTCCGGGGCCTTTGACTTTGATACGTATGCCGTGGAGAAGGGCGTGCGGATATACACTCCGCTGCAGCAATACCACAGGCTGGGCCAGGTGTACAGCCGTGTCGGTGTGATCGCAGCCAATAATCTTTCTGCATATAATATTGAAAAGCATCTTCGGGCAGACAATGAGGACATCTATGTGATCGGTTCCGGCAACATGGCTATTGTGAACTCGATCGAGCACGGACTGGCGCCTGAAGAGATCATAGAGAAGTGCGGGCTCCGGCACTTTGTGGATTATCTGGCAACTTGCGGAAGTCAGGCGCTGTTGCTTGGATGCACACACTTCCCGTATCTCAAGGAAGAACTGAGAGGGTACTGCAGGATACCACTGGTAGATCCTGCCGACGAAATGTATAAAGCGATGACAGAAGCAATTCAGAAACAGCATAGAGATATAGGCTAACTGATGAATACCAAAGAAATTATCAAAGAGACGATCCTGGATCTGCTCGATGAGCATTCGGCAGATGAGATAACCGTTAAACTGATCTGCATGGAGTCCGGGTTGAGCAAACAGACACTTTACAATCATTATCACAACTGGATGGACGCACTTGCGGATGCTTTCGAAGGTGAGTTCTACGGATCTGTAGGTGATTGTGACACATATATCGATTGGGTGCAGGGCTTTTACAGAGTACTTAATTTCCTGCACACCAGGAAGAAGGCATTCCTGCATATATATAATTCTTCACGGAGGGAAGAACTGATAGAAATCATAGATGATCACGGGCCTGACCATCCCGGGGATCACTGTTCATCGTTGGCAGGCAGGGATGCCAACGATGAACAGACTGTAACTACAGAAAAGGGTTGGCAATATAGTGGAATAGTTAATTGGTCAAAAGGCACTGAGAAGAGGTTCTGCGCAGTATAGCGCAGAACCTTTTGTTTATTAGCATGTAGTATAGGTGCCGGGATGTGATAAACTATTAAAAAGACGGAAAGAGGAGCGACTATGATCGATATAGATGAGTTCTATGAAGTTTTGAATGAGGTTTGTGAGGAACTTCCTGACGGGATGTTCGAGGGACTGCACCAGGGAGTCATTCTCGAGGAAGCAGAGAAGATCTCTCCGCATGCCCGCAATGACGATCTCGTCATAATGGGCGAATATCACAGAGGAACGTACGGCAACAGGATCACGATCTACTACGGATCTTTCGTCAAATCGTACAGCTGGGCGGGCAGAGAATACATCAAAGACCGCCTGCGCGAGGTCGTGCGGCATGAGTTCAGACACCATCTGGAGAATCTTTCCGGGATGTACGGTGCCGATTCGCTGGAGCATGAGGATAAGGTCGAATTGAAGAAATATCTCGACAGAGAATAGGAAAAAGCGCTGAAAAGCGCTGGAAATACACGGTTGCAACCGCCGGTTGACAAATTGAAAAGCCTGATTGGTAGTGCGCAACCTCCCGAAAGAGTAGATTGAAGACACAGAAACAGAGCGTGAAAATATGCGGAAGACACGCGAACGAGTCTACGATCTACATGGAGGAAAAGAAAATGATTTTAGCAGATAAGATTATAGAAAACCGCAAGAAGAACGGCTGGTCCCAGGAGGAACTGGCGGACAGACTGGGAGTATCGAGGCAGTCCGTATCGAAATGGGAAGGCGCTCAGGCAGTGCCGGATATGAAGAAGATCCTGCAGATGGCAGATGTGTTCAATGTAAGCACTGACTATCTGCTGAGGGATGAGATCGAGGAACCACTGCCGCCGGAAGTCATGCCGGTGGACAACGGCCTTGAGGAAGAGACGGTAAGAAGGGTCTCGATGGAGGAAGCCGGAGAGTTCCTTATACATAATGAAGAAAGCGCAGTACGCATCTCAACGGGAGTCATGCTGTGCATCCTCTCGCCGGTCATTCTCCTGATGCTCGGCGGTATGGCTGAAGCGGGTATCATTCCATTCAGTGAGCAAACTGCGACAATGATAGGAACCATCATCCTGCTTCTCATGATCGCAGCTGCCGTTGCGATGTTCATCATGACCGGAATGAAGGGCAAGAGGTTCGAATATCTCGAGAATCTGAACATCGATACCGAGTATGGAGTCAGCGGTATGGCCAGAGAGAGACGTTCCAATTACGCTGATACACACAGTCGCCTGATCGTCATCGGTATCGTACTCTGCGTCATCGCAGCGATACCTGTAATGGTACTCGGCTTTGCTGAAGAAGCTGTACTGAACAGCATGTGGGAAGCCGCAGGAGTAGATCTGCTGCTGATCATGTGTGCTGCCGGTGTCAAAATGATCGTGCTGACCTGCATCAGACAGGGCGGATTCGACAAGCTTCTGGAAGAAGGAGATTATACCAGAATCAATAAGAGAGCCGGCAGATATGACGGTATCTACTGGGCGATCGTACTGGCGATCTACCTCGGATGGAGTTTTGTCACAATGAAATGGGAATTCACATGGATCGTATGGCCGATCGGCGGAGTGCTCTTCGCTGCATACCGCGAGATCGTCAAAGCGATCGTACGCTCGAAGAATATGTAAACCTGATAACAGGAGGAATTCCGGGATCCTATGAATGATTCGAAATTTTCTCTGAATGCGTTGCTGATTGTACTGATGGTATTTTCCGCGCTCGGCCTGTTCGTCACAGACAAATTGTACGATATGGCCGGGCGAATGGTCGTTATGTATAATTACGCACCGATCGAAGGGACAGATCTCGGGATCAAGTATTCGACCCTGGAGCCTAGCGGCATCTACAGAGGTCCGGAAAATAACGGCGAGCTGGTGGCCGAAGGAGATTTCGGGTACGACTGGGGCGCGGCGGTGATCGGTGATCAGCTCTATATAAACGAGTATTCGATGACGTCGGTCGATATGACTCTGTGCGATCTCGTGCGGATAGACACGAAGACTTTTGACAGGGAAGTAGTGCAGAAGAACACGATCCTGCGCGGCAGGTGCAGATCCGGGGAACTGGTGTGTGTGGGCAACGCGTTCCTGCCGTCGAACAAACCGGAAGTCAACTCGCTGTGCAAGTTCTATGCCATGACATCCAATGAAGTCCGGGCCGATTCTACGATCCGGGTCCTCTTCATCGATCCGGAGACAGGTAAGGTCGTTTACAGCGTTGCTGACAGCAATGCTCTGACGAATGTGGTGAAGAAGAGGTACCTCGATCACACTCTTGAGGAGGTGATGAGGTGAGAAAGATCAGATTCGGAATAGATGTGAGGCGCGCCATGACAGGCGCGGATCTGTACGTGAAAGTACTGCAGATATCATCGATACTGCCGCTTCTCTACATTTTCACCGCAACAGGCTACATGGCGATCATGGGCAGCAGGAATGTGCTGTCGGTCCTGTTCGATCTGGGCATGTGCGCGATCCCGAGAGTGGAGGCACTGGCGCTGTCGTATCTCTATAGACTGACATCGAGTGAGATATTTGTATATTTTGCATTGCTGGCGATCGCGCTGGCGGTCGGTGTCGCTACTGACAAAATCCTCCGCGGCGCGCCTGATGCATCGGTCAAAGCGCACAGGATCGTCGCGGCGCTGATCGGATTTGACCTGGTCTTGCGCCTGATACCGCTGAGTTTCAACATGACGTTCGGACTTCCGGCAGAAGCCGCGGGCTGGATCGTCAGAGCGGTGTGCCTGGCGCTGGTGATCAGAGATCTTAAGGAATGGGAGAAAAACAAGTGACGAAAATACTATTCATCTGCCACGGCAACATCTGCCGCAGCCCGATGGCTGAATACGTGCTCAAGGATATGGTGAGCAAGAGAGGAATAGAGGACCGGTTTGAGATCGATTCTGCGGCAACAAGCAGGGAGGAGATCGGCAATCCGGTCTATCCGCCTGCGAGGAGGAAGCTTGCAGAGAACGGTATCGTTTGCGGAGGTCACCGCGCCCAGCAGATCACGAGGAAAGATTATGAATACTATGACATGATCATCTGCATGGACGAGTACAATATCACAAACATGCAGAGGGTCCTCAGACTCGACAGCCGCGAGCTGCAGACGGCGATGGAGCGTTCCGGCGGCAGACCTGCCAAAATCAGTCTGCTGCTCGATTACACTCCGGACTCTTACCGCAAAGGCAGAGTCAATGTCGCGGATCCGTGGTACACAGGCGATTTCGAAGCGACCTGGCGTGACGTGACCGCGGGATGTGAAGGACTGCTGGAAGAGCTTGTATGATACAACACAATTCTATATAGTACAGACCAGCCAGCCTGTTGCTTCGATCAGCATCGTTTCAGCAGGCTGGCTGTTTCTGTGCTGAAAGGCGTGCCTTGGATACCAAGGGTGCAAATTGCAGATCCGTGAAGTCAGGCCTTTGCGGAAAATGAACGAATGCCCAGAAATTTGTGCCTGATTCTCAAACTTTTTGTTCATTGTGATGGTTTTGTGTTAAAATAGTCGGGTATATATTTTATACGTACTATTTCCCAAGAAAGGACGTGATGATTTGCTTATCTATATTCTTAAGCGTCTGGCTGCTGCAGTGGCAACTGTGGCTCTGATCATGACTATCACTTTCTTCCTGATGAACACCATTCCGGGCAGCCCGTTCCTGACTGAGAAGTCAACGCCCCAGCAGATCGAACTGGCTAACCAGAAGTATGGCCTGGACAAACCTCTCATAGTTCAGCTCAAGAATTATCTCGTGAATTATGCGAAGGGAGACCTCGGTGTTTCTCTGAAGATGCAGGAAGGAACACCTGTTAAGACGATCCTGTTCGGACAGGGCAAGTTCGAGTTATCCATGAGGCTTGGTCTGCTTGCGGTACTGGTTGCGGTAGTTCTGGGCATTCCGCTGGGGTGTCTGGCGGCATACAAGAGAGGTACCTGGGTGGATGGATTGCTCAGGGTACTTACGACCGTCGGTGTCGCTATCCCGACCTTCGTACTTGCTGCGACACTGCTGATATATCTGGGCGTCAAGGCTCAGCTGCTCCCTGTACTTTCCGGCAGCCTCACAAGCTGGAAGGCATACATCATGCCGGTAATATCGCTCTCATTCTATGATGTCTGCTATATTGCCAAACTGACCAGGACATCGATGCTCGATGCGATCAACCAGGATTACATCCGCACCGCTAAGTCCAAAGGCGTCAAGAACAAGTGGATCGTCCTCAAGCATGCGCTCAGGAACTCCCTGATCCCGGTAGTCACATTCCTCGGACCGCTGATCGCATTCATCATCACCGGTTCGTTCGTAGTAGAAACAACATTCTCCATCCCGGGACTCGGCAAGTACTTTGTAGAAAGCGTCATCAACCGCGACTACACCGTGATCATGGCTACGACGTTCGTAGTTTCCATACTGGTCATCGGAATGAATCTGGTCGTGGATATCGTATATAAGATAATAGATCCTAGGATCACACTCAGCTCGACAGACGAATAAGGAGGGAACCGTGAAACAGGCATATAAGAAATTCAGCCCGTTCCAGGTCGATCCTGATAAGGTCTGGGCTGACTATAATCTGAGCGACTCCGACTTTGCTCCGGCAACGGAATCAGAGAAGGAGAGCTTGGTAGAAATAAGAAAGAGCGTTTCCTACTGGAGAGACGCTGCAAGAAGATTCAAGAGAAATACCGTTTCCATGGTCGCTCTCGGCATCTTCATCATCGTACTGCTCTTCGCGTTCGCGGGACCGACCATGATCCCTTACGATTATTCGAATCAGTACAGAAGCGCACAGAAGCTCGGACCGTTCGAGTATTCCAGACAGGAAGAACTGATCAGGAGCCTCGAAGATCAGGTCGACTGCATGTACGCAACCGCGCTTCAGCCGGGTTCCGCTACAGCACTCGACGCGGGCACGTACTACTTCAAATTCAAAGGCAATACCTACTGCTTCACGCTTGAGAAGAAGCTTGCTGAATCCGTCATCATCCTCAAGGACGGTGAGCTGTCTACCGTGAAAGAAGCGCACATCCAGAACGGCGAGATCAAGAGATCGACTCCGCTTGCATCTACCGGCGAAGTTGCCGATAATGCCAAAGAGATCAAGGTCACGACCAAAGTGTTCCCTCACATGGTCGGTACCGACTCGCAGGGTCGTGACATACTCGCCAGAACGATGTACGGCGCCAGAGTATCGATCATCATCGGTATCGTAGCTGCGCTCATCGTACTGGTCATTGGTTCCATCTACGGAGCTATCTCCGGACTTTGCGGAGGTGTCGTTGACTTTATCATGATGAGAATCGTCGAACTCATCTACTCTGTACCAGAGATCCTGCTCGTACTCCTGCTCCAGGTAGTACTGAAGGAACCTCTGCAGAGATGGTTCGACTCCTCCCACTCGTGGTTCGCGAATGCACTGTCCACACTGGGAGCAGGTATCGTCAGTATCTTCATCACATTCGCTGTTCTTTACTGGGTGACCATGTCGCGTATCGTCCGCGGACAGGTACTCATGCTGAAGAAACAGGAATACGTTACTGCAGCTACAGCTCTCGGAGCTTCCAACGGAAGGATCATCAGAAGACACCTGCTGCCAAACTGCGTAGGCCAGCTCGTTATCACGACCTGCCTGCAGATCCCGTCAGCCATCTTCCTCGAATCGTTCCTGTCCTTCCTCGGACTCGGCGTTTCGGCACCGATGGCGTCCCTTGGATCACTTTGCTCCGATGCGTTGGGAACGATCACGATCTTCCCGTACAGGCTGCTGTTCCCTGGTGCAGTGCTTACTATTATTGTTCTTACCCTGAACCTGGTCGGCGACGGACTGAGAGACGCTCTCGACCCGCGTCTTAAGAAGTAGGGAGGCAGAGCGATGTCAGAAGAAAGAAAAACATTATTAGAAGTTAAAGACCTCAAGGTATCCTTCTTCACTCCTGCGGGCGAAGTCAAAGCTGTTGATGGTATCAGCTACACCCTCAAGGAACACGAGGTAATGGGTATCGTAGGCGAGTCCGGATCAGGTAAATCCGTAGAGGCTTATTCGATCATGGGGCTTCTCCAGAGCCCGGGCAAAGTCGTGGGCGGATCGATCACCTTCGACGGCGAGGACATCCTTGCCTATGACGAAGAGCAGATGAGGAATTTCAGAGGCAACAAAGCCAGCATGATCTTCCAGAATCCTATGACCTGTCTCAATCCGGTATATACTATCGGCAACCAGCTGATGGAGGCTCTTACCTGTCACGATAAGAACTATCCGAAAGAGAAAGCCAGAGCCCGCGCGATCGAAATGCTCGAGCTCGTAGGCATCAATAATGCGGAAAAGCGTGTGGATCAGTATCCGCACGAGTTCTCCGGCGGAATGCGTCAGCGTGCGATGATCGCGATGGCACTCATCTGCGACCCTAAACTGCTGATCGCCGACGAACCGACAACAGCGCTCGACGTTACGATCCAGGCACAGATCCTCGATCTGATGAAGAGCATCCAGAAGAAAGTCGGAACGGCAATCATATTCATCACACATAACCTCGGCGTAGTAGCTGAGATGTGCGACAGAGTATCGGTCATGTACGCAGGCAAGATCGTTGAGCAGGGCACTGATGAAGACATCTTCTACAGACCGGCTCATCCATACACGATGGGACTCCTCGAATCCATGCCGAGACTCGATGAGGATGAACATGAGAGACTGATCCCGATCGAGGGTACTCCGGTCGACCTGCTGAATCCTCCGCAGGGATGTCACTTTGGACCGAGATGCTCGCACTGCATGAAGATCTGCCTCACCAAGGAACCGCCGTATGCTGACCTTGGAGACGGGCACATCTCCGCGTGCTGGCTGCATTTCATGGGCAAGAAATCACAACAGGAGGTGCAGAAATAATGGCTGAACAGACCAAACTCCTGGAAATCAAAGACCTTAAGAAATATTTCAGCGTCAAGAAGACCGGACTGGGCAAGAAACAGGTGGTCAAAGCCGTTGACGGTGTCACACTGGACATCTACAAGGGAGAGACACTCGGCCTCGTCGGAGAATCCGGATGCGGCAAGACGACACTCGGACGTACGATCATCAGACTCTATGAGCCGACTTCCGGTTCCATAGTCTATGACGGGAAAACCATATACGATTCTGAGAAGAAGATCGCCGAGAAAATGCTTCCTTACAGACGTAAGATGCAGATCATCTTCCAGGATCCGTCGGCATCACTCGACCCTCGTATGACAGTAGGAGAGATCGTAGGTGAGGCCCTCGACATCCATAAGCTTTACACAGGAAAGGGCGAGAGGACGGCAAGGATCAATCAGCTGCTTGACCAGGTAGGACTCAACACTGAGCATTCCAACCGTTTCCCTCACGAGTTCTCCGGAGGACAGCAGCAGAGGATCGGAATCGCGAGAGCGCTGGCGGTAGAGCCGGAGTTCATCGTCTGCGACGAGCCGATATCTGCGCTTGACGTGTCGATCCAGTCACAGGTTGTTAATATGCTTGAGGACCTGCAGTCTGAACTGGGGCTGACCTACCTGTTCATCGCGCATGATATCTCGGTAGTACGTCACATCTCGAACCGTATCGGCGTCATGTACCTCGGCAATATGGTAGAACTGGCAGAATCCTATGAGCTTTACAGGAACCCTATCCATCCGTATACTAAGACATTGATGAGTGCGGTTCCTATCCCTGATCCGAAGGTAACACGTGCGAGAGAGAGACTCATACTGGAGGGGGATATTCCAAGTCCGATCAATCCGCCTTCGGGATGCAAGTTCCATACCAGATGCCCGTACGCGACAGAGCGCTGCAAAGAGGAGACACCTGTCTTCAGAGATTACGGCAGCGGCCATTTCGCAGCGTGCCACCTGCTCGAGAAGTAGTTCAGGCACGAAAGACGGACCTGTGAAGGTCCGCTCAGCAAGTTATTTATGTAACACTAGTTACTTAAATATAGTACAATGTATTCTTAGGAATATTATTAAAGGAGGAGAAATCTATGAAGAAATTTATTGCTCTGATTCTCTGCCTGACTGTAGTGTTCGCATTTACAGCATGCGGAGGAGGAAGTGGCAGCGGTGAGAGCGGTGATGCTGATGCAGATTTCGTTGCAACAGCATGTATCGCTTCTGAGCCTGAGACCCTCGACCCAAGCCTTATCAGCTCCGTTGATGGTTCCACATATGTCAACCATATGTTTGAGAACCTCATGAAGTATGTCCAGACCGGAGATACTGCTGATGAGAGCGGCAACGTTATGATGACCAAGGTCGACCTGGGCCAGGCCGAGAGCTACGAGAAATCTGAAGATGGCTTTGTCTATACATTCAAGATCAGATCAGATGCTAAGTGGTCTGACGGTGAACCTGTAAAGGCTCAGGACTGGGTATATTCATGGCAGAGACTGGTCGATCCGGCTACAGCATCTGAGTATGGATACTTCCTGAACGACGTTGTTCTCAACGCTACTGAGATCCAGAATGGCGAGAAGGCTCCTAGCGAACTCGGCATCAAGGCTGTTGATGATTCGACACTCGAGATCACACTTTGCAAGGATACTCCGTACTTCCTTGAGATGTGCGCTTTCGCTTCCCTTATGCCACTGAGACAGGATGTTGTTGAAAGCGGTGATGACTGGTGGTCAACACCTGAGAAGATGGTCGGCAATGGAGCATACAAGCTGTCAGAGTGGGTACACGACTCTGTCATCAAGATGGTTCCTAACGATCAGTACTATGACGCAGCTAACCTCGGACCAAGCGAGATCGACTGGTATCTGTCTGCAGACGAGACAGCTATCCTCTCCGCTTATCAGTCAGGTGAGTGGGCATTCGTTGAGTCATTCCCGACTGACATGATCTCATCCCTGCAGGATTCCGGTGACTGCTTCATCGATCCGTATGTAGGAACATACTATCTCTACCTCAACTGCGAGAAGATCACTGACTGGAGAGTAAGAGCAGCTATGACTCTCAGCATTGACAGACAGAACATCGTTGACAACGTAACACAGGGAGGACAGGTCCCGGCTACCGGCTTAGTTGCATCCGGCATCCTTGATTCCACAGGCGCTGACTTCGCTTACGGTTCATCTGACCTCGGTGCTGTTTATGCATGGCTTGCAAGCAAATATCCTGATGCTGACCTCGAGACTTACGAAGGCAAATGCGAGCTCGCTAAGAAGCTCTATCAGGAAGCTGTTGATGAAGGTACATGGGACCCTAACACGACCCTCGTTTACAACTTCAACACAAGTGATGCTCACAAGGCTATCGCTGAAGCTTGCGGACAGGACTGGAGCAATGTCCTTGGCCTCAACATCACACTGGAGAACCAGGAGTGGCAGACATACACCGACGGACTCACAGAGCATAAGTTCGGTGTTGCACGTCTCGGCTGGATCGCTGACTTCAATGACCCTGTTACTTATCTCGAGCTGATGGTAACCGGCAACCCTTACAACTACAGTGTATACAGCGACCCTGACTTCGACGCAGCTATCAAGACTGCAAAGAGCATGGCAGCTGGCGCTGAGCGTGACAAGGCTCTCTACACAGCAGAAGAGACTCTGTTCGGCGAAGGCGGATTCCCAATCGCACCTGTTTACTACTACACCAGCATGTACTGCAACAAGACTATTAAGAACATTGGCTACACACCGATGGGCTACTACTTCTTCCAGTACGCTCAGCCTGCAGCATAGTCTGCGGCAAGCGGTACAAGTCAGTACAAGCAGTATCAACAAAACAAATGGCACTGTCCGCGAGGACGGTGCCATTTTATTTGGGTTTATGGGTCTCTGCAGATATGTTATCATAATATGGAATGAATAATCGGAAGGGAAATAGCTATGAAGAAATTATCAGTCAATCATCCGATAATCTATGAGTTCATTCTTATTGTTATAGCTTTCGTTGTCACGTTCGCGTTCGTGGTTGTCGGACAGATGGCGGGCCAATCAAATGAAATGAGCGGGGCTCTCGGAAGGATCGCGACCGGCCTTTTGCTGATGATCGTCCTGCACCGGTGCTTCCGCTGGAGGAAGCTATTCTCGGGACTGATCGTGATGCTTCCGGCATTGCTTTTCGCGCTGTGGAATGTTGCAAATCATTATCTTACGAAAGGCGATTATGCACCGCTCACCGTGGAGATCCTCATTCTCGGTCTGGCACCGGCGATCTTCGAAGAGGTTTTGTTCAGGGGCGTGTTCATCCACAACCTCAAGGCGCATGGCATGGGCAAATTCGCTGTCCTGATCATCCCGGCAGTTCTGTTCGGCATTGTTCACCTTACGAATGCTGTGAATGGACAGGTTCTGCAGGCACTGGTACAGACTGGTTACTCGATCGTGGTCGGGCTTGTGTTCGGCGCGATCTATATCAAAACTGAAGACCTTCTGTCCGTCATCATCGCGCACGCTGTGATCGATATCACCAATCGGGTGTTCTTGGCAAACACAAATTCATCAACCACGGTGCTGATCATCTTCATCGCTCTGCTGGCTGTTGAAGCTATTTACGCTTTCTGGCTGGTGGCCAGAACCCCGGAGCCGCAGAAGGTTGCACCGGCAGACGAATAGATATGAAAACAATTGAGACTTCGGGAATAACATATATCGATCTCGTTCCGCATGGCACGGATGAATGGTATTATGGGATCAGCTATGAGCACGGTGACCTGTACGAGGCCGAAGAAGTGTTCAAGTCAGGGCATACGGTGGAGGGAAGGAATCTCTGCCTGATCCATTACCCGGACGGAGAAGTGTTCCGGCCGGTACCGCGGCAGCAAGGCATCTATCCGGCGGAGCCTGTCTACTATGAAGGGGATATATTCATACCCAGCGTAGATTTTCCGGCAGGGATCATTCAGATCCTGAAGTTCTGCTGTGACAGTGGGGAGGTCCTGTGTGAAGCAGAACTGCCGCTCAGCAGCGTCAAGGACTGTTACAATCTGCGACTGGATACATCGCCGCTGACACTGACGAGACAGTGTGTCGGATCAAATGAGTTCGAGATCATCTGGCCGGAGACGGTACAGTTCGAAATGGGAGACCATGACAGTTTCTTCCTGAGAGACGGAGACAAACTGTACTTCAACCGGTGGCATGAGGAAGGCGATGGCGAGGATTACAGATACTGGGAAGAAACCGTGGTGCGCGATCTCACAGGAGAGATAACAGAAGTTTTACCGGGAGATATAAGGATCATGCCTAATGGAGAGGCGTGGTTCCTGAGATAGGAGGAAAAGAATGGGAAAATTCGATGAATACTTGGAAAGAGCCAAGGATCTGGCGGAGAACGCCGGCGATCTGGCGAAGAATGCTGCAGGAAATGTAGTCAGCAGAGCGAAAGAGCTTACGGAAGAAGGGGGCAAAGTCAGAGAGCTCATGGAAAGTGCCAAGGTGCAGACATCCTCTTTCACGACCGAAGCAAAAGAGAAAGTGCCGGGGATCCTGAAAGATGCCAGGGCTGTCAAAGAGATCAGGCAGGGAATCGCCGAGCTGGAGGCTCTGCCGGAATTTGAGGGATCGATATTGTACAAGATGGAGCTTGAAGCTGCAGTCAATAATCTGAACAGCCTCGTGCTGATCATCGGCGACAACCGCCTGGATGATGAATCTGCCGCAGAAGAGATCAGGAAGACCATGGTCAAGATGAAGCTCACAGCTGATCCGGAGAAAGCAGAAACGATCCAGGAGAAATCCGATGAAGATCAGGCGATTGATCAGGTCAATATGATTGCATATGATGCCTGCGCAAGAGCTTTGGCAGTACTGAACGTGTCAGCAGAATAGCGCGTGAACAGCATCACCGGAACTATGAAGATACGAAGGGGGGATACTATGAAGATCTTCGTAAACGGAATCGAAATGTACTATGAAAAGTATGGCGAGGGCAGACCGCTGGTCCTGGTGCACGGGAACGGCGTAGACCACAATGAGTTCAAGAACTCGATCTGGCTGCTCCGCAAATACTTCACCGTGTATGCCGTGGACTCCCGCGACCACGGGCTGAGCTCCAAAGTCGATGAGCTGCATTACCGGGATATGGCTGATGACATGGTGGCGTTCATGGAGCAGCTCGACCTGGAGGATGTAGTGTACTTTGGTCACAGCGACGGCGCTATCATCGGACTGCTTACCGCCATGAAGACGGACAGGATCGGCTTGCTGCTGGCGGGAAGCGCTAATATGACACCGCAGGGAGCAGCCCTGCTGCTGAGAATGGCGCTGAAAGCGGTCTATACAGTAACTAAGGATCCGAAAATGCGGCTGATGCTGACAGAGCCGGATATCACACCGGAAGAACTCAGCACCATCAAGACACCGACTGTCGTGATCGCCGGCAGCAAGGATCTGATCCTTGAGAAGGAGACCAGGCTGATCGCGGAGTCCATACCGGGGGCGAAGCTGAGGATACTGGAAGGCGATGATCATATCAGCTATGTAGTCCCTAAGAGCCGTCTGGCAAATCTCATACTGGAGGAGACGGGAATAGCAGATGAGAATGCCGGCCGCGTTATTACCCCGGCACAGATGGAGACTCTGACTAAGTCTCAGCAGGGTGAGGAAGATGCTGTACTCATGTATAAGAAACTGGCAGCAGTAGTGAAAGACGAGGCTGACCGCAAAGCATTCCTCAGGCTGGCTGATGATGAAGCCCGGCATGCGGATGTATTCCGCGCTTATACCGGTAAGATGATCAAAGCGAATCCGGCCAAAGCGATATTGATACCTCGCCTGTACAAAACGATCGGCAGAGAGAAACTGTATCCGATCATCGCCAAGGGTGAATATGATGCGGCGGAGAAATACAAGAGTGTGGTTCCGGATTTCCCGGAGGTTGAGACCGTAATGAACGATGAGACACATCACGGCGACGCAGTACTGGGACTGCTGAAGTGATGGAAGGATAGGAAACATAATGACGAAGCGATCAGATAATAATACAAGACTATATAACCTGCTGCTGCCGCTGTGGCTGCTGATATTTATCCCATCGTGGCTCTGGCTGCTGCTGATCCCGGCGAATTATCTGATCGACCGGGTAGTGCTGAAGTGGAGTCTTGGTGACATGGAGGAGCGAGGCTTGTTCTGCAGGAAACATACCTGGAAGATCTGCCTGGCGGGTTTCGTGAGCGATTTTATCGGCGCTCTCATCCTGCTGGCAGCAGCAATGCTGATGACAGGCGCGGATGACAATTCGGTTATTGGGGATGCTGCCGGCGGGATCATGATGAATCCTTTCGCGAATGTGCTGGCGTTCATCATTACAATTGCCGGAGTCGTTTTGGCTGCTGTGTGTATATACTTTGCAGACCGCAAGATACTGTCTGGAGCCGGGCTCACGCAGGAGCAGGCGAGAAGATCTGCGATCAGGCTGGCTGTGATAACCGCGCCATATCTGTATCTGGTCCCATCCGAATTGCTGTACCGCGGAGGCTTATAGCGGTATAGCTCGTTGGCAATACCAAACTGTGGGTCGGCACACAATCACGGTTGGCCCACTTTTTTGTGTCCAATTAATTCCATACGTTCACAACGGGCATGTTTGTGCTACAATGTGTACATACAGGAAAGCATAGTTTTTTCCTATCGCTGAGAAAGGGGGAATTATATGGCTTTATATCTGAAGGATATTTTTGCAGCCATCGCTGTTGTGTTCAACGCAATCCCGATGGCAGTATTTTCACTTTCCTACGGCTTTGCTGCATTTCCAACGGCACTGGGCTTCATCGTAGGCGGATTCGGAATGGCGCTGACACACCAGATCGCGCCGATCTCGCTGCAGGCCGAGAGCATAGTACTTGCCGGAACCATCAGTCATGACCGTAACGAAAGACTGAACATTATTTTCTACAGTGGAATCGTGATGGCGATCCTCGGCTTCTGCGGAGTGCTGACCAAAACCATGGACTTCATCGGACCATGCATCCTCAACGCCATGCTGGCCGGCGTCGGCCTCATGCTGGCTAAGGCGGGCTTCGACATGATCAAGCAGAACAAATTTGTCTCTGCTGTTTCCATGGCATCTGCACTGATCGTCTATTTTGCCACTAACGACCTGATCTGGACTATCGCGGTCTCTGTAATTCTGAGCACGATCGCTCACCTGATCAAAGCAAAGACTACAGGTGATGCCGGCAATATGATCGAGATCGATATGAGCAAGGAGAAGCTCATACCGCTCAAACTGACCTGCAATGCGCATATCATACGGAGCGTACTGGCTGTCTGCACACTGCAGATCGGCGGCAATATTGCCTATGCGACGATCACCGCAGGGATAGCGGGAGATACTGCTAATGTTGACGCGATCACCGTATACTCCGGTATTGCTGACTCAGCAAGCGCGTTCTTCGGAGGCGGCCCGGTAGAGGCGATCATCAGCGGCACCGCAGCTGCACCACATCCGATCCTTGCAGGAGTTCTCCTGGCAGCTATCGTAGCCGCGATCTTCCTGACAAGGACGATCACGAAAATCGCAAAATACATCCCGGCGGAGACCATTTCGGGCTTCCTGTTCGTACTCGGAGCCTTCGCGGTCTTCCCACAGGACGCTGCAGCAGCGCTTTCTGAGAACCCTGTTGTCGGAGGATGCGTAATCATCGTAACTAGCTTCTCCGATCCGTTCATCGGTATGGTATCCGGTATCGTACTCAAGTACGCGCTGATGTTCCTCGGAGCTATGTAAGCTGCAGTATGCAGGAATAGGGGGACAGGGGACGGTTCTCTGTCTCTGCACTTAATACCACACAAACAACGGGAGTCCCGTAACGTAATGCCGGGACTCCAGTTTTTATGTGCTTTCAGGAGACAGAGAACCGTCCCCTGTCCCCCCATACTGGGTATAAAGCAGTAAGCGAAAACGGGTGTGAATTAAGATTGTTCTTTGACGAGGACAGAGAGGAAATGAGCATTACAGTAAAGAAAGAGCAAGATTATGGATTCATGGAGCGTCATTATCGCGAAAGTGATGTGTTATAATCAGTGCAGTATCTGTTATGGTGTAAGGAGAATGCTATATGAAACTCTTATTTGCATCCGACTCATTTAAAGGGGAGTCTGACAAGCGAAAAAACCGTAGAACTGCTCAGCAGGGCTGCCAGAGAAGTATTTGGCGATTGTGAATGCTTAGGTGTTCCAGTCGCTGATGGCGGCGAGGGAACAGTTGAAGCGGTAATTGCTGCAGAAACTCGATTGCCATCGGCGGCTCCGCCACCAATGGCGCTGGAACGGGCAGAGGAACTCTACTATGAAGGAGCTCTGCGGATGTTCCGTTTTGTCAGAACAGGGATGGAAATGGCAGAATAAGCCTCCCAGTCTCTAGGAGAAAAAACATGATGACAGTGGTATACTCTCTTTTTGAGGGACTACAGAAGTAATATATTTTAAATAATACGAGGAGAATAAGCACCATGGAAAAGAAAGAAGTATTTGTTGACGTTTCTGCAAGGCACATCCATCTGACCAGAGAGGATCAGGATGTGCTGTTTGGAAAGGGATATGAACTGGAGGTACACAAGGAACTGGCAGGTGGCGGAGGCTTCGCAAGTGTTGAGCAGATCGCTATCGTGGGACCAAGAAGCACATTTCCTAAAGTCAGGATCCTCGGACCATGTAGAAAGCAGTCGCAGGTAGAGCTGTCAAAGACAGACGCAAGAGCGCTGGGAGTAGACGCTCCGATCAGACTCTCGGGGGACCTTGCAGGAACTCCTGGTATCAAGCTGGTCGGCCCTGCCGGAGAAATTGAGCTTAAAGAAGGCGTTATCGTTGCAAAGAGACACGTACACATCGGAAAAAAACAGACAGAAGAATGGGGGCTCAAGAACGGAGATATTGTAGCTGTAAGAATAGATACTCCTGACAGATCGCTCATCTTTGGCGATACAGAGATCAGAGTACAGAACGAGGATGACCTTGCACTTATGCATATAGATACAGACGAAGCTAATGCTGCAGGAATGAAGCCGATGAAGGCATACATTGTGGAGTTCTGATTGAAATGAATATGGCAGTCGCGTAATAGCGGCTGCCGTTTTTTTATGATTCCGAACTATTGATGTAATTTATGAACGTCCACAGGCTCGCAGGCACATGCTTTATGGAGTAGTAAAGCTGCAGCGTCTCGTTGAAAATTCCCTGGAGCGAGTATGCGTACAGCCCCTCAGTGTCGTTCGCTTCTTTATCGAGCATTATTGAAAAACCCTGTGACAGTTTTGTAAGAAGCAACTGCTTAGCCTGAGACTCTACTACTGTGACATTTTCAAATGATTCATCGAAGGTGCGTTCCAGTATTCTGCGGCAGTATTCGTGGTAGGAACGCTCCTGAGATTTTGTAACAAATGGCAGATTGCGTATAACTCCCTGAATGCTGCCGTATTTTTTTGCGGCTGATTCAGAGCAGTAAATATAGGCATCGCCTGAAATCACGTTGACCATTCTGAGGGAATGATCCCGGAGGGCTTCTGCGACAAGGATGTTTGGTATCAGCACGGCGTGGATCTTACGCCGCTTGAGCTGGTCGTACAGATTTGTGCGGCTGTCAAAAGATACTTTGAGTTCTACTTCAGGATAGGTTTTCCTGAAATTACTGAGTATGGACAGGTCAAAGAATTCTCCGTAGATACCGATTCTGAGTTCGTTTTCGTTTACCTGCTGAAGCTGCTTTCTCAGGCCATCGTAATCCTTAACCAGTTCTTTGGCACCATTGTAGAATGTGTGCCCGGCTTCGGTCAGAGAGCACTCTCTCGTTGTGCGGTAAAAGAGTTTCATTCCGAGCTCATCCTCGAGCTGCGCTATGTACTTGCTGACGGTTGTCTGAGCTACATTGCACTTCTCGGCTGCCTGCGTAAAGCTGCTGCTGTTGGCTGCCGCAAAGAAGAGATCGAGCTTGCTAAGGTCCATAAAACCACCTCCAGAATGAGTTTACAATGATTGAAAAACAAAGTAAAGCACAGTCAGCACGATTTGGAATAGATAAAAATGATTAAACAAGAAGTTTCTTTGCAGAAGTGGCATACACGATTGAAGCAGCAATAAAAATATGTAAAAATTACAGTGATAAAAAATTAACAAGGAGGGCTGCGGAAATGATTACTCTCGGGATCGATATCGGATCAACAACTTCAAAGTGCGTGCTCATGAAAGACGGACAGGAGATCATTGCCGCCAGCCTCAGAGTCGGCGGTCTCGGAACCGAAGGTCCGGCAGAAGCACTTGCCGAACTGTGGGAAATGTCAGGACTCACTGCTGATGATGTCGACCGCACTATCGTTACCGGATACGGACGCAATAAATATGAAGGTGCGGACGGCGAAGTAAGCGAGCTGACATGTCACGCTCTCGGCGGAAGATGGGTCTTCCCCGAGCTCAGAACACTGATAGATATCGGCGGACAGGACGCCAAGATAATATCTCTCAGCGAAAGCGGCAGAATGTCCAACTTCGTCATGAACGATAAGTGCGCAGCAGGTACCGGAAGGTTCCTTGATGTCATGGCAAATATCCTGAGGATGGACATCGATGAGCTTGATGAATGCGCGTCAAAGTCAGTAAAGCCGGCATCTATCTCCAGTACTTGCACTGTGTTCGCAGAGTCTGAAGTCATCAGTCAGCTTGCAAATGGTGTCGCAAGACCTGATCTTGTAGCAGGCATCTGCGAGAGCGTAGCGTCGAGAGTCAGTGCCCTTGCGAGAAGAGCAGGAGTCGTACCTAAAGTCTGCATGTCAGGCGGAGTCGCGAAAAACGGAGCCGTCAGAAGAGCTCTTGCAAAGAGCCTTGAAACAGACATCGATTTCGACCCTATGGCGCAGTATTTTGGTGCTATCGGAGCAGCCCTGTATGCATACAGGCAGCTCAGCAAATAAATCATTACTTAGACATTGAAGGAGGAAAAAATGGCAGAAGAAGTCAAAAAGCCTGAGGAAGTCAAGAAGCCTCGCAAGCCGCTCGATCCTAATTCGGCAAAGTACAAGCTCGGTAAGATCGCGTCGGACGCTTTTGCAACAGCTATCGAGGCTAAGAAACAGGGCAGACCTGTAGCCTGGGTGTCCAGCAATTTCCCTGTTGAGATCCCTGAAACACTTGGCCTGGCAACTGCTTACCCTGAGAATCAGGCTGCAGGAATCGCAGCAAGAGGCGCAGGCGAGCGCATGTGTGAAGTAGCGGAAGCGGACGGTTACTCAAACGATATCTGCGCATATGCAAGGATCAGCCTGGCGTACGCAAAACTTAAAGAGTGCCCGGAGCAGGATGTAGCTATGCCGGATGTACTGCTCTGCTGCAACAACATCTGCAACTGCATGATCAAGTGGTATGAGAATCTCTCCCGCGAACTCGGCATACCGATGATCCTGCTGGACATCCCGTTCAACCCTGATTATGAGGTCTCGGACGCGGAAGTGGCTTATGTAAGCGGACAGTTCTGGGATGCCGTTCATCAGCTCGAAGATCTCTTCGGTCTCAAGTGGGATGACGACAAGTTTGAACAGGTAACCGGATTCAGCTGCCGCGCAAGCCGCGCATGGCTCGAAGCAACAGCTCAGGCAAAGTACACTCCGTCGCCATTCAACGGATTTGACCTTCTCAACCACATGGCTGTTATGGTTACAGCACGTGGCAAAGAGGAAGCCGGAGAGGCAATGGAGACCCTCCTTAAAGAATACAAAGAGAATCATGAAAAGGGCGAGAGCACTTTCCGTGTAGAGGAGAAGCACAGGATCATGTTCGAAGGTATCGCCTGCTGGCCATATCTCAGAGCAACATCAAGAGGTCTCAAGGACCGCGGCATCAACATGGTAACAACGATCTATGCTGACGCTTTCGGATTCGACTACAACTCATTTGATGAGATGATCAGAGCTTACTGCAGCGTACCGAATGCGATCAACCTTGAGAAGTCCAGAGACAAGAGAGTCAAACTCTGCAAGGACAACAACGTTGAGGGACTCCTCGTTCATACCAACAGATCATGCAAACTCTGGAGCGGATTCATGGCAGAGATGAGCCGTCAGATCGGCAAGGAATGCAACATCCCTGTGACATCATTCGACGGTGACCAGGCTGACCCGAGAAACTTCTCGGAAGCACAGTATGACACCAGAGTCCAGGGTCTCTGCGAGATCATGGAAGCAAACAAGGAAGCGAAGGAGGCGTAGCGATGATCCAGGATACAATCAGAAAATTCCACGAGGCAGCAGCATCTCCTCGCGCGCAGATGGAAAAATACATGGCAGAGGGAAAGAAGATCGTCCTCACTGCTCCTGTATACACACCGGAAGAAATCATCCATTCCATGGGTTTCGTACCGATGGGCGCATGGGGCGCTGACATGGAACTCAACAGGGCAAAAGAATATTTCCCTGCATTCCTCTGCTCCATCGTACAGTCCATACTCGAGCTCGGTATCAGAGGAGCATACAAGGGTGCAAGCGCAATCGTCATTCCTTCACTCTGCGATACTCTGAAGACCCTCGGAGAGAACTGGAAATACGCAGTAGACGACATCAAGTTTATCCCGATGACATATCCGCAGAACAGAAAGCCTGACTACGGTATCGCTTTCACCAAGGCTGGATATGAAAGAGTGATCAGAGACCTTGAGGAGCTGGGCGGAAAGTTTGATCCGGAAGCTCTGAAAGAATCCAACAAGGTATATAACGCTCATAATGCTGTGATGAGAAGAGTTGACGAAGCACTCGCAGTTCATCCGGAGATCACTGCTGCTGAGAGAAGCGATATCTTCAGAAGCGCATTCTTCATGACTAAGGAAGAGCACACTGCTCTCTGCGAAGAGTTCCTTGCAGAGCTCGGAGAAGCCGGTGCTGACGCAAAGCTCGGAATCGTAGTAAGCGGCATCCTCACAGATGCTCCTCAGCTGAACGAGATCTTTGACGACATGGGAATGCACATCGTAGCAGACGACGTTGCAGCTCAGTCCCGCCAGTACAGGACGGATGTTCCTGAGATGGATGATCCGCTCCAGGCACTTGCAGTCAAGTTCGCGAACATGGACAACTGCTCCGTTCTCTACAATGTCAAGAAGCCAAGAGTACAGTGGATCGTCGATACAGCCAAAGCTAGAGGCGCAAAGGGCGTGGTCGTAGTCATGACCAAATTCTGCGATCCTGAAGAATTCGATTACGTAATGATCAAAAAAGCGTGTGAAGCAGCAGATCTGCCGCTCGCACTTGTGGAAGTCGACAGACAGATGGTGCACTTCGAACAGGTCCGCACCAACCTCGAGACCTTCCGCGACATGCTGACGATGTAATAAGGAGGAAGAAATGAGTGAAGTAAGAAGACCTCTCGAGGGAATCAAGGTAGTTGAGCTCGCGACATTTATCGCTGCTCCTTGCACCGCAAGATTCCTCGCAGACCTCGGCGCTGACGTCATCAAGGTAGAGGCTCCTGTTGGAGACCCGCTGAGATACACAGCAGCCAATGAAGGCCGTCCTCTCGATCAGAAGGAAAACACTTCCTACGATCTGGAGAACGCCGGCAAGAGATGTATCGCTCTGAATATCAAGTCACCTGAAGGACGTGAAGTGCTTGAGAAACTGATCGCGGATGCAGACGTGTTCATCACCAACAACCGTCAGCCATCGCTTATCAAGAACAAGCTTGATTATGACACACTTCACGCGAAGTATCCTTCACTCGTATACGGATTCATCTCCGGATACGGCGAGAAGGGACCGGACAAGGATCTTCCGGGATTTGATTTCACAGCATTCTACGCAAGAGGCGGTATCCTCGGACCTCTGAGAGACAAGACGAGCACACCGATGCTGACAGTTCAGGGATTCGGAGATCATCAGGTTGCGATGAACCTCGCGGCAGGAGTCCTTGCTGCTCTGTTTAAAGCTAAGATGACAGGCGAAGGAGATCAGGTAGTAGTATCGCTCTTCCACAGCGCTGTCTGGGATGTTTCCCTCATGCTCCAGTCCAGCCAGTATGGCGCTGACAGCTGCAAGTTCCCGATGGAAAGATGGGAAAACGGCAACCCTCTCACCATGGTCTACAAGACCAGAGACGAGCAGTGGCTGCAGATCGCTATGCCTCAGTATGACAGACACTATCCTGTATTCATGCAGGCTGCCGGACATCCGGAGATGATCGATAATCCTAAGTTCTATCCACAGAAGAATCTCTATCCTAACAGAAAAGAATTCTCCGACTGGATCTCCGCATTGTTCCTGACTAAGGACTGTGATGAGTGGTGCAAACTGCTCGACGCTGCAGATATCCCTTACGCAGTAGCTCAGAACTGGGATTCTCTCCTCGTGGACAAGCAGGCGTGGGCATCAGATATCTTCTATGAGATGCAGTACAGCAACGGAAACAAACGTACTCTGGTAAGGCCGCCGGTAATGTTCAAGGAAAACGGTCTGCCTGAGTACAACAGAGGACCTTATCTTGCTGAACATACAGAAGAGATCCTCGGACAGTACGGATACACTGATGAAGAGATCGCTAAGATGCTCACAGACGGAGCTGTAAAGTCGATGGACCCAGCTCTCAGAGACTGATCCGGAATAATACGATAATAGTTTTCATATAACGGGACCAGGAGTTTATTTCGGGGTGAGAAAACCAATACGGAGGAATTACAGAAATGAAAATCGCTGCTTATGAAGTCAGACCTGACGAAAAACCAATCATTGAAGGGCTTTGCGCAAAATACGGTATCGAACTGGTCAGCACACCGGCTAACCTTGACGCTTCCACAGTCGATATGGCTGAAGGATGCGAAGGCGTAACGATGCTCGGACAGAGCGATCTGTCAGACCCTATTATTGACAAACTTGCGGACTATGGCTGCCAGGTGCTCGCTGCACGTTGTGTCGGATTCGACCACATGAACAGACACTATGCAAGATCCAAGGGCATGCATGTATGCCACGGTTCTTACGCAGCTAACGGTGTTGCTGAGTATACAGTAATGGCTATCCTGATGTGCATCCGTAACTATAAGAAGGCACAGGCCAACACAGATGACAACGACTTCACACTGAAGGGCAAGATGGGAAGAGAGCTCCGCTCACTTACAGTCGGCGTCATGGGAACAGGCAAGATCGGACGCACGGTGATCCAGCTCCTTTCAAGCTTTGGCTGCAAGATCCTTGCTTATGACGTATTTCAGAATGAAGAGGTCAAGAAGTACGCTACTTATGTAGATCTTGATACTATTCTTGCAGAATCTGATGTCATCACGCTCCAGATGCCTCTGCTTGAAGACACAAAGGGCGTAATCAACAAGGAGAACGTAAGAAAGATGAAGGACGGAGTAGTCCTGATCAACAACGCAAGAGGCGAGCTCTGCGATGTTGACGCTCTCATCGAGGGTGTTGAAACTGAGAAGATCGGCGCACTCTTTATGGATGCTTTCCCTGGCGAAGTAGGAATCATTCACATCGGACACGATGCTGATAT
>JAFRGC010000077.1 GCA_017434025.1 Mogibacterium sp. | reverse complement strand
TGCCTTGAGGAACGGGATACCTGTGTATACGTTCGACAGGGCACGGAAGAGTCCGAAGAGCAAAGCCGCAAGAGCGATGTTGGTCGGTTTCCACTGACCGAAGATCATTACGGCCAGAGCCAGGAAACCGAAGCCCGCAACGCCCATCTCGAATTTCCACTCAGATACGCCGGCCGTGATGTACACGATACCGCCGAGTCCGCCGAGGAATCCGGAGATCAGGACGCCTGCCCAACGCATCTTGTATACGTTGATACCTACGGAGTCCGCAGCCTGAGGGTTCTCACCGCAGGCCATGAGTCTCAGTCCGAACTTGGTCTTGTAGAGCAGGAACCATGAAAGTACCAGCATGACTACAGCCATGACCATGAACCAGTTGAACTCGAATCCTCCGAAGTATTTCAGGAACGCTTTCTTCTCCTGAATGTACTGGATCGAGCTGGAAACGTTGTCAGGGTTGATCGATGTGTTCATCGCCTTTACGAATACCGTAGCAGCTGCTGTAGCCAGCAGGTTCATAGCGGTACCGATCAGCGTCTGGTCAGCCTTGAAGTTGATGCAGGCAACGCCCAGCAGGCAGGAATAAATCATTCCTACAAGAATCGCGAAGAGCGTGGTCGCCAGCACGATGACTATCTTTGAAGTGCCGGCAGGGAGCAGGAACATCGTTACGGCTCCGCCCAGAGCTCCCATTACCATGATTCCTTCAAGACCCAGGTTGATAACACCCGAGTGTTCTGAGAAGCATCCGCCTAATGCCACCAGGCAAAGTACAGAGGCGAATATGATAGTGTATTGCAATAACAGTACCATTACTTCTCACCTCCTTCCGACTTAGCAGGAGCATCTGTGACAGGTACGTCGTTTACGTTCGGACCTCCCTTGTCTTTCTTGCTTATCCAGGTATTGATCGCGAACTTGAAGAACAGTACGAATCCGCACAGATAGATGATGATCGATGAGATCAGGTCAGATATCTGCGAAGGATATACCGACTTGTCGATGAGCGCTCCGCCGTCCGTGATGGACTGGATGAAGAACGACGCGAAAATCGTTCCAATCGGATGCAGGCCGCCCAGGAATGTAGCCGCGATAGCATTGAATCCCATCGTAGGCACCGAAGTCTGAGTGGTCGACCACTGCTGATATCCGGTGAGATAGAGGCACGCCGCTCCGATTCCGGCAAGCGCCCCGCCGATGGCCAGTGTCACGATTATGTTCTGTTTTTCTTTCATTCCCGCGTACTTTGCGGCTTCTTTATTGAAACCGGTAGCGCGCAGTTCGTAGCCGAATTTCGTCTTTGTCAGGATCATCCAGATCAGGATCGCGAATATGATCGCGAGCGGGATCGCTATCGTTACCGTTCTGTTGTTGGCAAACAACGCGTTGAGTCCGGCCGACGGGATCATCGAGCTTCCTGACACTTTCATTGTGTACGGGCTGGCTACTTCTTTTATGTTCTTTCCCGACAGCACCATGTTTGTCAGATACAGCATTATCCAGTTCAGCATGATGCCCGAGATTACCTCGTTTACGTTTCTGTACGCCTTGAGCGCGCCGGAGATGGCTCCTACCACAGCTCCCGCGATCGCCGCAAGAAGCAGGCAGATAGCCCAGTTGCAGTGCCACGCGATCGCAGCGTAGAGTCCGATGCAGGCACCGGCCTCATACTGGCCCGGGGCTCCGATATTGAACAGTCCTACCTTGTAGCAGAAGCAGATCGAAAGGGCGCACATCAGCAGCGGTGCTGTCTTGGCAAGTGTGTTGCCGAGAGCTTTCATCCTGGCCGGATGTGATGAACGGCTCAGGAAGTTGAGCAGGATCGTCTTGATCGCTTCTCCCGCTCCTGCCGGGTTGATCAGCAGAAGCACGATGTATCCGATCAGCAGTCCCAGAATGATACAGAGTAGTGATGTCAGTATCGACTGGAAGGACGGATTTTTAATAAGCGGTTCTTTCTTTTTCATTACGCTTCCTCCTTCCTTGCTGCTGTATCAACGGCTTCTGATTCTTCGATCTCGCTGGTGTCCGCGTCGATGAAGACGTTTCTCTTGGCTCCGGCCATGTACAGACCGAGCTCTTCGACTGTCGTCTTCTTAGGATCGAGCTCACCGACGATCTCACCCTCGTACATTACGAGGATCCTGTCAGGTACATTCATTACCTCTTCGAGTTCGAGTGAGATGAGCAGTACCGCTCTGCCGCGGTCTCTCTCTGCTATCAGCTGTCTGTGGACTCCCTCGATGGCTCCGACATCCAGACCTCTTGTAGGCTGGACCGCCACGAGCAGCTTGTGGTCCTTGTCGACCTCACGCGCTATGATGGCCTTCTGCTGGTTGCCTCCGGACATCGCGCGCGCGATCGTGACAGGACCCTGGCCGGATCTGACGTCGTACTCAGCCTCAAGTCTCTCGGAGTACTCTCTGATCTCCCTTCTCTTGAGGAATCCTGCGCCCGTCGTGAACTCAGGCTGGTAGTACCTCTGAAGGATCATATTGTATTCGAGCGGATAGTCAAGAACAAGTCCGTGTTTGTGCCTGTCTTCAGGGATGTGGCTCATCTCCTTGCTTCTGGCGCGGATGCTCGAATGAGTGA
>JAFRGC010000076.1 GCA_017434025.1 Mogibacterium sp. | reverse complement strand
TCCGGATCCAAATACAATTCGTCCAATTGCCGGATATGATAAAGAAATCTACGTGAAGCCAACGATAAAGAATCCCAATATCATAGTTGGAGACTTTACTTATATTGCTGACTCGGAATTTGAAAATCATGTGACTCATCATTATGTATGGAACGGTGATAAGCTGATCATAGGGAAGTTCTGTCAGATCGCTGCCGGGGTAGAGTTTGTTATGAACGGAGCAAACCATCAAATGAATGCTGTCTCGACCTTCCCGTTCTACACTCTGGAAGGATGGGAAATGAATCCGCCTGCTTCTGCCGACCTTCCTCTCAAAGGAGACACGGTGATCGGCAACGATGTGTGGATAGGGCAGAATGCAGTTATTCTTCCGGGAGTCCATATTGGGGACGGTGTAATAATCGGCGCAAACAGTGTTGTAGGAAGCGACGTCGAACCATACACAATTGTGGTCGGAAATCCAGCAAGGGTTCTCCGGAAACGCTTTGACGAGGAACTGATTGATTTGATGCTGCGATTCCGGTGGTGGGACAAGAGCATTGATGAGATCAATAACCTCATACCGATCCTGACCTGCAGTGATCTGATAAAGGTCAAATCAGAACTGAAGAAACTGCTGCCGCAGGAAGTGTATGCATTAAACGTTATCATCCGAATATAAATCAAAAAAGGCTCTTGACTCTCACATTAGTGAAGGCTTTATGGTAATGATGAGCTCAACATAAACCCCATGGAGGTAAAAGAAATGCTGAAGATAGGTGAATTTTCAAAACTCTCCAGAGTCAGCATCCGAATGCTTCGTCATTACGATGATATAGGTCTTCTGAATCCCGTTTACATCGACAACTTCACAGGCTACAGATACTACAGCCCTGAGCAGCTGCCAGTTGTTGGGCGTATCACAGCGCTAAAGGATATGGGATTCACGTTGGCGAGTATTGTGAAGATACTTGAGATCTATGAAGACAGAGAACAGCTTGATATGTATCTCGCTGATCGCCAGCATGAATTGATGAGTATCATGGAAACGACGGAACATCAGATGCGGCTCCTGAATACAGCCAGACAGAGGCTGAGAAAGGAACAGAACATGAGCTACGATGTATCGATCAAGACGATCCCTGAACGTTATGCGGCAACAGTGCACATGACAATACCACGCTATGAAGATGAGGGAATGATATGGCAGATCTTGAATGAGGAAACTGCTCCACTGAATATGATTCCCGCAGAACCATGCCTTGTGGCTGCAGAGTATCTGGACGATGAGTATAAGGAGAAGGATGTTGAACTGATTGCCTGGAAGACAGTAAAGGGCAGCTACCCGGACACAGAACATGTGAAGTTCAAAACGCTTCCGGCAGTGAAGGTAGCGAGCTGCATGGTCAAAGGCGGATATGAACAGATGCCTGAAGTATACGGAGCTGTTATCTCCTGGGTCAACGATAACGGCTATGAATGTACCGGACCAATGTTCAATATCTACCACGTGAGTCCGCATGAAACACAGAACCCGGACGAGTTCGTCACTGAAGTTTGCTATGCCGTGAAATAGCAGGAAACCAAATAAGAAGTTATTACATGAGCTGTAGTCACGATGACTGCAGCTTTTGTATTGCAGAAAATCGAGGAGGATAATACTATGGCTTAAAGCATGATATGCATTAATGATCATTGCAAATAAAAACTGCGCAGGCTGTCCATATCGGTTATACCGTAATCGGAAAGCTCGATCCGGTCATTTATTATAGCGATGCTGTCATACCACTCGATAAGACCGTCGATATTCGGCATGGAAACGCCGGCTATCTGTCCGATCTGCTGGATCACGGCAAGCCCGTAAGGAAAGTCTGCAGTGAAATAGCGCGAATGAAGATCCGGTATCAGAAGAACCTGAATATCAATATTTTCGCTGTGTCTTTCCTTTATCCTGCTTATCAGATATCTTCTGCGCTCGGCATGACCCATGCCTTCTGTGGCTTCATAATAGCTGCGAAGTTTCTCACCATGAGTATCTCTCCAGCGTGATATTCGTTCCATGTGGGCCGCTATACGCTCGTTTCTCTGCTTCCTTTTCGTTCTTATCCCTATAAGGCCGCGGTCTCTTACATCACCCGCTTCAGCACGGACCGAAGGCGTCGTAAGTCCGAGCAATGATTCCTCAGAGGTGATCGCGCGGGTCATCTCTTCAACTGTATCTGCATCGTAGAATTCGCGCTCGGAGATGACATACTCGAGCCCGAAATCAGGCAGCGCACTGCATATCTCCTGTATCTCATCATCGCAGGCGAGCAGCAATTCTGATGATTCATTGTCCCATTCTTCGTAAAACAGCGGCAATGAATCATAGGTAACGCCAGGTTCATAATCCTGAAAGATCACCTTCAGCCTGGATGTATGAAGTATCGGATTGGATGGAGTAAGCGTAAGAGCCATGAAGCCAGGCAGCCTTACGCAGGGTATATCAAAAATGCTCTCAATAAAAGCGCTGCAGTATTCTGTCTGCTCAGCCGGAAGCGCACCAACGTACAGTCTGTCTTTATATCCCGAGCAGCATACTGTTTTTCCTCTTTCAGTAAGCCGTGCGATTGCAGGGACTCTG
>JAFRGC010000075.1 GCA_017434025.1 Mogibacterium sp. | reverse complement strand
GAGGCTGGAAAAAGGCTGGTCGTGATCGATGTCATCAGTGCAGGCATCGGCGACAGGGTCATCGTCACCACAGGTTCTTCTGCAAGAAGAATGCTGGGAAACGATGCTGTACCTTGTGATGCAGCCGTTGTAGGCATCATAGACGAAGATTGCGAACTGGAATAGCGTGAGGATGGGGGTCACAATGGATTTACTTGATAAAGTAAAAGAAGCCGGTGTCATAGGCGCTGGCGGAGCCGGGTTTCCAACTCATGTGAAACTGCAAGCCAAGGCTGAGTACATTTTGATTAACGGTGCCGAATGCGAGCCACTTCTCAGAGTGGATCAGCAGCTTATGGAGTTCCATCCGGCTGATGTCATCCTGGGTCTTAAAATTGGTAAAGAGATGACAGGCGCACAGCATGCCATCATCGGAATCAAGGGCCATCATAAGAAGGTCATTGAGATCCTGAGACAGACTATCAAAGAATTAAATCTTGAAGGTGAGATCGAAGTTGGGCTGCTTCCGACTGTATACCCTGCTGGTGATGAAATGGTTCTGGTAAAGGAACTTACCGGAAGGATCGTTCCTGAGGGAGGTATTCCTATTGCAGTAGGATGCGTCGTTATGAACGCTGAATCTGCATATAATGTTTACCATGCGACACTTGATGAGCCTGTAACAATGAAATATGTTACGATCACAGGTGACGTACCAAAGCCAATCACAGTAAAAGTACCTATCGGTACTCCTATAAAAGAAGTTCTGGCTGTTGCCGGAAGAACGAACTTTACAGGATACAAAGTCATTAACGGCGGACCTATGATGGGCCCACTGTTCGATGACCTTGACGGGTATGTAACAAAGAAGACAAAGGGAATAATCGTACTGCCTGAAGATCATGTCCTGGTCAAGAAAAAGAGCAGGACGCTGATATCAGCTGCTCGTCTTAATAAGACAGCATGCGAACAGTGCAGAAAGTGTACTGACCTTTGCCCAAGACACCTTCTTGGTCATTCCACAGTACCACATAAGATGGTACGTGCGGTGGCCTATAACGCTCCTGCAGATGAGAATGTCACAGCTGCTCTGACATGCTGCCAGTGCAGTCTCTGCGAATTCTTCTCATGCCCTGCAGGGATAAGTCCGAAGCTCGCGAATGTTTTCTACATGAACAAGCTTCGTGAAGCTGGCATCAAGCATGAGCCAAAGAAAGAATTTGTTCCTAATCCAATGAGACCATACAGAATGGTTCCTACGGACAGACTGATCGCTCGTATCAATCTTACGCAGTATGACGTCGATGCTCCGTGGACTGAAGAAGCTGTAGTGGATCCTCAGGTAGTAGGAATCAATCTTAAGGATCATGTCGGTGCTCCGGCTGTACCATTGGTACAGGCAGGAGACCATGTTGATGCCGGACAGAAGATCGCTGATATCAAGGAAGGAGCGCTTGGTGCTACAGTGCATGCAAGCATCTCCGGAACGGTAGAATCGGTCCAATTCAATGTAATAACCATAAGGAGGGATTAAGGTGCGTGAAGCTATAGGAATGATCGAGTTTAACAGTATAGCTCGAGGAATATATACAGCAGACCAGATGGTTAAGACCTCCAATGTGGATATAGTTACCGCTACTACTGTCTGCCCGGGCAAATATATCTCCATAGTACATGGCGATGTATCCGCGGTAGAGAACTCGGTAAAAATGGGAGTCAAAGTCGCGGGTGAGTATCTCGTGGATCAGATCGTTATCCCGAATGTTCACAGCGGAGTGTTCCCGGCAATCGTTTCGGCTAATGTACCGGACGAGATCAAAGCCGTTGGAATAATTGAGGCTTACTCCCTGGCCACTATGGTCGTTGCAGCTGATAAAATTTTGAAAGTCGCAGATCTTGATCCGATCGAGCTCAGACTCGGAACAGGTCTCGGCGGAAAATCATATTTCACTTACACTGGAGACGTTGCTGATGTTAAAACAGGTGCTGCAGTAGGTGAGGAAGTTATAGGCGCAGAGGGCGTTCTCGTCAATTCTGAAGTCATTCCTTCACCGAGCAGGAAGCTTATCACAAGCCTGTTTTAGCTGATGAAAGGAAGGAAACAATGAAACAGTTAGTTACAGCAACTACTATTGAGCAGTTCCTGACAACGCACAAGGACGTCTTTCCTGTAACGAATGACACTCTGATCACACCGTCAGCAGCAGATTTTGCCAAATCACATGGCATCAGATTCGTAGCTGAGGGAGAAATGAAAGTCAAGGATCGTGATAACGTAATGGCTTCATTCCAGACTTCAGAGCATTCTGATTCAGTAGCTCAGAACGCTAAGCACTCTGCTCCTGCAGAATGTGCTGAGTGTGCAGCTGCAGCTGAAGCTCCAGCTCCTGCTGAGGAACCTGCAAAGGAGATCTCAGTAGCTAACTTCACAAAGGATCAGATCGTTGAAGCAGTTATCAGAGTATTAGATGCCAAGGGAATCCTTGACAAGATCTTAGTAGACTAGAAGGAGGACAGTATGGAATTTGATAAAGACCTACTTGCCATCCAGGAAGCAAGAGACATGGCAGCTAAGGCTGCTGTAGCTTGCCAGGAACTCCAGAAGCTTTCAGATGAGCAGATCGATGCTATTACGAAAGCTATGGCAGTTGCCGGCGAAGAGCATGCTCGAGAGCTCGCTGAAATGGCTCATGAGGAAACCAAGTACGGAAAAGTTGAGGATAAGGTTTATAAGAACCACATGGCGACCGGAATGCTTTATGACGCTATCAAAGACATGAAGTGCTCCGGGATCATCGCTGAGGATCCTGAACTTAAGACTGTTACGATGGCTTACCCGGTAGGACCTGTTATGGGTATCACTCCTACAACGAATCCTACTTCTACAGTAATGTTCAAGTCGATCATAGCTGTAAAGGCGAAGAACCCAATCGTTTTCTCGCCGCATCCAAGGGCGCTGAAGTGCTCACTCGCAGCTGCAAAGCTGATGATGGACGCGGCTAAATCGGCTGGAGCTCCTGATAATGTCGTTCAGATGCTCACAGTAGCTTCCATGGAAGGAAGCAATGCTCTGATGCATGATGACAATATCAAGCTGATCATCGCTACAGGCGGACCTGGAATGGTTAAAGCTGCTTACAGCGCAGGCAAGCCGGCTATCGGTGTAGGTGCAGGAAACTCACCGACATACATCGAGAAGACAGCAGATGTTAAAGAAGCCGTACACCAGATCATGGTAAGTAAGACATTCGATAACAGTACTGTTTGCGCTACAGAGCAGTCAGTAATCTGCGAGAAGTGCAATGAAGCTGAAGTAATCGCTGAATTCAAGGCTCAGGGTGCATACTTCATGTCTGAAGAAGAGACAAAGAAGGTATGCGGTGTCAT
>JAFRGC010000074.1 GCA_017434025.1 Mogibacterium sp. | reverse complement strand
GGCAAAAGAAAAGCGCCTTTAGGCGCCGCCTGAGAATAGAGATGCGGTTGGCAGTCTATTCGGCGCGTCTTAAGACGCTTGCAAGTACGATGCCCTTTTAGGGCTAGTGCATACCACCAGTTTAACTGGTGGTTATGATTAGGAGAAGGAGATCCGCGATTCTCCCGCTTAGGTAAAAATGTACTGCAGAACATAAATAACAAGTTCTCCATAGACTGCGGCGGAGGATTCGTATAAAATATATAGATGTATAATACATCAATACGATACTGCAATCCCACAACGGAGGTTTACCATGGCAGACATATTGACTCTTGGAGAACTGCTTATAGATCTTACACAGAATGGCACAGATGAGAATGGCTGCGGCAAGTTCGTGGCTTATCCGGGTGGCGCACCGGCTAATGTCGCTGTTGCAGGTGCAAGACTCGGCGCGAAGACTGGATTTATCGGCAAAGTAGGCGATGATGCATTTGGGCGGGGACTTGCGGAAACCCTCAAGAAAGAAGGCGTCGATGTTTCCGGATTGTTCACATGCAGCGAGCATCCGACAACGATGGCGATCGTGTCTGTCGATGAGAGTGGCGAGCGTGAATTCGCTTTCTACAGGGATCCTGGCGCTGACACTCAGCTGACTGTAGATGAAGCGATTTCAGCACTTGGCGACCTTCCGAAGATCCTGCATATCGGCTCGCTTTCAATGACGACAGATCCTTCCAGAGAGGCGTGCGAAGCGGCTGTCCGCTATGCCAAAGACCACGGAGCGATGATCAGCTACGATCCGAATTATCGTGCGGCACTCTGGGACAGCGAGGAACGTGCGGTCGAGATGATCAAAGTACTCCTTCCGCTGGCAGATATCCTCAAGGTCTCCGATGAGGAGATGGTGATGCTGACCGGCACAGATGATTTTGAAAAAGGCAGTAAGATCCTTGCTGACTACGGCAGCAGCCTCGTAATGGTCACGCTCGGAGCGGATGGTGTTTTCGTGAGATGCGGAGATCATACAGAGACGATTCCTGGATTCAAAGTTCAGGTGGCCGACACCAATGGCGCGGGAGACACATTCCTCGGAGCGATGCTGGCTCAGTTAGCGTCGAAGATGAGTGAGCAGGGAGAAGACGGAGAAGGCCTCGGATGGGAGGAACTCCTGGGCTTTGTCAAGTATGCGAACAAAGCGGCTTCGCTGACATGCTCACGTCACGGAGCGATACCGGCCATGCCGACTGCAGACGAAGTGGTGTTATAAGTCCGGTGTGACGGTACGAACCAGAGGATTTTCATACAGGTTTAAATAAAGGAAACTAACAGTGAGTAAGAAAACAGAAATATTCGAGAAGAGACTGGCGGAACACTTCGATGAACTCAAGTGGCTCTTCATGGAACTATATGACGATGAAGAGGCGTTCGACTTCTTCGTTGACATGCTCCGCCGCAATTATATGGAGCGCAAGGACTCTCTCAGGAAAACTGACGAGAGAAGACTGGAAGATCCGGGCTGGTATCACTCCGAGAAGATGCTCGGAATGATGATGTACACCGAATGCTTCGGAGGGGACCTGAACGGTGTGCGCGAGAAACTCCCTTATCTCAGAGAGTGCGGGATCAACTATCTGCACCTGATGCCACTGCTCGATTCGCCGGAAGGCAAGAGTGACGGCGGTTACGCAGTGTCGGATTTCCGTAAAGTCCGTCCGGACCTCGGTACCATGGAAGACCTCGAGACGCTTTCAGCAGCCTGCCACAGGCGGGGTATCCTGGTGTGCCTGGATTTTGTCCTCAACCATACCAGCGAGGATCACGAGTGGGCTAAAGCCGCGAGAGCAGGTGATCCGGTAGCTCAGTCCAGGTACTTCTTCTATGATAACTGGGACATTCCTGACGAATTTTCGAAGACACTGCCGGAAGTGTTCCCGGAAACAGCTCCGGGCAACTACACATATCTCGATGACTGCGGTAAGATCGTCATGACATCGTTCTATCCGTTCCAGTGGGATCTGAACTACGCGAACCCTATGGTCTTCAACGATATGACTGATAATCTGCTGTACCTTGCCAACAGAGGTATGGATGTCATCAGGCTCGATGCCGTTCCGTATATCTGGAAGCAGCTCGGTACCAACTGCAGGAATCTCCCGCAGGTACACACGCTCGTCAGGATGATGCACCTTGCGTGCAGCATCGTCTGCCCGGGTGTCCTCCTGCTCGGTGAAGTGGTCATGGAGCCGAAGGAAGTCGTACCGTATTTCGGTACCCCGGACAAACCTGAGTGCGACATCCTCTACAACGTAACGACGATGTGCACGATCTGGCACACGCTGGCAACGAGAAATGTCAGCCTGCTCAGGCACCAGATGGAGCAGCTCACCGAGCTTCCTCTCAACTGCCTGTTCCAGAATTATCTCAGATGCCACGACTATATCGGCTGGGGACTCGATTACAACTTCCTCAGAGGGTTTGGCATGGAAGAGGCTGCGCATAAGAAATACCTCAACGACTGGTTCACCGGCAAATGGTCGGGCAGTCCGTCGCGCGGTGAACTCTACAATGATTCGGAAGTGCTCCGTGATGCGAGACTTTGCGGAACTACCGCGTCACTGTGCGGTATCGAGGCAGCGGTTTATGAAGGCAATGAAGAAGCCCTCGCAGTAGCGAGAGGCGCTGACCTGATGCTGCATGCATGGATGCTCACACTCAAGGGAATTCCTGTGTTCTACAGCGGCGATGAGATTGGTATGTTCAATGATTATTCATACCATGATGTTCCTAAGAAAGCCGCTGACAGCAGGTACATACACAGAGGCGATTTCAGATGGGATCTGGCAGAATCCAGGAACGACAGAAGCACCGTAGCCGGTTACCTGTTCGAAGAGCTGACCAGACTCAGCAAGATCCGGAAGGACAATGAGGTATTCAACTCTGACGCGTACATGTACTGCATCGAGACCGGTGACAACCGTGTGCTCGGCATCAAGCGCAAATACAACGGACATACTCTCCTCGGCCTGTTCAATTTCTCGCCTGATTTCTGCAGGACAGAGATCGAAGCAGCAGACTGGCAGGATCTGACTGAGCCAGACAGAGTATTCCTCAGGGGTGATGACCTTATGACAGAGTACTGGCTGGAACCGTACGGTTTCCGCTGGTTTCTCAAGAACTGAGGCACAGTAACGCAATATGACAGAGTCCGGCGTCATGCCGGACTCTTTTGCTTGCAGGCAGATAACACATTTAATCAGTACAAGATGTGGTCATTCCTTCCTGCATTTGGTAAAATATATACAGTATTCACATACTGCAGTTCCGGAAGTGCCGGAGCAGTATCTTACAAGAGGATTGCATATACAGCGCATGAAGGCGGTGCCGGCAGCCATGATGGCCGCGTCATAGAAGGGTACTGGCTCACCCGCTGGTTTTGTTATGTACTTAATAGTATTTGTGAATATTGAGAGAGAGGGAAAGACTATATGAGAAAGTATAAGTGTAAATATGACATAGAATTTCAGGATATCAAGGAGATCCTGGATTTCATGACAGAACATTACGCCGATAAGACAGCTTTCATCTACAAGAGCAAAGACAGGAAATCCCAGACAGAAATATCCTTCCGCAAGTTCAGGCAGGATGTGGACACTGTCGGGGCGTACCTTCTCAGCAAAGGTCTCAAGGACAAGAGGATCGTCGTTATCGGTCCGAACTCATATCCTTGGATGGCAGCGTATTATGGCATTGTGGTAAATGTCGGAGTCGTCGTTCCTCTTGACAGGGGACTTCCGCAGGACGAGATCGTCAATTCGCTGAGGAAGTGTAAAGCTGATGCGATCGTGTACGACCCGAGCCTGGCCATCGATTTCGGGAAGATCCTCGAGATGGACGGGATCACAGTAACAACACTGATCCCGATGACCGATATCTCACAGGAAAAACTCGCAGAGCTTGAACCGATGGTCGACAGCTGGCGTGATCAGTTCAAGGTCATCGACAAGCACGCGGTCGACATCATCCTGTTCACTTCCGGAACATCGGCAGACGCCAAAGCTGCCCAGCTCACTCAGCGCAACATCGCTTCGTGTATCGCAGCAATGCGCAAGGTCGAGCCGATCTATGAAGATGATGTTGTAATGATCTTCCTGCCGCTGCATCACGCATTTGGCTGCACGGGAACGCTGATGTTCCTGAGCAACGGCTGCACCAACGTATTCTGCAGCGGACTCAAGTATGTCCAGAAGGAACTCGTAGAATACGGCATCAGCGCGTTCTTCTGCGTACCGCTGATCATCGAGTCTATCATCAACAAGGTGCTCAAGACGGCAGAGAAGGAAGGCAAACTCAAGAAACTCGAGACCGGACGCAAGATCTCCAAGGCTCTTATGAAAGTCGGCATCGATGCAAGACGCAAGATCTTCAAGGATGTCATCGACGGACTTGGCGGCAAATTGAGATTCCTCATCAGCGGTGCTGCGCCGCTCGATCTCAAGATCCTCGAATATGCGACAGACTTCGGATTCCTTACTGTACAGGGATACGGACTCACAGAGACAGCGCCGACCATCGCTTCGGAGAGCTATTTCTACCGCAGACCTGGCTCTGTCGGCCATGCGATGCCTGGTGTAGAGGTCAAGATCAACGAACCTGATGAGAACGGTATCGGAGAACTCTACGCAAGAGGACCTAACATCATGAAGGGCTACCTCGATGATGATGAGGCTAACGCCAAAGTCTTCGACAATGGCTGGTTCAACACCGGCGACCTGGCGAGGATCGACGAGGATGACTACATTTTCATCACGGGCCGCAAGAAGAACGTCATCGTCCTCAAGAACGGCAAGAACATCTATCCGGAAGAGATCGAGGCACTCATCGACAAGATCCCTTACGTAGTTGAGAACGTTGTCAGCGGGCAGGAGGTCGGCGAGGACTACAGACTCGTGGCTACCGTTGTCTATGATCCGGATAATGATGCTGTCAAGGGCAAGAGCAAGGAAGAGATCCAAGCGCTTGCTGACGCAGATATCGAGAAGATCAATTCCGAGATGTCTTCATTCAAGCGCATCAAGGAAGTCTTCCTGAGAACTGAACCGTTCGAGAAGACCACGACTCAGAAGATCAAGAGAAGAACTGTCAAGGTCGGAGAGTGATCATCCGGCAGGGACATTGCTATAACAGAGGTGTGACATATGCTTACAGGCAAAACAGTGCTGGTCGGTGTGTCCGGCGGGATATCGGCATATAAGACAGTGTTTCTCGTCAGTGCGCTCAGAAAACAGGGCGCCAACGTGCATGTCATCATGACACGTCACGCGACCGAATTCGTTGCTCCGCTGACATTCGAAACGATGAGCAACAACAGATGTATCTCGGATATGTTCGACAGAGACTATGAGTACGATGTCAGACACATCTCGCTGGCGAAAGCCGCGGATCTGATCATCGTCGCTCCTGCGACAGCTGATTTTATCGCCAAAGCTGCGAACGGTATCGCCGACGATATGCTGACGACCGTCGTTCTGGCTGCGAAGTGCCGCAAGCTGGCTTCTCCGGCGATGAACACGGCGATGTATGAGAACCCTGTCACACAGGACAATCTGGACAAGTTGAGACATTACGGATGGGGTATCGTCGAGCCTAATTCCGGGCCTCTCGCATGCGGGGATGTCGGCAAAGGCAAGATGCCGGAACCGCAGGAGCTGCTTATGCATGTCATATATGAGCTGGCGTGCGAGAAAGACATGAAGGGGCTCAAGGTTGTTGTGACGGCTGGCCCGACCCAGGAAGCGATCGACCCGGTAAGGTTTATCACCAATCACTCGAGCGGCAAGATGGGTTATGCTCTGGCACAGGCATGCGCTATGAGAGGCGCTGAGGTCACACTGGTAAGCGGTCATACTGCGCTGGACGCACCTATGGGTGTGACCAGACAGGATGTGACCAGTGCTGCGGATATGCACGACGCAGTCCTCGCGCTCACACCGCAGGCAGATATGATCTTCAAGGCAGCAGCCGTGGCGGACTATACTCCGGCTACTGTCTACGATCACAAAGTCAAGAAGTCTGATGACGATATGTCCATCCCGCTCGTGAGAACGGCGGATATACTTGCTGATGTCGCGAAGATCCGCAGGGATGATCAGATCATCTGCGGGTTCGCGATGGAGACAGAAGATCTGCTGGCGAATGCAAGAGGCAAACTGGAACGCAAGAAACTGGATATGATCTGCGCGAACAGTCTCAGGACGGAAGGTGCGGGGTTCAGCGGAGATACCAATGTCGTGACGGTCATCACTGCGGACGAGGTCTGTGAGCTCGGCAAGCTCAGCAAGCTTGAGACAGCACACCGCATCATCGATAAGGCGATGCAGCTCAGAGCTGCCAGAATGGAAGGATAACAGATGCTCGGGATCAGGATCATTTGTGTAGGCAAGCTCAAGGAGAAATACTGGGAGGCAGCCTGTGCTGAATATCTCAAGAGACTCAAAGGCTACTGCAGTCCTTCGGTAACAGAGATCAAGGAAGCCAGACTCCCTGCAAATGCTTCTCCTGCTGATGAACAGAATGTGATCCTCAGAGAGGGCAGGGATATCCTCGATAAGATCGAGCCGGGCGATTATGTGATCGCGCTGGATATAGGCGGCAAAGAAATGCCGTCCGAGGAATTTGCCCGCAGAATAGCGGACATCCAGCAGAGAGCATCCAGGATCGACCTCCTTATCGGAGGCAGCCTCGGCCTGAGCGACGAAGTCAAGAAACGCGCGGATCTGAGACTCAGCTTCGGGAAGATCACACTGCCGCATCAGCTCGCCAGAGTGGTGCTGCTGGAGCAGATCTACAGGGCGTTCAAGATCAATGCCGGGGAGACATATCATAAGTAATCGGAGAGAATAATGGCAAACAGGTACAGCAAGAGCAACAAATCAGCCAAAGCGCAGGAAAACAAGACGATGCAGGAATACGAAGAGAGCAGGAAACGGCTCAACCTCGGCGCTAAAGTCATGGCGATCATCATCATAATCGCGATGATAGTGTTTTATGTGATATCAGCCGGTGCGGCTTTGTTTGATTGACGTAGGTCTGACCTAGTCAAATTTATAACAAAAAATGGGCAACCAGTCACTTTTTCGGCTGGTTGCTCTTCCTTTTTTTGCGCATATCTGAAAGCCTTGCAAGAACTAAAATACAAGATCGATTGGGGAGAAAAGTGGAAATTTCAGCGCTTGTAGCATTCCAGAAAATGTTGAAAAAAACAAAGAATGTGGAGAGAAATTGTATTTTTGCGATCTCGATAATTTAATAACAAACTCTAAGCCTTGAAATGACAAGCTTGACCGAATTTATAATCATGAATTTTATTGTTTTGTTTGATGAACTCAAAGATGAACGCTATAATTAAGATAGCTATTACTATGCCCTTTTTCAGGCTAGTGATCTTAGGGGGCTTATGTCGAAGGCAGATGGTGGTACAGTTTCTGGACGAACCCAGATTTGTTTTCGATGAATATGGTTGTTATTTCAGAAACAGGAGGTGCCTATGGAATTACAGATTCAAGACCTAGTTTCCTCTATCCGCAAAGAAGGGATAGAGGCGGCAAATGCCGAAGCGGAATCGATCCTTGCAGAAGCTAAGAAGAAAGCTGAAGCGATCGTCGCCGCCGCCAAGGCTGAGGCACAGCAGTACAAAGACTCCGCTGAGAAGGATATTGCTATTCTCAAAGAGAGTGCTGCTGTAAGTGCTGAGCAGGCGAAGCGGGATGCGGTCCTGGCGTTCAAGACAGAGATCCAGGATGAGTTCAAGAAGATCCTTGCGGCGGATATCGGCAAAGAGCTTTCCGGAGGACTTGGCAAGCTGATCCGTGCGGCTGTTGCCGGCGAGAATGTAGCGGATTATGTTGCAGAAGTATCTGAAGTGAGCGATGTTCTCAAGGCTGAGCTCGCCGAAGAGATCAAGAAAGGCCTGGAGATCAGACCGACCAAGAGCGTACAGCAGGGATTCCGCCTTGCCACCAAAGACGGATCCGGCTATTTTGACTGTTCAGATGAAGGTATCATGGAGATGCTGATGCCATACTTCAGAAATCTGGACTTCCAGTAGAGGAGGCGCAGTATGGCTTCGTATTATTATCTGATAGCAAGCCTGCCTGAACTCAGAGCAGACGGGGATATGCCTATAACCTATAGCGAATTCCTGAACTGCTGCCAATCAAATGTAAGTGAATCGGATTATGAGCTTCTCAAGGATCTGACTCTTAATTCCACAGAAGGTCCGTTGGTCAGAGAATGGTCGGAATTCTATGGAATGCTCAACAAAGAGCTGAACTATCAGAGGAGCATGAACCTCGGCAAGAGCTATTCGTCCGCATACGATAAGGACGGATTTATCGCCCAGGTGGTCGCAGCCGCACTGTCGGCAAAGAACCCTCTGGAAGCAGAGAAAGTCCTGCTGGATTATGAGTTCGAGAATCTTGACTCACTTGTCGGACTGCATATGTTTGACGACTATGTGCTGTTCGGATATGCGATCAAATTGAAACTGCTGGAGCGCCTGACCAGCTTCGAGCAGACGAAGGGCAAGGCTGAATTCAAGTCTCTATTCGACGGGATACAGCAGCGCGTATACAGTTTGTAACAGGAGAGCTATATGAAAACAGAAACAGGATATGTAGCCGGAGTCAACGGCAACCTTATCAAGGTAGACTTCGATGGCTCCGTTCGCAAGAATGAAGTTGGTTACATCCTTGTTGATGATAAGCGCCTCAAGGGAGAGGTAATCCGTATCAACAACGGGGAAGTAAGCATGCAGATCTACGAGATGACTAACGGCATCAAGGTCGGTGACCCAGTAGAGTTCACCGGCGAGCTGATGAGCGTAGATCTGGGTCCGGGACTGTTGACACAGGTATTCGATGGTCTGCAGAACCCGCTGCCGAAGTTAGCGGAGCAGTGCGGTTTCTTCCTGGACAGAGGAGTCTATCTGGATGCAATTCCGGATAAGGACTGGGATTTCACACCGGTAGCCAAGATCGGTGACCGCGTCAAGGCGGGCAGCACCATCGGTACTGTACCGGAAGGTCTGTTCACACACCGCATCATGGTTCCTTTCACGCTGAAGGGCGATGACTGGACAGTGAAGTCAGTTAACGGACCGGGCAGTTATAATGTCCGCTCCACAATCGCAACGATCGTTAACGGCAAAGGCGAGGAGAAGAACCTCACCATGGTATTCACGCAGCCGGTCAAACAGGCAGTTACCTGCTACGAAGAGAGACTGCGTCCTACTGAGCCGCTTGTCACCAAGATCCGCTGTATCGACTCGTTCCTGCCGGTAGCTAAGGGCGGTACATTCTGTACCCCGGGACCGTTCGGAGCGGGCAAAACGGTACTTCAGCACATGCAGGCTAAGAACTCAGAAGCTGATATCGTAATCGTAGCTGCTTGCGGAGAGCGTGCCGGCGAGGTAGTAGAAGTACTTAAGGAGTTCCCTGAACTGACCGACCCTAAGACAGGCAGGTCACTGATGGAAAGAACTATCATCATCTGCAACACATCGTCCATGCCGGTAGCCGCCAGAGAAGCTTCCTGCTACACAGCGGTTACACTGGCGGAGTACTACAGACAGATGGGACTCGACGTCCTGCTGCTGGCTGACTCCACAAGCCGTTGGGCTCAGGCGATGCGTGAGATGTCCGGACGTCTGGAGGAGATCCCGGGCGAGGAAGCTTTCCCGGCATACCTTGAATCGACCATCGCGAACTTCTATGAGAGAGCCGGAGTAGTTCGTCTTGAAGACGGCAGCAAGGCTTCGATTACTATCGGCGGAACAGTATCACCTGCCGGTGGTAACTTCGAAGAGCCTGTAACTCAGGCGACACTGAAGGTAGTAGGAGCATTCCACGGTCTTGCAAGAGAGCGTTCCGATGCGCGTAAGTACCCGGCGATCCACCCGGTGGATTCCTGGTCCAAGTACAAGGGCGTTGTTGACATGGATCGTGTCAACCAGGCAAGAGGCATCCTCATCAGGAGTACAGAAGTCAACCAGATGATGAAGGTAGTCGGCGAGGAAGGTACTTCCAGTGAGGACTACATCACATATCAGAAGGGCGAACTTCTTGATGCTGTATATCTGCAGCAGAACTCCTTCGATCCGATCGATGAAGCCTGCGTACCTGAGAGACAGCGCAGAGAGTTCGACAGACTCTACGACGCAATGATGAAGACGTATGACATTACTGACAAGAGAGAGATCCGTGCATTCTTCAACCAGCTGAGACAGGAATTCCTTGACTGGCATGGAATTCTGTTCGAGACACCGGAGTATGTCGCTCAGGAGGAGAAGATCACTGATCTGTACATGTCAAAGGTCGTAGAGTAGGAGGTCGGTGAACATGCAAAAAGTATATACGAAAATAGAATCAATCGTCGGTAACGTAGTCACCGTACGCGCGCCGGGAGTCAAAAACGGCGACCTGGCCCTTGTCGGCGACAGTTACGCGAACGTTATCAAGCTTGATAAGGATCTGGTCTCCCTCCAGGTATTCGCAGGCGCGCAGGGTGTCAGCACGACTGACCCGGTCCGTTTCCTGGGCAGACCGATGATGGTTTCCTTCTCTCACCACCTGCTTGGCCGTATCTTCGACGGTGCAGGTGTTCCGAGAGACAACGGACCTGCTCTGACAGAGAACATGATCCCTATCGGCGGTCCTTCATTCAACCCGGCGAAGCGTATCCTCCCTAAGAAGATGGTACGTACCGGTATTCCGATGATCGACGTATTCAATACACTGGTAGAGAGCCAGAAGCTCCCTATCTTCTCAATTTCCGGTGAGCCGTACAATCAGCTCCTCTCCAGGATCGCGATGCAGGCGGAGGTCGACATCATCATCCTCGGCGGCATGGGACTGAAGTACGACGACTACATGGAGTTCCGTGACACCCTTGAGAAGGGCGGCGCTATGAGCCACACTGTAATGTTCATTCATACAGCTGCTGACCCTATCGTAGAGTGCACACTTGTACCGGATATGTCTCTGGCTGTAGCAGAGCAGTTCGCTCTGGAAGGCAAGAGAGTACTCGTGCTCCTGACAGACATGACGAACTTCGCCGATGCCCAGAAGGAAATGGCGATCACGATGGAGCAGGTACCGTCCAACCGTGGATATCCGGGAGACTTATACAGCTGCCTCGCTTC
>JAFRGC010000073.1 GCA_017434025.1 Mogibacterium sp. | reverse complement strand
GTCGATCTGATCGAATGCTACGTCAGAGCCAAGTCCGTACTTTCTGTTCAGTACGCTTGTGATAGCTGCTGTAAGAGTTGTCTTGCCGTGGTCAACGTGGCCGATCGTACCAATGTTGATATGCGGTTTGGTCCTCTCGTACTTCTGCTTTGCCATTGATTTCCTCCTTCAACTAATAACGTTATTCTTTGAATTGTTTTAAAAAATTATAGGGACAAGCGTCCCTGTCCCTATGCGGATTATCGCTGGAGCTGTTGAGCAGACTCGAACTGCCGAACCTCATCCTTACCAAGGATGCGCTCTACCACCTGAGCTACAACAGCACAGCATTAAGAATATACATCAACTTGCACCTCAAGTCAAGTGTTTGCAGCTATCCGAGTATCTTCTTTATGTACCCTGCTGCCGGGTGATTTTCCGCGAATAATCTTTCCGTCATAACAGCTCCGAGCGTCATGACTCTGCAGCCGGAATGCCTCATTTCGTCGATCGCCACCTTGTGATCGTGCCCGCTGACAGACGAGCAGCAGTCCTCGACGACGGTCACTTCATACCCCTTGCTGACAAAATCCAGTGCCGTCTGCATCACTGCTCCGTGCGTCTCCACGCCCGCAATGAGCACCTTGCGCGCTGATGTGCCCGCCATCATTTTGCCAAAATCTCCATTGCCCCACACACTGAATTCACGCCTCAGCAATCTCTGCGACCTGCCGCCGATGTTCAACGCGTCAGCGACGTCTTGGATCATCGGGCCTTTATCGTAAAGTTCCGCAGCTACCGATGGCATATCAAGTCTGCCGACGCATTTGGCCAGTTTGATCAGATTCTCACGCACCCGTTCCGGGCTCATGACACGTTCAACCAGACTCTCCTGCGCATCGACGATTACGGCTGCCATATCGTCCTCGGCAAACAGACCCTGTAGTTTGCGGAGAGCTGCGTCATCCGATGTGTGTGTTATGAGCGGAGTGATCGCGACATATCCGCGGCGCATACAGTCCAGATCGTATTTCAGCTCGCTGTCCGGAATTTCCCGGAGTCCGGTCTCGGCCTTCGGACCGTTCCCGGCATAGGACGGAGCACTATATTTCTTCTCTTTCACAAAATCACGCTGCCCCATTCTGTAAACGCCTTCAGCTACTTTGCTGAAAGCGTACTCTTCCACATATCCCCAAGGTGCGACTTCAGCGATGCGTACGCCCTTGACTTCCCACATCGGGATATTCGGCGCATTGACACTGAGGATCGTTGAAACATTCAGGGAATCTGACATCTCCATGAGTCTCGGGATCAGATTGCAGATGTAATCGAACTGGGTCGCCTCGTGTGTATGGACCGAGAGCGCGATCGAACGCACGCCGTTCAGCGCCCCTTCGCGCGCCGCGGCGATGGTCCCGGAATAATACGCAGCGATACCGACATTTGCTCCGAGGTTGATTCCGCTGAAGAGATAATCGAATTCCAGGCCTCTCTCCCGGAATTCAGGGATCGCCCACTTGACGCAGTCTGCAGGAGTTCCGTCGATCACATAGGCAGCCCTGGCTCCTGGCAGAGACACTTTGTCGACGGATACATTCCTCAGGAACGTGATACTCTGGCTCTTGGCGCTCTGCTGCTCAGCCGGTGCCACAACGTACACTTCTGTATCATCGCGCACGCCAAGCCATGCAGTCAGTCTGCGCAGACCGGCAGCATCGATACCGTCATCATTTGTTATGAGGATCCTCTTCATGGCCAACTCCTTCCGGGAGACAGGGGACGGTTCTCTGTCTCCTCCCGGTTTGCTGTTGTCAGGAGACAGAGAACCGTCCCCTGTCTCCTCGTCCCCTGCTTCTATTTGACTGGTTCTATCTCCATCCCGGATGTCTGCATTGTCGAACCGTCATCGAGTATGAAAAACGCCTCGATGCCGTCCATTTCTTCGATCAGTTTCATTGCCTCCGCCGAGCCTTTGATCAGGCATATCGTGCTGAGCGCATCCAGTTCGCACGACCGGCCTTTATCCGCGCAAAGCGTGACTGACACGACGTCGGTATCGACCGAATAGCCGGTCTCGGTGCTGAGTATATGATGATAAAGCTTGCCGTCCACTTCGATCTTGCGCTCGTAGATGCCCGATGTCACGAGAGTCTTGTCTTTTGCGTTTACCTTGCCGACGATCTCACTGCGGTCGCTGAACGGCGCTTCGACACCTATGACAAAATCACTGCCGTCTGGTTTGCCCCCGATGCAGATGACGTTGCCGCCGAGATTGATGATGCCGGATGTCACGCCTTCTGCCTCGAGCACTTCTGCCATGCGGTCACCGATGTAGCCTTTGGCGATCCCGCCGAGATCGAACTTAGCCCCGCGGTCCGTGAGCATCACCTTATTGCCATCGATCGCGATCCCTCTGAAGCCGACGTGCTTCACCGCTTCGGCGAGCTCATCCGGATCAGGCAGCCTGGCGTCTTCCGGATCTGCGTGGAAATCCCACAGCTCCGTGACTCCGCCGATCGTGATATCGAAAGCGCCGCCGGATATGTGTGAGTACTCCATGCCCAGATGAATGACATCGATCGTGTCCTGCGACACCTCGGTCCACTCACCATCGGAATTGTTGATCCTGCTGATGTCCGATACTTCTACCGTTCTGCTGAGGGTTTTGTCCAGTTCGGCGCACCTGTCGAACGCTTTGTTGATGGCTGCCGCAGCCTTCTCTTTCTCCTTGTACGCCGGAACCGCTTTGCCGTTCGCGTCCTTGATACCATAGACGGTTACGGTACATGTCGTATCGAGATAATAATTCTCGCCGCGGATCGGCTCTTTGCTCTTCTCGCTGGCACAGCCTGTCTGTGATATAATCAGAAGAACGATCATAAGCAGCGCAAAGATCCTCAGCCTGCCCGGCTGCGCAAAGTGGCGGTTATCGGTGGTCTGCGTGAAAGCGTTTCTCATCAGTTTATCGTTTTATCTGTTCAATGATCCGGAACTTACTGAAATCGGAGGTCTCTTGAAGGAATACATACGCAAAGCGGACATCATTCTACTGATCGTGCTCGTGGCTGTCGGTCTGGCAGTCTCGGCCGCTCTTGCTATGTCGCATTCCGGAGGCGACACCGTCATCATCGAGTCAGGTGGCGATCTGTACGCCACTTACTCGCTGTTCGAAGACCATACCGTCAAAGTTCCTGCTCCGAATGGCAGTCATTACAACATCGTTGAGATCAGTGGCGGCAAAGTCTCTGTCACGGAGGCAACCTGCAAGAACCAGGTCTGCGTACGTCATGGCGAGATCTCCCTCTCAGGCGAGAGCATCGTCTGCCTGCCAAACCGGCTGGTAGTCCGCATCGAAGGCGGCAGCGAAGAAGGAGGCGGATATGACTCAGTCACATCGTAGATCCTCCCCAGCACAGTTCGTCGCCAGAGTCGGCCTGATGGCCGCGCTCGCGCTGATCTTCTCATATATCGAAGCAATTATACCATATAATCCGGGGATACCAGGCATCAAACTTGGCATCGCCAACATCGTCACTGTCATCGCGCTCTACAAGTACGGCTGGAAAGAAGCGGTTTCGGTCAGTGTGGTCAGGATCGTAGTCGCAGGCTTGCTGTTCAACGGCGCTTTTGGCATGCTGTACTCTCTCGCGGGAGCAGCGGTCAGCCTGCTCGGCATGATCCTGCTCAGGAAGACCGACCTGTTCTCGGTCACCGGAGTCAGCATGGCAGCCGGCGTACTGCACAATCTGGGGCAGCTGCTGGTCGCGGCCGCCCTCATCGAAGATCTCCGCATCTTCTTCTACTTCCCGGTACTGCTCTTCAGCGGCATCGCGGCCGGCATTCTGGTCGGCATAGCCTCACAGATGATACTCAGAGTGCTGAAGTGAAAGCAAACAGAGCTTCCAGTCATGGAAGCTCTTTATTTGCGTCTGAATTATTCATAAGTTTGTGATCTGGCCGATGTGACTGCGGTCGCGATTGCTGCTCCTGCCAAAATGACTCCGGCTACTGGGTATATGATCAGCAGGCGGTTCGTCGTTCCGTAGATATCCAGTACGCCTTTCATAATGCTGCCGATCGTGAGTGTCGCGATTGCTGCATGATACAGCTCCCAACGGCCATGTGCATTGTGCAGTCTTCCGGCTGTTCCCCGCTCGGTCAGAACGGATGTGATGTAGAATGGCAGTGCTCCGAGGATGAGTGGGATCGCGAATGCGAACAGCATGAATGCGGAGAACACCCCAAAGCTGAAGTATTCATACACTGCCCCGAAGATCGCTGTCAGCACCGCTATGACGAGATAGATAAGTGCTGTTCTCCGCGAGTCGGAAGCGTTCACATCTGCATTCATGAATGTTTCCGAATCGGCGTCTTCCATGATCTCGTAATTGTCGACGATCACCAGTTTGTCAGTATCCGATGTAAACAATGTCGCTCACACTCCTTTCTTTGACTCTGTTCCCGCCTGTCGTCGGATTGTTGACTACCTGCCCGTTGAAGTACATCGTCGATGATCCGCCGCCGTCGAGATTGTATGCGGTCGTAACGCCGAGCGATTCCATGAACTGGGCCAGTTCGTACAGCGACAGTCCCTCGCTCTCGTCCGTTCTTCCGTCTGAGACTACCAGAACGTAATGGCATTCATCGATGATCCCGATCGCGGTGCGCGGGTTGCTGGCCATCGCTTTGCCGACTTCATCGTTCTCATCGACTGAGACCGTTCCGTTCTCCACGATCGCCGGGCCAAATGACAGTGTCTGCACCGCTCCCTGTTCGACCAGCTCCTGCGCGGAAACCGCTCCCTCAGTGATGATTCCGAACGATCCGTCACGATAGATGACCAGATCCTCTGTACCATTCACTGCAGTGTCTCTGTACAAAACACCATTTCTTATGACGTACCCTTTCTCCTGCGCCCCGTAGTAATCGCCGTTTATCGCCAGTATCGCGCTGACATCGGATGCGATCTCAGAGGTAGCCTCCGTAACGTTTTTGCCGTATGCGCCTTGTGCAAGTGCCGTCTTGAGATACTCCGGAGAGCTCAGTGTTACATCCGCCACATAGATGGTGGTGTCATTCTGTCTGTATTCTTCGAGAGTGATCCCGATATTGTCGTCAGAATAGGTCGATGACGTCGTTGCTGCAGATCCGGCGGCAGAAGAACTGCTCTGGCTTCCCAATGCGTTCTCACTGTTCGAATCGCTGCTCAAACCGGACTTGCTGCCTGAGCTTCCGGTCGAATTGCGGCTGTGCTTTCCATGCCCGGAAGGTCTGCCCCCTCCGGAGCCTTTGCTGTATTCGGACGGGCCTTTGCCCGTCTTGTCATGCGCTCTGTCCGCATTCTCCGAACCTTCCTGCGATCGTTCGGTATCGCTCTGTCCCGCTGCCATTTCTGTCGTATCGCCGTAAACTCTGGTGATCACGAATGTGTCCAGTCCTACGTATGTTGTGAATGCCAGCAGGAGCGCCATATATGCGGCCAACAGCCGTTTGCCTCTGATCTTATTCATTGCTGTTCTCCCTGATATTCCTCATGTTGTCTCTCAGCCGCGGTGCGTGTACCGCTCTGAATCTCATGCTTCTGGCCTCTTCCATGCCTGCAAACTCGCCAGCCGGTTCTCCCAGCGCATTAGGCTGATCCTCAGCTGACTGATAGAAGATGACGTATCTCTGGACCGTCCAGCTGATGAAGAAGAACATGATCTCGGTCAGCACTTTGGCGATCAGGCTGTTGATACCAAGCGTGTCAACGAGTATCTGAAGGACGACCGTATTGCCTGCAAGTACGAGTGCCGCCAGGAGGAAGTACTGCATAGCAGATTTCCCGACTGATGCCTTGCTCCTGAAAACCAGCCTGCGGTTCACGATGTAGTTGAATACAGAGCTGACGAGTCTTGCCCCCACATTAGAGATCACCAGACCGTATGCCAGGGCGATGCCTACCGCGGTGGCGGACGATGAGTTTGCCAGCCAGCCCATGACCGCCAGCAACAGAGCGTACATACCGTAGTCCACGATGAAAGATGCGAAGGATGAAGCGGAGAATCTGAGGATCTCCCGGTAGACCCGGAACGAGTCTTTCACTGCGTTAAAATGTGATTTCTGGTTATTATCGTGATAAATCGTCTCTATCTCCTCTTCTATGATCGGCGTCCCGTGCCTTGCGCATTCCATCAGCACATTGATCTCGTATTCATATCTGTCGCCGCTGATCGACAGCAGCTCAGGGATCATCTCAGCGCCGAAAGCTCTGAGTCCGGTCTGTGTATCGAACACTGACGTTCCGGTCACAAACCTGAAAATATGCCTGGTAACTGTGTTGCCAAATCTGCTTCTCAGCGGTACTTCGCCACTGAACGCTCTGCCCCCGAGTACCAGCGTGCCTGGTTTGCGGGCAGCTGTCCTGGCGATCTTCATGGCGTCTGCTGCCAGATGCTGGCCGTCAGCATCGACTGTCACTACTACGGTGCTGAGCCCTGATAATTTATATTTGCTTATATATTCAAGCCCTGTCCGGAGGGCTGCGCCTTTGCCTCTGTTGCGGTCATGCGTCAGGACTGTCGCTGTCTGTTCTGCCTGCCAGAACAGATCGCTGTATCCGTCCCCGCTCCCGTCATCGACAACTATGACTTCAAATCCCGATCTGTCCAGATCACTGATCACCTCCAGCAGCCTGTTGTCAGGCTCGTATGCAGGGATCAGCGCTATGTAATTGGTCGCTGTCATAGTCCGCCTCCTTTCATTTCGTTCCTGTCCGGTCCTGATCTTCCGGCAAACGCTTTGGCATTAAGCCTGGCTGCCCTCTCCCAGGAATCCGTTCTGCGGTGCTCCGCCGGTCTCGTCACTGTTATCGTCCGGCAGCTGGCTTGCTCCAGTATTTGCATCCGGTCTGCCCTGCACATCCGGCATATTGCCGCCATCTCTCATCTGGCCGTGGCCGCCATGGCCGCGTCCCTGCATTCCGTTCTGTCCGTTCATTCCCTGCCTGGGACCCATACCGCCGAGACTGCCGCCCCTTCCGCCTGCAAGTGAGCTGTACATCGCTTCAGTCAAGTCGATGGTCTCACTGTACGTACCGGCAGTGAGTGTATAAGTGTTTCCCTGCGCCATGTCCGGAGTGCTGATATACACAACTGCATAGTCGAGATCCGGTGTGACCTCGGCGATCACTGCGCCATTGGCGTCAGTGAGCTGTACCGTGGTACCGGCAGACTGGCTGCCTACAGAGACTTCGATCAGTCCCTGACCGGAAACGCTGCTGAACCCCTGTGCCATGCCGGCGCCGCCTGTACCGATGAATGTGCCGCCTGTGATGACTCCGGTCGAATTGTAATCGAGCACTGCGGTGTCTCCTGATGTCGGTCCAGTCACAACTGTGTATCCGCCGCTGATCTCTACCGATCCGTTGCTGTCGACACCATCGCCGCCTGCAGTGATGCTGACGTTGCCGCCGCTGATCTCGATGGATCCGTTGCTGCCTCCGTCGCTGAAGCCTCCGCCGCCCGGGAATCCTCCCTGACCGCCTGACCAGTCGTCATCGCCAAAAGTACTGCTTCCCTGTGTGCTCCCACCTGCTGCGTTGAATCCGTCATCGCTGGCAGCCAGATCGATGTCGCCGCCGCTGACTATGATCGAAAGAGCCTCAATGCCTTCGTATGACTTGGTGATATCGATCGTTCCGCCTTCGATCCGCGCCTCTGCATCTGCGTGGATCCCATCATCACCGGCGCTGATCGTCAGGGTCCCGTCTGCCATGTAGAAATAGCTGTCGGATGCCTCTCCGGATTCTGCGTCTGAGCTGTCCGAAACGTGGATCCCGTCTTTGCCTTCCGCTGTGATCGTGATATCTGCCTGTGCGACTCTCACGCTGTCGTTGGCCTGAACACCATGTCTTGCTGCTGTGACCGTAATGGTCCCGCCCGCGAGCTTGACATCATCCTTGCCTACGATCCCGTGTCCCACCGGTGATGTCACCGTCAGAGATCCGCTGCCGTTGAATGTGATATCGTCTTTGGCGAAAACTGCTCCGTCGATGTTGCTGTCATCGATCGCTGTGAAAGTTCCGCCGTTCGCGAGTGTGTTCTGTGTTCCTGCAGCTGTAGTGATGAAAACCTTGTCTGCTGACTTGACGTACAGAGCAGCGCTGGTCTGACTTGTGACGGATGCTCCGTCGAGAACGATCTGGACCTTGGCCGCTTCGTCTGCGTCAACGATGATCATGCCGTCTGAAAGGCTGCCGCTGAGTATATAGGTGCCCTCCTGGGTGATCCTGACTGTGCTGCCGCTGACGTTGACACCGGCGGCTGCACTTGCTGCGGAGCTGCTGTTGGCAGTGGCTGTCGCTGTAGTTCCGTTGAGTGTGATCGAAACAGCCTCTGCCTCATCGTATTCTCCGGAGAGATCACGCTCGGTGAACATCTCAGATTTGCTTGCCGCGGCAGTCTCTGTCTGTTCTGTCTGATATGATGTGGTTGTGTTTATGGATTCTCCGGCCGCCTCTGCGGTCCCGCACGCTGAGAATGTCAGCAGCAGGGCAGTGGCGGCGGCTATGATCTTGCTGTATTTATTCATGGTCTTTCCCTCTGGTTCTTTCTGTTATCTGAATCTTCTCTGTTTATGAGCCGCGCCTACAGTTCGACCGGCACTGTACCCTGCCTCGACACATTGATCTCGAGGTTGCCGTTGCGGCAGCGGATCTTATCTATGAGTTCCTTCTCTCTTGCCGGGTCGCGGAGCACGACATCATACTGCAGTTTGTACATGCTGCCCATGTTGGTCGTTTTGACGCCTGTCAGCTCTGCGGCTGATGTGTATTCGTCAAAGAGATCCTCGAACACTCCCGTGTAGTCGAGATCCTCCGGAATGACGATCTTGAATGTTTTGTACTTATCAGCGTTCTTCTTCGTTCCGAGATCCAGCTTGCCGTAGAGCAGGAAGATCAGGCACATCACGATCGTGAAGAGTGCTGCGAGTGCAATGAATCCCATGCCCGCGATCAGTCCGGTGGCCATAGCCAGGAAGATAGTGCAGATCTCTCTTGCGGTACCCGGCACGGAACGGAACCTGACCAGGCTGAATGCTCCGGCTACCGCTACTCCTGTGCCGACACTTCCGTTGACCATGATGATGATCACGCTGATGATTGCCGGGAGGAGCGCGAGTGTCACCACAAAGCTCCTGGTATATCTCGTATTGTGCATATATGTGAGTGCTATCAGCAGGCCGAGGACGAGTGCGGTCCCCATCGCTGTGGCGAACTGCGCCATACTAATTGATGTAACAAGTTGTGTATCGTAGATGCTTCCCAGTAAATTGTCCAGCATGTTGTTCCTCCTTTAATTCCTTTGCCTGTGCCGGCTGCCATTCTGCTGTGGCGCTGTTGTTGAACAGCTTATTGGTATAAGCTGTACCGTATTTCGAAAATGATGTTTTATAGATATATTCTTCTGACAGAACTTTGACCATCCAGAGCGGTATGCCTCCGGAGCACTTGATCTCCATCAGGGTCATTCCCTCCGGGAGTATTCTCTCGCCGTACACTTCCGATCTGAGCGACATGTCGTAGTCTCGGAATAGAATGTTCTGGTCAAATGTCACCCGGAAACCAGTATCGCTCCCGATATTCCCTCTCAGTTCAGGTGGAATGTCTTCCGTTTTCCTGAGTTTGTAAGCCTGCCGCTCATAGCTGATGAAGGCAGCAGGTCTGAGATCTTTGTAATAGTTCCTGAAGTATCTGATCTCGTCCCCCTTCTGCGGATCCGTCTCCGGTTCATTGTGCCCGGTCCCGCAGATCCAGTCCATCGCCGCTATCTCGGGAAGGCCGACTCTCCGTTTGTATACGACGTGATCGTACTTTCGTTTGAGTTCCACGAATACCGTGCTGTCCGCGTCCGCCTGCGAATAACTTCGTATCCTGAGCTTCTCCTTGAAGTCCGGTTTGAGGATCGAGTGACGCGCCAGTATGTAGTCATCAGTATCAAAATAGATGTTCCTGATGGTTGAATCTCCGTATTTATCCATGATCATGTAGGGCTCCATCGATGCAAGTACCCGCTGTTTCTGCTCAGCAGTCATCAGGTATTTGAGCTCATATCTCTTGAATACTGTCTGGTATGCCATACATCCCTCCTTCGTGATCGTTGTTTCATCTTACGGCTGTATGATAATGGGGCAAGTTTAAATGAAATTAAAACAGCGGACTGATTTTTTCAGTCCGCTGATTCTTTTCCAAGCAGCTTGGTCCGTGTTATGTAAGTGTATAAATTATCCGATCGCGGGCATGGTCGCGGTGACGATGAATTCAGAGCCGTCACCGCTGCGAGCGCGGATCTTCCCGCCGTGAACCCCAACGATCGCGCTCGCCATCGACAGGCCGATGCCATGCCCGCTCACGGCGGAGTTTCTGGACTTGTCGGCCCTGTAGAATCTGTCGAAGACATGTGCAAGATCGTCTTCACTGAGCGGTGTGCTCGCATGGTTCCTGACCTCGAGCACGATATTCCTTCCGTCCTTGCGGAGAGTCAGACCAATGCGGTCGCCCTCCGGAGAATATTTGAGAGCATTCTCCATCAGGATCGAGACGAGCTTCTCGATCTCCTTGGAAGACCCCTGCATCGAGAGCATCGGCTCGATGCTGATGTCCAGGTCCTTGTTCCTTTCCCGGGCGACCGCCCCAAACGGTTCAGTTGTTTCCGCCACAAGGTCCGAGACAGGGATCTCAGTCATAGTCAGAGTACTGCCGCTCTCCTCCATCCTGGACAGATATACCAGGTCATTCGTCAGAGAAGTCAGGCGGTCGACCTGACCGTCGATATCATCGATGCTCTCCAGGAGACTTGCTGACAGTGCGTCCTTGTTCCCGTCCTGAGGTCCATCACCTTCAACATCATCGCCTGCCGCGTCATCGTTCGCATCATCGATATCCATCCGCATGAGGTCAAGATTTGCTTTGATCACAGTCAGCGGAGTTTTGATCTCATGGCCTGCGTCAGTGATGAACTGCTTCTGTTTGTCATAGCTCTCTGCGACCGGTCTGACGATCCTTCCGGCGAAGTAGCAGATGACAGCGAATACCACAAGCAGTCCCAGCAGAGACATCAGGAGGCTCGCCTTGAGGAAGTCCCTGAACGCTCCGAGAGTCCTGCCGCAGTCCAGGAATGTTACTCTGGAGTATTTGCCCTCCTCCGTGACAGCATATCTGTACTCTTCCACGAATCCCTTCTCCGAGCCGGATGCGATGACATTCTCAGCGTATACAGCTGCCTGATTCTGGTCGACAGCATAGATCCTGTCAGTATCGATCCTGACCGCTTTGCCATTCCCGTTGACCAGGACTGTGAAGTATCTCGTCTCCTCGGCTTCATCTCTGGAGAATCCACCCGGCGCGTGACCTCTGCCTCCTCTGCTCCAGGAATAATCCCCGGTCCGGGCATCGATATCGTCCCAGTCATCCAGCATGTCATCAATATCGTCGAACAGATCATCCAGGCCATCACCGAAGAAGACCGGCATCCTGCCTCTGTTCTCCGAGAGCACCTCAAGCGTCTCGTCGGCATTGCTGACGACCGAATTGTAATTCATGATATTCATTCCGGCCACGATCGCTGACAGCAGGACTGTCAGTGAGACCATCGCCAGAATGATGAAACGCCTCTTTAACTTCGTTATCATTCTTCTACTTCCAGCGAATATCCCGCATTTCTTGATGCTTTGATCCTGACATTAGCTCCGAGTGCCGCGAGTTTCTTGCGCAGATACGATATGTATACCCACACGACATTGCTCTCCGTATCGGTATCGTAACCCCAGATCCTGTCCATGAATGTTTCCACAGATATTATGTTCTTAGGGTTCGACATCATCATCTCCATCATCTGGAACTCCTTGTTCGCGAGCCTGACGCTGCCGCCCGGAGAACTCAGTTCAAAGCTGGATCTGTCCAAAGTGATATTTCCCACCGTGAGTTTGGTGTCGACTTCCGTGTTGCTCCTCGTGATCGCACGCACCGCGGCCAGGAGCTCCTTGCTATCGAAAGGTTTGGTCAGGTAATAATTCGCGCCGCTGTCGAGTCCGAGCACTTTGTCGTCGATCTCAGATCTGGCAGTAAGAATCAGCACCGGCAGAGTGCTCCCGGCAGCGCGGAGCTTCCTGAGCACCGTGATCCCGTCCATCTTAGGCATCATGACATCCAGGACCGCGGCATCATAATTGCCCGCCTCCAGATATGCCAGAGCATCTTCTCCATCATAGACAGCATCTATCGAATAATTATTCTTCTCGAATATCTTGACGATCGCTCTTGCAAGAGCCTTCTCGTCCTCAGCCAGCAGTATCCTCATTCCTACACCTTCCCAGTTCCTGATTATTTCTGATCGTTACATATACTATAACACAGCTATCCTTAATTATAATTTAAAAGAGCATACCACTATGGTCACTCTGATGAAAATGGCGGATCAGGGTATCCCCCTGTCTCCGCCATCCGTTTCCTATATTTCCAGCAGGTACATCCCGTTGGCATTGATCAGCTGAGTCCCTGATGGGTGTGTGCTCAGACGCTTGATCCGCCCGTATTCCATGTGTACATGGCCGTAGCAGTGATAATCCGGCTGCCACTTCTCTATCAGCCTGTTGAAGCAGGCAAATCCTCTGTGCGGCAGATCCTCAAGATCGCCATGCCCCAGGCTCGGAGCATGCGTCAGCAGGATCCTGACACATCCGGCTTCGTCTTCCTGCCGTCCCCTGCTCCTCCGGCGGACTCTGCCGTCCAGATCGGTATACCTTCCGGTCTTCAGCCTCAGCGCCAGTCTGGCTGCCCGCAGCGACATCTCTCGTTCGGAGTACATGTTGTCGCCGGACCGGTAGCGCATCGATCCGCCGAGGCCGGCGACTCTGACAAGCCGTCCTTTCCCGACTCTCAACTCGCACACCAAACCATCGATGTTCACACATCCCAGTGGCGGCCTCTCATCGTACATCGAGTCGTGATTGCCCGGGACATACAGCAGCGGCACATTGAGCATCGTGACGAGAAACTGCAGATAGTCCGGGTCGAGGTCGCCCGCGGACAGTATGAGTCCGACATCCCTCAGTTCCTCTGCGCGCGTTTCGTTCCACTGCTCCCAGAGCTTCGGTATTTCTTTGTCTGCGATCAGCAGGATCTTCATGGCTGCTTCACTCCGCTGATACTGACTGTCTCTCTGGCTTTATCATTCAGAGTCTCCTTGGCAGGGATCTCTCCGATGATATTCTCGTTAAGCCAGTTCATTGTTATTACGTCTTTGCTGGTCAGCGTCGGATCGTTTTCTCTTCTGATCCAGCCGTTCTGACTCTTCAGCTGCCCATCGAACGGATTCATCCTTCCATAGACGATATCGTCTCTGAGCAGTTCCACGAGCTGCCTGGTATATGGCGACAGCGCATCTGCCAGCTCGATATCCACTACACCGGATATCATGCCCCACTAGTAGTTTGTCGCCTGATCCTTCCTGTCAACCAGGCTCGCGTGATACTTGCCCTCCAGCACAGTCTTGAGAATGATCTCGTACAGCTTGCCCCACTTCCAGATCGGTGTAGCAAGGTTCCGCACGCTCTCCGCTCCGGTCTCAGGATCAGTCTCGAATCTGAATACACCGTAGACATTGCTGCCGTCGATCCTGTGTGTGGAGTCAAAGGCTGAGACAATGCTGATGCCTTTGTCATGCATCGCTCTCCACCAGTCGTTGTCCTGTCTGGTCGTCCACTCGAGGTGTATCTTCACATCCGGATCGATCATCGCCGCACCGATGGCAAAAGCATTGATACTCGCGATCGTTCCGTATATCGGATAATCGGAACAGTAACCGATGTCGTGGCTTCCGCAGCGGCCGGCTTCGATCGCAGCGACGATGCCTGCGAGGAATTTGGCCTCGTACAGTTTGGCGTAATAGGTCCGCACCGCCTGATGAGCGAGGTTGACCGAGCAATTGAGGAATATGATGTCCTCGAACTCGATCGCTGCTCTGAGCGCGTCCTTGATCTGCCTCGGGGAGACCGCAAACACAATATCCGCGCCCCATTCTGCTGCGGCTCGGATCGCTGCTTCAGTGCTGTCGTAAACCGCTTCGTCAGATGATGCATGACCACCGGATAAATCTCCGTAGGAAATGACCCCGATAAAGCACCTAGTCTCTACGATACCGCCGTATGTTCTCTCGACTAATCGGCGCCCTACATCGTGGTTGTAGATCCAGTCGGAATCCTCCGGACGCCTGTCATATATGAATGCCGCCTTGAGCGGATGCTTCTCTGAATAAGAGATCTGCGGTATCACCTTGCCGATCAGCGATCCCGGTCTGGTGATGAATCCCCCGGTCTTGGTGATGATGCTGCCGGCATGAAGGGCAACATCAGATGACTCGACAAGGCTCACACTGTCGTTGCTGAAAGATTTGTACGCCGTCATGAGCTCCTTGCGGATCTTTGCGATCCTCTTGTCGAGTTCAGAGCCGGAATGGACCTCCAGTGCATCGTGCACATAGATCCTGAGATAAACAAGATACGCGTCGCCGACAGGCATTCCCGGGATCTTGTCCTGGAATGGGCGGATGGCATCGGCAAATCTCCAGTACGATGACTGCAGAGATTTCACCGCTTCTCGCGGCCACTTCCCGATCTTCCCGTCCGATCCCTGCCTGTCCAGGCTGAGCCCCAGCAGTTCTGTGATCTCCTTGTAAGAGCCCGGGACAGAACACTGGATATCATAGATCTGCGCAGCTTCAAAGAAATCGAGAAATTCGGCATAGACCGGCTCCCGCTGCAGAACTTCCGCTGCAGGAACGATCCTCGTGACATCCGCCAGGATCGCCGGCATGTCAAGGAACCTGCTGACGGAGACCCTCTTGTTCCCCTCCTGCACGTAGAACTTATGCAGATACTCATAGACTTTGATCGGATCGCTGAATCCTTCTCTCTCCTGTGCTTCGAACAGAGAACACCACTTCGCTCCGAATTCTGTCTCTTCATCCAGCAGCGGCATGAAATTCGGTGCGAAGGCATTCTGTCTCGCTCTGGTCTTGGTACCGACGACCTGCTGAACAGGGATCTCCATCAATCCGAGAGAGACGTGCTTCATTACACCGTTATCCGGCAATATATCATCAAGCGCAGGCAGGAACGGGTATTCTCCCCTGGCCAGCCTGGCTCTGTATTCTTTCTCTCCTGCCTTCTTAGCAATAGCATATTCGTCATTCAAAGGAATTGACCTCCTGAGTTGATTTCGGTTGTATGTTAGTCACACACAGCAGCAAAGTCAAGCACTTCGCTCTTTAAATTATACCGATTTGAGTGACATCTTTGCAAATTTCTGAGGCATTATGATCTGACCGTTTTTCTGCCCGTCAATTAAGTAGGGGCTAGCTTGTAGCCCCTCTCACACCACCGTACGTGCCGTTCGGCATACGGCGGTTCAAATCAACTTCAACATGTGCCGTTCGGCATAATAATCGGACAGACTGACTAGCCCCGCGCGGGCTAGTTTTTCTTTTGAGATTGCTCTGACCACACATGTTTTGGTAACTACCCAGTAGTATC
>JAFRGC010000006.1 GCA_017434025.1 Mogibacterium sp. | reverse complement strand
TACCCCCTCATCATTTCTGATGAGAGAGTATCTCTTAGTCATCTTAACTTAATGACATTGGCCTTCTCAGGCGGGGTTTTATAATGCCCAAAACGCGGATTTTTCAAGGTGCAGAAGACTTCCAAGGATACATTTTGCGTGAGGTTTCCGCAGAATTTGGGGCGAAAATTTTCGATTTAAGCGATTTTTTAGAAAATACAATATATTGTGGGGGATGTTGCAATAAAATCGCTTATATGGTAAAATAAGGGCACGAAAGCATAGGACGCAAAGTCCATTTTTTAATGTAAGGCGGGATTTTTCAACGGGTCTGTCCCGTCCGCCACAAGGGATGCGCGAATAAGTTGTTTCCCGGACAAGCAGAAAGGTATAAGGAACTAAGTATAATGGCTCAAAAGCAGGAATACGGCGCAAGTCAGATAGAGGTACTGGAGGGTCTCAAACCGGTACGTCTCAGACCTGGTATGTACATCGGAAGTACAGGTCCTGCGGGTCTCCACCATCTGGTCTATGAGATCGTGGATAACTCTGTAGACGAAGCGCTGGCAGGTTATTGCAAGAATATATCGGTAACGATCGAGCCTGACAACTCGATCACCGTACAGGATGACGGCAGAGGTATGCCGGTAGATATCCATCCTAAGATGGGGATCCCGGCAGTTCAGGTCATCCATACACAGCTCCACGCCGGTGGTAAATTCGGCGGCGGAGGATATAAGGTGTCCGGAGGTCTCCACGGAGTAGGCGCCTCGGTAGTCAACGCGCTGTCGACTCACATGATCGTTCAGGTCAGGAGAGACAATAAGATCTACCAGCAGGAGTACTTCAGGGGAGAAGACGCCACCGAACTCACAGTAGTCGGCGAGTACAAGTCGGGCAAAACAGGATCCAAGACACAGTTCTGGCCGGATCCTGAGATTTTCGATGAGACTGTTTACGACTACGACACACTCCAACGCAGGCTGCGTGAGATGGCGTTCCTCAATAAGGGACTTGCGATCTCTCTCGAGGACAAGAGAGTCAGCCCGCACAAGAAAGACCACTTCAAATTCGAAGGCGGTATCAGAGAATTCGTAGAATACCTCAATCACAACAAGGACTCTGTCAACCAGACGATCTTCTACTATGAAGCGGAGAAGAAAGGCTACGAGGTCGAGGTCGCACTCCAGTACACAGACAGGTACAGCGAGACCATCCTTTCGTATGCCAATAACATCCACACCAATGAGGGCGGTTTCCATGAGGTAGGCTTCAAATCCGCTCTTACCAGGACCATCAACGACTACGCCCGCAAGAACAAGTTCATCAAGGACAATGAGGACGCACTCCAGGGTGATGACGTCAGAGAAGGAATCACCGCGATCGTTTCGGTCAAGCTCACCAACCCGCAGTTCGAAGGCCAGACCAAAGCCAAGCTCGGTAATGCGGAGGTCAAGGGATTTGTCGAGACCAATACGACGGAACAGCTGACATACTTCCTCGAGGAGAACCCTAAGCAGGCCAAACTCATCATCGACAAGTGTCTCAAGGCCCAGCGCGCGAGAGAAGCTGCACGTAAAGCCAGAGAGATCACCCGTAAGACTTCGGTCCTCGAGACGACCTCGCTGCCGGGCAAGCTGGCAGACTGTTCAGAGAAGGATCCTGCACTGTCAGAGATCTTCCTGGTCGAGGGTGACTCCGCAGGCGGCAGCGCCAAGCAGGGAAGAGACCGTAAGAGACAGGCAGTCCTGCCTCTGCGCGGTAAGATCCTCAACGTCGAGAAAGCAAGGCTCGACCGTGTACTGAGCTCGGAAGAGATCAAGAACATGATCACGGCATTCGGATGCAATATCGGCAAAGAATTTGATATCGACAAACTGAGATACCACAAGATCATCATCATGACCGATGCTGATGTCGACGGAGCGCATATCAGGACATTGCTGCTGACATTCTTCTTCAGATATATGACACCGCTGGTCGAAGGCGGTTACGTATACGCTGCACAGCCTCCGCTGTTCAGAGTCAAGCAGGGCAAGCAGATCTGGTACACGTATTCAGATGCTGAGCAGGATAAGCTGCTTGCGGATCTCAGAGCCAAGGGCGGCAACAACAAGATAGAGATCCAGCGTTACAAAGGTCTTGGAGAGATGGACTTCAACCAGCTGTGGGAGACCACCATGGACTACAACAGCCGTACCCTCGTCAGGATCACCGTCGAAGACGCTGCGGCAGCCGATGAGATCTTCACGACGCTCATGGGCGACAAAGTTCCGCCGCGCAAAGCATTCATAGAAGAGAACGCGAGATACGTGCGCAATCTGGATATCTGATCCGCACTGAACTCACGAATATACAAGGAATTGGAATATGGCAGATATTTTGGATAACAGTACAATTATCGAGCACGAGATATATAACGAGATGAAGAACTCGTATATCGATTACGCGATGAGTGTAATCGTAGGCCGTGCTCTCCCGGATGTCAGGGACGGACTCAAGCCGGTACACAGGAGGATCCTGTACGGCATGCACTCCCTGGGTATCACTCCGGACAAGCCTCACAAGAAGTCGGCGCGTATCGTCGGTGAGGTAATGGGTAAGTATCACCCTCACGGTGACTCATCCATCTACGATGCGATGGTCAAGATGGCGCAGGATTTCTCGACGAGATATCCGCTGGTCGACGGGCACGGTAACTTTGGCTCGGTTGACGGCGACGGCGCTGCGGCTTCGAGATACACTGAGGCGAGGATGTCCCCGTTCTCTCTGCAGATGGTCAGAGATATTGAGAAGGACACCGTAGATTTCATGGACAACTACGACGGCGAGGAGCAGGAACCTGTAGTACTGCCGTCGAGAGTGCCAAACCTTCTGATCAATGGATCGAACGGTATCGCCGTAGGTATGGCGACATCGATCCCGCCGCACAATCTCGGCGAAACGATCGATGCATGCGTCAAGATGATCGATGATCCGGATTGCTCGATCGATGATCTGATCAGGATCATCAAAGCTCCGGACTTCCCGACCGGTGCGATCATCCTCGGCAAGCATGCAGCGCGTGAAGCGTACCTCACAGGTCAGGGCAAAGTCAATGTCAGGTCGGTCTGCGAGATCGAAGAGACCAGCCGCGGCAAACTCAGGATCGTCGTCAGCGAGATCCCGTTCCAGGTCAACAAGGCAAGACTCATCGAGTCTATGGCGGATCTGGTAAGGGAGAAGAGACTCGAAGGCGTTTCGGCGATCAGGGATGAGTCCAACAGAGAAGGCACCAGGATCGTCATTGAACTCAAGAAGGATGTCAACCCGAATGTCATCCTCAACAGGCTTTACAAACACACAGCACTCCAGACATCGTTCAGCATGATCATGCTGGCGCTGGTCGACGGCGAGCCTAAGATCCTCAACCTCAAGCAGATCCTCGAGGAGTACCTCAAACATCAGAAGATCGTAGTGACCAGGAGAACGAGATTCGATCTGGCCAAAGCTGAGGCGAGAGCGCACATCTTAGAAGGTTTGATCATCGCGCTGGATAACATCGATGAGATCATCGCAACGATCAGGTCATCCTACAATGATGCCAAGGAAAAGCTCATGATCAGATTCGGGCTCACTGAGATCCAGGCGCAGGCCATCCTCGACATGAGACTGGCCAAGCTGCAGGGTCTGGAGCGCGAGAAGATCCAGGCTGAGTATGATGAGCTCAGGAAGAGGATCGCATACTACAAGAGCCTGCTTGCTGACGAGCACCTGCTGATGGGAGTCATCAAGGACGAGCTGCTCGAGATCAAGCAGAAGTGGGGAGACCCGCGCAGGACCAAGATCGTAGCGGATGAAGGCGAGCTGGACGAAGAGGCTCTCATCGATGAGCAGGATGTAGCGGTCACACTGACACACCTCGGATACGTCAAGAGAGTGCCGGCGGATACCTACAAAGCTCAGCGCAGAGGAGGCAAGGGCATCGTGGGACTGACGACGCGCGAATCTGATTTTGTCCGCGACCTGATCATCACGAGCACGCATGACTACCTCATGTTCTTCACTGACATGGGACGTGTATACAAGATCAAAGCTTACGAGATCCCGGAGGCTTCAAGAACGGCTAAGGGAACGCCGGTCATCAACTTCCTCAACCTCAACAGCACTGAGCGAGTCACGGCCGTCATCCCGATCAGAGAGTTCGATCCGAACGAGTGCCTCGTCATGGTCACCAAACAGGGTACGATCAAGAAGACACCGCTGTCCGAGTTCGATACGAACCGCAAGACCGGACTGATCGCGATCACTCTCAAGGAAGGCGACAAGCTGATCTCTGTCGCGCAGGCAAGCGGCAAGGAGAACATCCTCGTCGTGACCAAGCAGGGCAAAGCGATCGCATTCTCCGAAGATGACGTCAGACCGATGGGCAGAAATGCCGGCGGAGTCAGAGCGATACTGCTCGACAAGGACGATGAAGTCGTCAGCATGGAGCTCGACATCGATCAGACGAGGAAGATGCTCGTGATCACTGAGAATGGTTTCGGCAAGAGGACACCGCTCGATGAGTACAGACTGCAGTCCCGCGGTGGCAAGGGTGTAGCGACATACGACAAGACTAAGTTCGGCAAGACCGGCAGACTGGTCGGAGCGACCCTCGTGAGTGATGAGGACGAAGTCATGGTCATCAACTCCAACGGAGTCATCATCAGGATCCGCGCCAACGAGGTCAGCACATCCGGCAGGACGACACAGGGTGTCAAGGTCATGAAGGTCGAGAAGGGTAACCGTATCGTCTCCTTCGCCAAAGTAGTGGATGAAGAGAACGCTGCCAAGCCGCAAGTTCCGGCCCACGAGAAGAATCCTAACGTCGGTAAGGACGGGAGCGAGCAGATGACACTGATGTAGAAATGCAGACAGAATTGTAAACATATTAGGAATAATATAATAATATTACAAAAAACCGGGTGATATCATCGGGAAAAACGGTTCGTTAGCCTCATGAAAGCCCGGTTTTTCTATTTACGATAATCATATGGAAGATTATCACAAATAAACGGCCCTCCGGAGCTTCACCAGTTCTCCGGAGGGTCGTTATAAGGTATTGAAAGTATTATATGGAGTTTATGAAGAAAAATTCTAGTTGTCTTAGTTCTGACAATGATAGAATAGAACACGAAACTTAATTGAAACTTAAGCGGTAAGATTTAATTCTTTTTTCAGAGAGGATCCGGCATGAATAAGGAACAGGCAGCACGCATTCAGAAAATGGAAGAATACCTGGATCAGTCCAAAGCGGCAGTCACACGGCTCTCGGATGCTTTGTCAGAGTATGAGATGATCCAGAAGAATTATTACAGGCTGGAGAAGTATTACGGCAGCGCTCAGTGGATGAGTGATTACGAAGATGACGAAGCCGGTAAGCTGCCGGCAGACCTCAAGAGGGGTGTGCTGTCAGAAGACGCAGTTTATGATCTGATCACCGATCATACGGAACTGATGACAAGAATGCAGCGGGCTGTACTGAAGAGTCTGGAGAATCAGAAATAGGAAACTCACATATTGTGTTATACTTAAATAGAAGAAAATCATACCGCAAGAAATACATGGAGGCTTGAAATGAGAAAACTGCTGATCGTCATTGATATGCAGAATGACTTCATCGACGGTGCGCTGGGAACCAGGGAGGCGAAGGCTATCGTCGAGAACGTCAAAGCGAAGATCCGCTCTTATGATCCTCAGGATGTCATCGCGACCAGAGACACCCATGCGGTCAATTACCTCGAGACGCAGGAAGGCCGCAATCTGCCGGTCGTCCATTGTGTCAAAGGAACTGACGGGTGGCAGATCAGGCCGGACATCGCGGAACTGCTCGGTAACGCGAAGATATACGATAAACCTACATTCGGCAGCGTGGAACTCGCGAAGGATCTCGCGGAACTTGCCGCATCAGAAGAGATCGAGCTGGAACTCATCGGGCTGTGCACAGATATCTGTGTCGTGTCCAACGCTCTGCTGCTCAAGGCGGCAATGCCGGAAGTACCGATCTCAGTAGATGCCTCATGCTGCGCGGGTGTAACTCCGGCGACACATGAAGCTGCCCTCAGTACCATGCAGACCTGCCAGATCAAGGTCAGAACAGGAGAATAGTTATGAAAGCTGTAAGTTTCGGAAAACTCAGTGATGGCAGACTTGCAGGTCTGTACATCCTCAGGAACGTTAATGGAATGGAAGTCAGACTGACAGATTACGGTGCAACGATCGTCAGTATATTGCTGCCGGGCAGGGACGGTGTGTGCCGCGATGTTGTACTCGGTCATGATGATGTGTCTGGGTACGAGACCGGACACGGATCGATCGGAGCAGTCGTCGGACGTTTTGCCAACAGGATCGGCAATGCCAGATTCATGATCGGCCGCGATTCCTACGAACTGACCGCCAACAACGGCCCGAATGCGCTGCATGGCGGCCGTGACCCATATGTAAAACGACTGTGGGATACCAAAGTCGCTTTCGGACAGATCAGCTCGCACGAGATATCCAAATACGCCAAAGAGAGTCTGAACGACAACGCGAATGCTTTTCTGAAAGAGAACATTGCAGGTGACAGCGTCACGTTCTGCCTGGACAGCCCGGACGGCGATCAGGGTTTTCCGGGTGATCTGCATGTCGAGGTCACATACACGCTGACTGATGATAACGAACTGCATCTCGACTACAGCGCGCTGTGCAACGAGGACACTCCGCTCAACCTGACCAATCACAGCTATTTCAACCTGGATGGTCATGACAGCGGATCGGTGCTCAACCAGCTGGTACAGATCAACGCTGAGAAGTTCACGCCGAACGATGAGTGGTCACTGCCGACCGGCGAGATCCGCGATGTTGCCGGATCGCCAATGGACTTCCGCAAGGCCAAAGCTCTCGGCCGTGATATCGGCATGGAAGACGAACAGCTGCGAGTAGGGAACGGATACGACCACAACTTTGTCCTCGACGGCGAGGGATACAGAGAGGTCGCTTCGCTCTTCTCCGAAGAAAGCGGTATCCATATGAGCGTACTTACGGATCTGCCGGGCATGCAGCTGTACACAGCAAACGGCATGAGCGGTGAACCTGGCAAGGACGGAGCCGTATACTGGCAGCGCTGCTCAGTATGTTTTGAGACGCAGTTCTGGCCGGATGCGATCAACCGCATCGCATTCCCGGGAGGAGTACTCCACGAGGGAGAACGCTTTACATCGAGAACAACATATAAGTTCAGCGTGTAAAACGATAAGCAATCTTGAGAGAGGAACAATAATATAGATGAGATTTGTGATCCAGAGGGTGCGCCACGCATCCGTGACTGTAGATAATGAAGTGGTAGGCAAGATCGACCGCGGATACATGGTGCTGATCGGTGTCTGTGACACTGACGACGAAGTTGTAGCTGATAAGATGGTCGACAAGATGATCAAGCTGCGCATCAACGAGGATGCAGAGGGCAAAACCAACCTTTCCCTCGCAGACGTCGGCGGCGGATTGCTTCTGGTCTCGCAGTTCACACTTTACGCGAACTGCAAGAAAGGCAACAGACCGTCATTCGTAGAAGCCGGATCGCCGGATAAGGCCAACGCATTATACGAATATATAATAGAAAGATGTAAGAAGAGCGTGCCGGTCGTAGAGAAAGGCTCGTTCGGCGCGCACATGGATGTTGAACTGCTCAACGACGGGCCGTTCACGATCCTGCTGGATTCCGACAGGCTGTAAGCGTCGGCGCAAGGGTTTCCTTTAATTCTGTTAATACTAAACGTCTGTTAATTGAATGATCTGAAAGCGGTGATAGAATTTGCGTACAATGGCTAGAAGTCTATCCCCGCTTTTTGCGTGGAACAAAAGAGACATGATATACTACAGATCATTCAAGAAGGATGTGATGGCTATGAAAACAGCAAGATCAAGAATCATAAGCATGCTGCTCGCTGCGGTCATGGTGCTGGGAACACTGACGCCGGTCTTTGCCGAGGGAGAGGCAGCTCCGGATAACAGCACCGGGACAGTGGCCTCTGAAGTGGCGGCGGCACAGGAGACCACTGCTGCCGCTCCGGAGACGATCAAGACCGCAAAGAGGCTAAGGGTCAGTGGTATTGACGCGGCTTTCAAGAGTGCAGTAGTGAGCAGTGTATTTCTCGGCAGTAACTGCAGTCCGAGGAATCTTGTGACGAGTGCTTACAAGAAGAAGATCAAACTCACCTGGGGGAGCGCTTCCAACTCAGCCGGGATCGATGGATATATCATCCTCAGAAAGGATCTCAAGGGCAGCAGGTATAGCGAGATCGCGAGAGTCGGCCGCACCGTCACTTCTTATACGGATACGAAAGCTAAGACCAAGAACAAGTTCTACCAGTACAATGTGGTCGCGTATAAGAAGGTCAGTGGAAAAGTCAGGATCTCCGGCACCACAGGCTGGGCCGGTTCCGTTACGACACGCAGCAAGAAGAAGAATGTCAACAGCCTGACTTTCACCAATCTTGCAAGTGTAGCGGCGATCATGAAAGGACGCAGCATTACCGTCAAGGTCACGTTTCCGAAGAAAGCTTACAGCAAGAGCATCCGGTGGTCGTCCAGCAACAGCAATGTTGCCTCTGTAGACAGCAGCGGCAGGATCACTGCGAAGAATATCGGAACGGCGACGATCTACGCCAGGACGCATACCGGCAAGATGATCAGCATTAAGGTCACCGTCTTCAAAGGCGGCGATGCCCAGTCAATGGTGCAGGTCATGCGCAGCTGGATGGACTACAGCTACACCAACGGCAAGCATAAGAGCATCGTAGACATCTACAACTCGATGTATCCTCTGCCTGCAGGGTACAAAATGAAATACTGGGATGCGTGGTGCGACTGCACCGTCAGCGCAGCTGCCATCGTCACAGGCAATGCGGAGAAGACCGGAAGAGAATGCAGTGTCCCTAGGCATATCAAGATTTTTAAATCTCTGGGCATATGGCTTGAAGGAAATAATACTGTACCTCAGCCGGGAGATTTGATAGTATTTAACTGGTTTCCGGCTGTGAAGAACAACGCCAGCCATATAGGAATCGTAGAGAAAGTCGAAGGGAATACCATAACGACCATTGAAGGAAATATGGGAATCGGTAAGGTCGGAAGAAGAACGATCCCTGTCGGCTGGAAATATATAAGAGGATACGCAAGACCTGTTTACACGCCGCTGCCGGCTCCGGATCCGGTTGATCCGGATGATACGGAAGATTCTGATGAGACCGGAGATGCAGAATCCGGCGATGATCCGGAATAGATCTTAGTATTGCTCCTGACAGGGGCAGGGTGATCATATGACTACTTCAAAGAATAGACTGATAAGCCTGATACTCACAATGCTGCTTGTGGCAGGCTTTTTCGTGCCGGCATATGCTGAGGACGAAGTAACAACTGACAGTGGAGAAGGCATTGTCACAGAACTCAGAGGAGAACCTGAAGGCGAACCTGCCGGCGGTACGGCCGAAGAGCCTGAACCGGAAGAACCTGAGGTCTGTACAGAGCATGTATGGGGAGATTGGGTCGTAACTGATGAACCAACGTATACGAGCGAAGGCAGCCGTACCAGAACATGCGGCAACTGCGGTGAAACGGAGACCGAATCCATAGCGAAGCTGGTTTGCACTGACCATGCGTGGGGCAGCTGGAATGAGGTCACGCCTGCGACATATACCGCAGCAGGCAGCCGCACCAGGACATGCGCCAACTGCGGAACGGTGCAGCAGGAAACGATACCGGTTCTCAAATGCACGACGCACAGCTGGGCTGCGTGGACAGTAACGAAGAAAGCGACGTATTTCGCTGCAGGAAGCCGGACTCATAAATGCACCAAATGCGGTGCCGGCGAGACGCAGGTCGTTCCTAAGCTTACCGCGTACAAGAAATGGGTGGCAGTTGACGGCAAGAGATACTACCTGAACAACAAGAGTCTTCCGGTCAAAGGCTGGCAGAAGATCAAATCCGGCAATGCGAAGAAGGCTGCTGTGAAGTGGTGCTACTTCAACAAGAAGGGAGTTTTCATCAAAGCCATCAGCAAGAACACGAAGAAGAAATGGGTAACAGCTGACGGCAAGAGATTCTGGTTCACCGCCAAGAAGAAACCTGCCGGCCCGGGATTCAACACGATCAAGGGCAAGCTGTACTACATGGACGCAGATGGCGCTATGGTCAAGGGAACCTTCAAGGCATCTGACGGAGTCACCTATACGACTACATCTTCCGGATATATCACAGGGCTGGAGTATTATAAGCGCAAATACAAGACTTTCGTCCTCGTAGATATTTCCGATCAGACGATCAAGTTCTATAAAGGCGGCAAGCTCAAGAGGTCAGGCAACGTAGTTACCGGACTCAAGAACAAGATGGATACGCCTACCGGAACGTATAAGATCAGATCGAAGGCCAGGAATATTTATCTTACCGGACCGACCTGGAATGTATTTGTTAAATACTGGATGGCATTCATAGGGAGTTCATACGGACTGCACGACGCGCCATGGTGGAGCGACGCGGATTTCCGCAATAACAAGACATACGTATACAGCGGCTCACACGGATGCATCAATATGAGACCATCAGACGCGAAGTATCTGTATAACAACGCGCCTGTCGGCACCAAAGTGATCGTACAGAAGTAGAAGCAACAGAGTCATAGATCCCGGAAGGGCAGCATAAGTTATAGCAGAGGAGGTAAGTTATAAATGAAGACATTACTGACAGGAGGGGCTGGCTATATCGGTTCACACACAGCAGTTGCGATGATCGAGGCAGGACATGACGTTGTCGTAGTCGACAACTATTACAACAGTTCGCCGGAAGCGATCCGCAGAGTCGAGGAGATCACGGGGAAGAAGATCGCTTTGTACGAAGCAGACGCGGCGGACGCAGAAGTCATGCGCAAGATCCTGCATGACGAGAAGCCGGACTGCATCATCCACTTCGCAGGACTCAAGGCAGTTGGCGAATCAGTAGCCAAACCTGTTGAGTATTACAGGAACAATATCGACACGACCCTCACACTGCTCGAGTGCATGAGGGAGGAAGGCGTCACGAATTTCGTTTTCTCGAGTTCCGCGACAGTATACGGCGAGGATAACGTACCTCCGTTTACCGAAGAAATGCCTAAGGGTGTATGCACCAACCCGTATGGATGGACCAAATGGATGCAGGAGCAGATCCTCCGCGATGCTACGGTCGCAAATGACGAGCTGTCGGTAGTGCTTCTGAGATACTTCAATCCGGTCGGAGCGCATGAGAGCGGGAAGATCGGCGAAGATCCACAGGGCATCCCTAACAATCTGATGCCGTACATCTCTCAGGTAGCTGTCGGCAGGAGAGATCATCTGACTGTTTTCGGCGATGATTATGACACGCCGGACGGCACATGCAGGAGAGATTACATCCACGTTATGGACCTTGCAGAGGGACATGTCAAGGCTGCTGAATATGCAGTTTCACACAAGGGAACAGAAGTATTCAACCTTGGAACAGGGAATCCGTACAGCGTACTCGATATGGTCAATGCATTCAGCAAGGCTTGCGGCCACCAGGTCAAATACGAGATCGGACCGAGGAGAGCCGGCGACGTTCAGGACAGCTGGGCGAATGCAGACAAAGCGAAAGCGGTTCTCGGCTGGGAGGCTCAGCGCGGCATCGATGAGATCTGCCGTGACGCGTGGAACTGGCAGAGCCATAATCCGCAGGGATATGATAAATAATTGCAGAAACTGAAAAAACAGGCGGTTCGCATGACATGTGAACTGCCTGTTCTTTATTTGCTGCAATATTCTGGAATAGAGAATCAGTCGAGTGCAGACCTGATGGCTGCCTCTATCTGTGCTTCGGCTTCCTTCTGCTCAGATTTGCTCATCTGCTCGAGATGGACGAGCGGATGAACGGTGATCTTGACAGTGCATGGGTGATAGGAGCCGGTTTCCTCGAGCAGTTTGTATCCTCCGTCGAATGTGATTGGGAGGACAGGGACTTTGGCCTTCTCGGCGAATTTGAAAGCACCGTGTTTGAAGTCGCCCATTTCATGGCGTCTGGAACGTGTGCCTTCCGGGAAGATCAGCATGTTGAATCCCTGATCAAGCAGTGCTTTGGCCTCATTGATCGCTTTGACTGCTTCACGAGGATTATGGCGGATCAGGAATATCGAGCGGGAGTATTCGATCGCGAGTGAGAGGAATCTGAATTTGCGCCACTCCTCTTTCGCTACATATCCCATCTGGCAGTGATTGCGGAACAGCCAGAGCGATGCGAACAGATCTGCATAACTCTGATGATTGCAGTACACCATAAACGGACCCTGCTCAGGGATATTCTCCTCACCGGTGATATCGTAAGTCAGTTTGACTCTTGCCGAGAAATCCTCGATGAATTCACGCTGGTACTTGTTGATCAGAGCCTTCTCTTCTTCGATGCGGCCCTCCGCGCGGAGCTTGTCAAACTCCTTCTTGTGGCGGTTGTAACGACTGACGGTAAAGTACAGATCTAGTGCCTTGGGAACTGTAGTGAAAGGATTCATCATATGCTGCTCCTGTTCAGATCGAATAATAATTTTCGAGAAGATTATACTACAATCCGCAGAGGAAAGAATAATAATCGTCAGGAGAATCTTAATTTAATCTTAATGATTCTTAATCTACATTGATTATTAGGCCATTAATCAATAAAATAACAATGGATTATTATAATGAGAACTACTTGATGCAAGGGGTGGTTTTACAGATGAAGAATACAGGATACAGACATTATATCAGAGTGATGCTGGCACTGATGCTGTGCGTCATGCTGCTCCCGTTCAGTGCCTTTGCTGAAGGCGGCGAAGAGGGTGCTGCAGGAAATACCGATGGCCAGACTGTAACAGAAGTTGCAGATACAGGTTCATCGACAGATAGCGGAACGCCTTCGGACACCACACAGGGAACAGATCAGTCGGGAAGTGATGTAGTTGCCGATCCGCAGAATGATTCTGCTGCAGGCACAGACACAACCGGAACAGATACTGCTCAGGAAATTGCCGGTACAGATGCCGTCGGAACAGCGACTGCCGGCAGTGAAGATCCGGCAGTAGTTACTGGTGCAGAACAGGCTGCTGAGTCCAGCCAGGAAGTCCAGGACCCGGAACCGGCACAGGAGCCGGCACCGGCACCGGTCGCAGCACCGCCACGCAAGGCCAAAACTCTGGTGTGGACCGGAAGCAAGCTGCAGTTCAAAACATGGAACGTTCTGATCGACAATCCTCTCAATGCGAAAGCTGGTTCTGTGCATGCATGGATCACAGGGCAGAAGAAGAGCATGAAGGTCATCTGGAAGAAGGCTGCAGACCTGAGCGCCATCGATGGTTACATCATTCTGCGCAGGATAGGCAACGCATCCGTATATACGGAGATCGCCAAGGTTGCCAAGACAGCTACTTCTTATACAGATAAGAAAGCTAAGAAGAAGAATACAGCATACTCATATGTAGTTGTAGGATATAAGAAGGTCGGTAATGACATCAGGATCGCTCCGGCTTCTAACTGGGCTGCCGGTGAGACGACCAAGAGCAAACTCAAGAATGGTTACAGTGCTACTATCAGCAACAAGACCCTGACACGTCAGAAGGGTGAGACATATAAACTGTCGCTGAAGCATGCGAAGAAGAAGACCTTCTGGGCTTCCAGCATCCGCTGGGTCTCCAGCAACAAGAATGTCCTTACAGTCGATAAGACCGGTAAGCTGACAGCAGTCGGCCCTGGTACAGCGAATGTTACAGCACGTGTCGCGAGCGGCAGAGATTTTATCTGCAAGGTAACAGTCGTCGCAGCGTACAAACCGGGCAAACCGACGCTGAGTCTCGAGTATTCCAATACTGAGAGTATCGAACTGTCCTGGGGCAAGACCAGCCACGCGACTTCATACGATCTCTACTGTTCAGAAGACGGCGGTGCGACATATGAGAAGGTCACCAACACGAAGTCCTGTGGATATACTCATACCGGTCTGACAGAAGCGCATGAATACAAATACTATCTGCAGGCGAGAAATGACAACAGAGGATCGACCGCACTCAGCGACAAGTCAGCAGTTCTGACGCAGAAGGCTGTAAAGACCCCTCGCAAGACAACTGTCAGCGGATTCCCTTCATCTGCGTCGCCTAAGGCAGCATCGCATTATACAGTAACTGTCAGCGTCAAGGCACCGGACGGCAGGACCGCCCAGCTGCAGATGTATGAAAACAGTAAATGGGTCAATAAGAAGAGTATCACGCTTCCTGCAGGGGCCGGAGTATCGTCAGTCAGCCTGGCATTCCCGGATAACTGGTGGAAACTGAACAGCTCCACATGGAGACTCTACATCCCGGCAAGCGCAGACGCGGCAGCTTATACCAGCGGCAAGCTCGTCATCAAAACAACAAGGCGCTATCAGAATCCTAAGGGATACGTCCAGATCACCAATAGTATCTCCAAGCACGGATACAGCTATTATACTGCGCCGGTTCTGGTCAACAATATGAGCACCAAGGATGATCATATTGAGGCGATGATCAAGACCGCTTACAAGTACCTGGGCGATCCGTATGTCGTTTGCCAGTCACGCGCTCCGGGCAAAGGTGTAGACTGCTCAGGACTCGTCATGCAGGCATGCTACGGCGCAGGAGTCGATCTCTGGCCGAGCAATCCGCACAGGCACAGATCACCTGCATACGAATACGAGTCCCGCAACATCGCCAAGATGTCCAACCTCAAGACGGTATCATACAGTAACCGCAAGAGAGGAGACCTGATCTTCTACGCAAACAGCAGCGGAGTAGTCATCCACGTAGCGATCTATCTGGGTAATAACAAGATCATCCACTCTGCACTCGCAGGCGTCAAAGTCACAGGCATGAGCTACGAGTACGGTACAGTATGTAAAGTTAAGAGAATATTCAACTAGAAAATATACAGGATCAGGGGGAGGCTTCTGCTGATAGCAGAAGCCTCTTTTTGTTATTGAAAGGATCTCAAGAGTTTCAAATTGTTCAATACAGCATATTGTGTTAAAATTACATAATAATGGGGTTAAGCGGCTTGATAACGATATTAAGGTTATATGTATATGAAAGAGAAATATAGAGCAGGAATCATCGGTGCAAGCAGTGAATCTATATATGCGATCAAAGAAGCCCGTGCAAGGGGCATAACGACGATCGCAATAGACGGTAATCCGGCTGCACCGGGTTTGGAATGCGCGGATGAAGGATATACAGTAGATCTGAGAGATACGGGTGCGGTATTCGAGTTCTTTGACAGCAACCCGGTAGACTTTCTGCTGCCGGTCCCGGTTGGCAGAATTCTGACTACCGCCGGCGCGGTGAATGACAGATACGGACTTCCGGGCGTTGGACAGAGAGCAGCCAGTCTCGCGACTGATAAATGGGAATTCCATCGGATCCTTTCAGACGCGGGTCTTCGCAACGCGGATGCTGTGCTGATCAACCGCAAGGAGCAGATAGACGGACTCAGGGATATGCAGTATCCGGTCGTAATGAAGCCTAGATTCGGCTCAGGAAGCAGAGCAGTCAAGGTCTACAAGTCTTTTGAAGAGCTCAGGGATGATAATGCCGATGTTGCAGAATACGATGAAGACTATATCGTCGAGACCTGCAAACCAGGCATTGAATATGGCGTCGATGCGTTTATAGCAGGGGGAGAGTTCCACCTGATCCTTCTCAGAGAGAAGCTCCTGACACCGGAACCTTACAGACAGTGTGTCGGATATTACGCAATTGAGCAGAATAGTGAGACTGCAGAACTCTTTAACAGAGTCTATGCTGTTCTTGGCGGAGCGACAGAGGTCCTCGGCCTCGATGACTGCCTGATGCACGTGGATATAATGGATGATGGCAAGGAAGCCTTTATCATCGAGCTGTCACCTCGTCCATCCGGACATTATCTTCACAATTACTTTACAAGATACGCAACAGGATTTGATATGCTTTCAGAGTATATAGACTATGCGACAGCCCGTTCACGCGGCGAAGAGCATAAGGTATGCTATACATACAATGCGGAAAGCATGCTTATCCGCTATTTTGACCTGCTTGAGGGCGTGATCGAGTATCTCCCGACGCAGGAAGAGATCGAAGCGATGGAAGGCGTCTTCTGTTATAACTGCTATATGAAGGAAGGCGACAGGCTGGGCAAAGTCACAGACGGAAGCTCTGTTATGGGCAGAGGCTTCTATGTTGTGAAAGCAGATACTTTAGATAAGTGCAGAGAGATCTGTGCAGAAATAGAGAAAAAATTTATTATCAAGGAGGTATAGGAGTAGTGGAAAACCATTTATTACCTATTATTCATTTCACTGAAGAGATCATGTCCAGAGGTGAAGGCAGCTGGGTCTATGATGTTGAGGGCAAGAAATATCTTGATCTCAATTCAGGACAGTTCTGTGTCGCGCTTGGACATTCAAATGAAGAAGTCTTGGAGAAGATCTTCGATAAGGCAAGGAAGATCGTTCATACAGCTTCTAATATATATACTGATGAAGTCGCAATATGCTCTAACAAACTCAATGAGCTGAGCGGAGATATGGATGCGTACAGCATCCTCCTGAGCACAGGCTCGGAAGCAGTGGAATTCTGCATGAGGTTCTCCAAATTCCTCAAGGGCAGAGAAGGCGTAGTTTGTTTTGACAAGGGATATCACGGACTTACACTCGGTTCACAGACGATCACGTTTGGCGGCAAATTCGCGAAACCTCATGTAGACGAGATCGAGACCATCAAGGTCCCTGTAACAGAAGAGGAGGCTGTTGAATCAGCAGCTGCGCTGGATAAGCTCCTCGCTACAGGCAATTACGCATCTGTAATACTCGAGCCGATCGTTTCTGTCGGAGGAATGCTGTATCCGCCGAAGAAGTGGTTCGAGCTGCTGCGCAAAGTCTGCGATGACAACGATACACTGCTCGTATTCGACGAGAGCCAGACAGGGTTCGGAAGGACCGGTAACTGGTTCGCGTACCAGACCTTTGAGACCGTTCCGGATATGGTCGTTCTTGCCAAGAGCGTAGGCCTCGGATTCCCGGTATCGGTAGCGATGTTCAGGAAAGAACTCGTTCCTGACGAAGTATACAGAATGTCGCATTACAGCTCACACCAGAATGATTCCTTTGCGGCAGCAATCATCAATACTGCTGTTGAATATATCGAGAAGAATGATGTGCTGGCTGGCATCACTGCACGAGGCGATTACTTCCTTGAGAAGCTCAAGGAGCTGGAGCAGAAGAATGATCATATCAGAGACGCAAGAGGCAAGGGCCTGATGCTGGGATGCGAGCTGTATTATGAAGGCGTTGAGGATTACAGACCTCTCTACGCCACACTCTACGACCGCATGATGAAGAACGGTGTGATCATCCAGGGAACGAACGGCGGACATACACTCAGATTCCTGCCGGATTACCTGATAGAAGAGAAAGATATTGATTTTGCAGTCGACACACTGGACAGAGTGCTGAATGAACTGTAGGAGATTTACGATATGAATGATTTTGTTTTCCACATTCCTACCAAGATGTATTTCGGTAAGGACTGCCTCGGCAAGCTGAACGCTGAGCTGAAGAGTTTCGGAAGAAAAGTCCTTATCGTTTACGGCGGAGGCTCTGTGATCAGGACCGGCCTGCTTGACAGGATCAAGGATCTGCTGGGAGATGATTTTGAAGTCTTCGAACACGGAGGGATCGAACCAAATCCTAAGATCGGGTCGATCCGCAGAGGTGCAGATAAGTGCAAAGAAGAAGGGATAGAGATCATCCTGGCAGTCGGAGGCGGCTCCGTTATCGATGCGTCCAAAGCGATCGCAGCCGGCGCTTGTGTGGATTTCGATCCATGGGAGTTCTATGGCGGCCCGCGCAGAGCCATCGAGAAGGCCCTGCCGCTGTTCACGATCGTGACGATGGCATCTACAGGATCTGAGATGACTTGCGGGGCAGTCATCAGCAATGATGAGACCTGCGAGAAACTCGGACGGGGAGGATTCCCGGTCTTTCCTAAGGCCTCATTCCTGGATCCGGAGCTGACCTATTCTGTGCCTCGGTTCCAGACAGCCTGCGGAGCAGCAGATATACTCTCACATGTGATGGAGAGTTACTTCAAGAAGGACCTGGACTTCTGCCTGCTCGACAGAATGATGGAAGGCGTTATGAAAGCGGTCGTTGCCAACGCAGAGAAGGTACTTGCTGAGCCGGATAACTACGAGGCAAGAGGGAACCTGCTCTGGGCGGCATCCTGGGCGATCAACGGACTGTTCGGAGGAGGATCCAGACAGGTATGGAGCTGTCACCCGATCGAACACGAACTGTCCGCAAGATACGATATGACACATGGTCTCGGACTGGCGATCATCATTCCTAAGTGGATGAGATACTGTATGGATGCAGAGCCGGAGACCAGAGCAAGATTCAGAGAGTTCGGAGAGAATGTTTTCGGCGTTACTGATGAATGCGCAGCGGTGGACAGCGTGGAGAAATTCCTGTATGAGACCCTCGGACTGGCATCATCACTGAAAGCCGCAGGAATAGAAGAGATCGACGCAGCCGATATGGCTGAAGCGATCTGCAGGAAAAACAATATCAACGGATATCTGACGCTTGATAAACTCGCAGTCCAGAAGATCCTGGAGGCGTGCAGATAGAAAGGGAGGATGAGATGAACAAGATACCTTACGGTAAACAGTGCATTACAGAAGAAGACATAGCAAGAGTGGTAGAGGTCCTCAGATCTGAACTGATCACTCAGGGAGAGGTCCTTCCGGAATTCGAGAGAACTGTTGCGGAGTATCACGGCGCTAAGTATGGTGTAGCATTTGCCAACGGAACAGCAGCCCTCCACGCTGCTTATTACGCGCTTGGAACATGCCCGGGAGATGAAGTGATCTCTTCACCGATCACATTTGCAGCTTCTGTCAACGGCGGTCTCTACTGTGGCGCGACACCTCGCTTTGTTGATATGGATCCTTCCACAAACTGCCTGGACGTCAACAAGCTCAGAGATGCTATTACAGACAAGACTAAGGTGATCACACCGGTATCATATGCAGGATATCCGGTTGATCTGAAAGCGATCCACGAGATCGCGCAGGAGAAGGGCTGCCACATTATCCATGACGCATGCCACGCACTCGGAAGCAGGAGAGACGGAACATTTGGCATGGAATACGTCGACATGGCCATCCTTTCCTTCCATCCGGTCAAGCACGTAACGACAGGTGAAGGCGGCATGGTCCTGACGAACAGTGACGAGCTGAATGAGAAACTCAGACTGTTCAGGACACACGGTATCACCAGAGATCCGGCAAGACTCAGGAAGAATGACGGCCCATGGTATTATGAGATGCAGGAGCTTGGCTACAACTACAGACTGACGGATTTCCAGGCAGCGCTCGGACTCAGCCAGTTCGCAAGGCTCAAAGAGAATCTTGCAGCAAGAAATGCTATTGCAGCAAGATATCATGAGGAGCTCAAGGACTGCAGCTTCTTCGAACTGCCGCCGCATCTCGGATTTGATGCAGAGGGCGATACAGTTCACTCATATCATCTGTTCACGATCAGATGCTGCTCAGCGGAAGTCCGCAAGGCTTTACACGCTTATCTGCGTGAGAATAAGATCTATGCACAGATCCATTATGTACCTCTTCATCTGCATCCATACTACATGGATAATTTCGGATTCAAAGAAGGCGATTGTCCGGAAGCAGAAGCATTCTATACTGGAGAGATCAGCCTTCCGATGTACCACAGCATGACAGCGGAAGAGCAGGGATTCGTTATCGATACTATTAAGAAGTTCAAAATATAAGATACTAATTTAAACTAATCATTAAACACGGAGGAAACAGGTATGTTCGCAGACAAAACTATTCTTATCACTGGGGGAACAGGTTCATTCGGTAAAGCATTTTCCGGAGAGCTGATCGAAAAGTACAACTTCGGAAAAATCATCATTTTCTCAAGAGATGAGTTCAAGCAGGACCTGATGAAGAAGGACTTCACAGCAAAGTATGGTGCTGAAGCAATGAAGAAGTTCAGATTCTTCATCGGAGATATCAGGGATAAGGACAGACTCAAGCTGGCATTCAAGGGTGTAGATATCGTTATCCATGCAGCTGCTATGAAGCAGGTACCGGCTTGCGAATACAACCCTACAGAGGCTATCAAGACCAACATCAACGGAGCTATGAACATCATTGATGCTGCTCTTGAGACTGGTGTAGAGAAGGTAGTCGCTCTGTCTACAGACAAGGCTGTCAACCCGATCAACCTCTACGGCGGTACCAAACTGGTATCCGACAAGCTGTTCGTATCGGCTAACGCATATTCCGGAGCAAACGGCACCAAGTTCGGTCTGGTAAGATACGGCAACGTATCCGGAAGCCGCGGTTCGGTAATCCCGTTCTTCAAGGATCTGATCGACAAGGGATTTGATGAGCTCCCTGTAACAGATGAGAGAATGACCAGATTCTGGATGACCCTCGACAAGGCAGTTAAGCTGGTTCTCATGGCTGTTGAAAATATGACAGGCGGTGAAACTTTCGTATTCAAGAACCCTTCATATAAAGTAACAGACATCTGCAAGGCTATGGCACCGGATGCTAAGATGAAGATCGTAGGCATCAGAGAGGGTGAGAAGATCCACGAAGTCATGATCACCAAGGATGACTCCAGATCAACATACGATTATGGTGATTACTACATCATCTATCCAAACTTCGAATGGTTCGATTTCAAGCGTTCCTTCAAAGAAGGCGGCAAGCCGATCGAGGACGGTTTTGAGTATAACTCCGGAAACAACTCTGAGTGGCTTTCAGTCGAAGATATTGAGAAACTGCTCGTAGAATACAAGCTTGTCTAGAGGAGTCATAATACAATGAAAACAGGATGTATCGTTCAGGCCAGAATGACCTCGAGCAGACTGCCGGGTAAGGTGCTCAGGACTCTGGATTATTCGAATGGGATGACTGTCCTCGGCAGTGTAGTCGAAAGACTCAGAGCTGTGAAGAACCTGGATCACTTTGTCATTGCGTGCACGATCAATGCAGATGATGATCCGCTGGCAGAATACGCAGCCAGAGAAGGCATCGCATATTACCGCGGAAGTGAGAATGACGTTCTGGACCGTTTCTACAACGCGGCGACTGAATTCGGATATGACAACGTAGTAAGGATCACAAGTGACTGTCCGTTCCTCGACCCTTCGGTCATCGAGGAGCTGATAGACCTCTTCATCAAAGGAGACTATCAGTATGCGAGCAATTGCATCAGGAGAACTTATCCTCACGGACTCGACTGTGAGATCCTGACTTATGATGTCCTCAAATGGATGCATGAGAACACGACGGAGCAGTTCTACAGAGAGCATGTTACCAGCTATGTTACACATCATCAGGATGAATTCAGGATCGGAAGCCTCGCGTTGCCGGATGAAGATTACAGCAAGGTGAGGATCACGGTCGATACGATCAATGACTACACACTGGCATGCGTAGTCACAGATTTCATCCGCGGCAAAGAGAACAGACTGTCTTTCAGAACTGTACTCGACTGCTTCAAAGAGCATCCGTATATCAGCAATATCAATGGTGATATCATGCAGAAGCAGAAATACGATACGGTTGAGGCAGAGCTCGAGGCTGCAGTTAAGCTGCTCAAGCTGCAGGAAATGAACAGGGCTGCGGCTCTTCTGGAGGGCAAATAGTAATTTGAAATTAGTGATTTTTTCCGAAGCCGGCTTCATGTACGGCTTCGGTCATTTTTACAGAATGTCAGGCATCTGCGACAGAGCGGTCAGAGAAGGCCGTGATGTGACGATGTACCTGATGGCAGATGACACTGCGAGATCCAATCTGGACAAGGAATATATAGAATTCGCAGAATGGAAAGATCCTGAAGTATACGGAAGCATACTTAACAGGAATGTTTTGCTTGTCATTGATTCCTACCATGTGGATCTGCAGCTGCTGGAGGAATTCCGCGCTCTGGCCGGAGACATGATAGTAATAGATGATAATATCAGGCTCGACTATCATGATATGAAGATCCTCAATCCGAATTATTTCTCGGTCTTCATGAACTATCCTGCTGACCGGAACAACACTCTGTATCTTGGCAAGGATTACACCTTACTGAGGGATGAATTCAGACTGCATGGTGAGAGGACCATCAAGGAAGAGGTTACCGATATCCTGATCACCATGGGAGGAACGGATCCTCTGGGAAGAACCGCGGTGATCATCAAAGACCTCAAAGAGATTTCAGAAACCGCCCGTCTTCATGTAGTCTGCACGAGAGCGTACAGAGATCTGGATGAGATCAGGAACAGTCTCGGCAGTGAAGACAGATTATATCTGAATATTGAGGCAGCCGATATGTGCAGCCTTATGGAGAAATGTGATTTTGCTGTTGCATCCGCAGGAGGAACGACAAACGAACTGATCAAGATGCAGCTCCCGTCAGTATTGGTCGTTGTTGCTGACAACCAGAGGCTGAACACCATGTACCTGACAGAAAACGGATTCACAGAGGCCATGTATGATGATGACGCGGAAGTCATCAGGAGCATGTTCTCATTTGATAAAAGAAAACAGATGGCTGACAAACTGAGATCTTTCCGGTCAGACCGGTCCGGCAAGGATCTCATCTGTGAAACAGCCTGCAGCGGAGGATGTGATGAGTAACAAAGTAATGATGATCGCTGAGATTTCGGCTAATCACGGACATGACATCGAGATCGTCAAGAAATCGATACTGAAAGCGAAAGAGATCGGCTGTGATGCTGCCAAAATCCAGTCATATACTCCAGATACTATCACCCTGGACTGCGACAACGAATACTTCCAGATCGATACAGGAACGATCTGGGACGGAACGACGCTCTACAAGCTGTACAGCGAGGCATTCATGCCGTGGGAGTGGCATGAAGAGCTGTACGAATATGCGAGAAGCATAGACTTCCCGCTTCTGTCCACGCCTTTCGATTTCACTGCAGTAGATCTGCTGGAGAAATGCGGGAACCCGATCTATAAGATCGCATCGTTCGAGATCACCGACATTCCGCTGATCAAGTACGCGGCAAGACTGGGCAAACCAATGATCATCTCTACCGGCATAGCGACTGAGGAAGAGATAAGAGACGCCGTAGAGGCTTGTCACCAGGTAGGCAATACAGACGTATGCCTGCTCAAATGCACATCGGAATACCCGGCGAAACTCGAAGATGCCAATCTGAACACCATGCTTGACATGAAAGAACGATTTGGCTGCAAGACGGGACTCTCCGATCATACAACCGGTGACGCGGTAGCAGTCGCAGCAGCAGCAATGGGTGCCGCTGTTATAGAGAAGCACTTTATTCTCGACAAAGCGATAGGCGGTCCGGACGCATCTTTCTCTATGACACCGGAGGAATTCGGCGCTATGGTCGAGAAGGTCCGGCTGGTCGAGAAGATCAGAGGACAGGTCACATACGAGATCACAGAGAAGAAGCAGAACAGCCGCAAATATGCCAGGTCGCTGTTCATTGCGCAAGATGTGAAAGCCGGAGATAAGATCACTCCGGATAATGTAAGAAGCGTCAGGCCATCCAACGGACTTGCACCGAAGGAATATGACAAAGTGATGGGCAGGGAATTCGCTGTTGATGCAGAGGCCGGCACACCGCTGTCGTGGGATCTGATCAACTGATCCTGTGCTGACTGATTGGCATTTGTCTGGTCGCGAGGAGTGCGTAATGAAAAAGCCAAAGATACTGTTTATCGGTGACTATAAGGAAAAAGGCATTCCCGAATTGCTTGATGCATTTGTAGGCAGATACTCGGAATGTTATGACATTTTAGTTACCGGCTATAATTTTAGCTATATATCCAGGAGTGTTCTCGACAGGAAGATCCACTTTGAGATGAACTCCAGCCGGTTCATTTATTTCCGGGATACTGCAGAATATACAGTAGTTACTACGCAGGCGCCGCGCTATTTTAAGAGAAAAAACAATCAGACGCTGATCTATGTGCTGCATGATTTCGATGTTAATCATTTCGCCGGATGCATGGCAGAGATCAATGAGATCATCACTGACAGCTCATCTGTAGAAGAGAGTATAGCGACAAGATTTGATCATATTCATGTAAAAAAAATTGGATCCTGTACACCGGAAACGATCATAGATGCAATGGACATCGAAGAGGATCCTCCGGCTGATAAAGAAGATTTTTTGATAGTTACATCCAACAGAAAGGAAGATGCGCTCAAAGACAGAAATGGTCTATACCATCTCTTTAATTCTGTAAAAGAAGACTCAGGCAACAATATTATAATCTGCTCCGAGAAACGCAACGAGAAATGCGCTACAACCTTTCTCGAATTAAAGGCACAGCTTGAACCGCTGTCCGTTCTTAAAGAGTTTGACGGAACGATTCTTATAGAAGACGAGTATTCAAAAAGCTATTTTGATGAATTAATAAGCAAGAATGACATTAAGCTGAAAACAGATAATATACGAAGGTTTTCAGACTTTCAGCTGAAAGTATTAGAAGACGCTGCAGCAAAGTCAAAGACTATAGAATTCGGCTCAGAAGACAGCGAATATGTAAAGTACAGAAAACTCATGGAGGCTCTGTACAATATCAATAATTGTGCTGAAAGCAAAGTAAGCTTTATTATCTGCAGGTACAACACTCCTATGGATTTCGTGAATCGTGCTGTGGGATCTGTACTTAACAGTGGTCATGAAAATGTCGAGATCCTGATCATTGATGATGGTTCCAGAGACAATGTAGAAAAACAATTAGCAGAAACCTTCAATGATAACAGGATAAAATACTTCCATAAAGAAAATGAAGGCCTTGGGCTATCCAGGAATTACGGGATCAGGAAAGCCACCGGCAAATATATCTTCTTCCTGGACGCAGATGATACCATAAGCCGTGATGGATTAAGGTGTCTGGTGTCACATGCAGATTTCTATGATCTGGATATGGTTCGCGGTATCAGAATTCTGTGTGATGACAAAGGGGTACCGCAGATAGAATCACAGAAGTATCTTGCCGGAGATACTTTTACCTGCTATTACGCGGATAATAGTGAAAACGAAATATATTCGGATGTCATGGTGACTAATTCACTCATCAGAAGACAGAGAATCAATGACGCAGGTATATGGTTTACCCCAGGTTTGTATGAAGATGTTGAGTATTCCGCAAAGTTATATGCAAATATCCCGGAATTTCATTATATAAATGTTCCAATATATTGGTGGTATCAGTATGGAGATAATACGACGATATCATCAACAGTTACTATCAGAAACCTTGAGGAGCGATTAACGAAACAGGCGCGTGCATGGATCGATTATCCTGAGGTGGCCAGATCAAGACGATTAGAGACGATTCTTCTGACAGATCTTAATCTGTATCTGTATTCTTTCTATTCGTTCCCTGAGAAGGACCAATTACTTGCCTTTGAAAAAATAAGAAAGTTTGTGCTCGAAAGGAAAGAATATCTTTCTGTTGATAAGTATGCTCAGAATATCAAAGAGTTAACACAAGCATTTACAGTTGATAATTTTGAGTATTTTAAATATGTAATAGATAAATATTACGGGACAGAAGGAGATCAGGCCGAACCATATGATGATTATGTTGTATTTACGCACTATCATCTATATGTCGCATGCCTGTATGCGCTGAAAAATAAGAGAAAATGCAGATTGTTCATCTGCCAGTCATATATTCCGTTTGATACTAACCTGATTTATAAAATAAGACAAACCGGGATCTTCGATCTTGTAAAACCGTTTGTTTATGGAGGTATCGTAGTAAATCTCTTCGAAGAGTTAAGAAAACGACCGGGGGAGGACGATATAATCATTCCTCATTTCTTGTACAGCAGGTTCAAGGATGTTTTCAAAGAGTGCAACACTAAGATTGACACTATTTATATATTCTCGGATTCACTTCCGTACTGGTATTATATCGAAAGAGAATTTGATCATATCGTGAAGCTGGAAGATGCTTACAATTCCTTTGACCGTGAGGTGAAGACCCATGAGATCCAGGGTATATGGGCAGGAATACAGAAATATGAAGGTACCACATACCCACTGATGTTCTTCCGATCTGACAAGATCAATAAAATCATTGTCAGTTCCCGGCCGGAACAGATTCCGGAATTCTATTATGATAAAATAGAGATCGATGATACGAAACTGGTCGAGCAGGAATATCATGATGAGATAAGGAAATTTCTGCTGCAGATATACGATGTTGATCCGGGACAGTTTAGTCCTGATGCAACGCTTCTTTTGACACAACCGCTGGCGTTATTCGGTTATTGTTCCGAAAACGACCAAAGGAAGCTGATGAAGAAAATGCTTGCGACATACAAGAGCGGGAGGGTTCTTATCAAACCTCACCCTGCTGATAAAATGGATTACAGCTATTTGGGAGGAACGATATTACCGAAAAACGTTCCGATCGAAGTCTATAATTATCTTGATGTAGAGATATCAAGAGCCATTACCTTCGGATCAAGTGCTATAGAAACGATAACGATTGCCAAAGAGAAGAAAGCATTCTTCAAATTACATGACTTTGAGTATGAAGAGGTAGGCAAAGCTATAAAGGAAATCATCAAAGAAGTTCCAGTCAGCAGAAGTAAGAAAATCAAACGAAAGATCAAAAAGATCAAGCGGAAGATCAAGAAAACGTTAATGCTTAAATAACTGTAATAGGGAAGCAAAAACACATGAAATCATTAGTAGCAATGACATATTATCAGCTGATGCATTCGATCGCATTGGCACTGACATTTGATGAGAAGCCGAATCTCTATTTTTCGATGTCGTACATCAATCTCAGCGATGAGGTGCTTGAACGAATAGAAGATACCGGTGTTTTCAACAAGGTCATCGGTATTACCAGAAGAGGTGAACATGTACCATTTCTCAGGGAACTCCGCAAGACGATCGATATGGATGAATCAGAGATCGACGCGCTCGGATCTTCACTTTTCGATGAGTATCTGATCCCGCATTATGCAGAGCTGTTCACTGATGCTGACCCGGACGATGAGATCTATGTATATAATGACTTCCAGTGGCATTATTATTACATCTGCAAGCATTTCGAGAATATCATAGGTGTTGAGGACGGATACGGATCACTTCTGCAGCAGGTCAGCATTCACAGACTTAGAGGGGATGCAGCTCTGATCGAACCATTTGTAGAGAAAGGCTACTATCCGCAGCCGCTGTACAGATATGAGAAGGTCAAGAAGATCATAAGCAGTATCTACATTGATGAGCTTGATGATTACTATAAATCAAAACTGGAAGTCAGGGATTTCAAGGACATCGTCGAGGAGAACCCTGAGAAGTTCAGAGATGCCTTACTGTACATATTCGATGTAGGCAGATTCAATATTCAGGATAACAGCAGCCTTGTGATCGGGCAGCCGCTTGACAGGGCCAAGTACTGTACATATCTGCAGAGTTATCTTCTGAATAAGAAAATCATTAATAACGAGATCGAACAGGGATACCATGTCATCCTCAAACCTCATCCGGCAGAGAAGAATAACTGGATGATCTACGGGAATGACAACGTAACAGTCCTGCCTAAGGATTTCCCTATAGAAGTACTCAACTATCAGGGAAAGCGCTTCGCCAGAGTCGTTACATTCAGCTCGACGGGTGCATCGATCATCTCGTGCGGAGATGAATACTACAGGTATTTTGACAAGACCGACACCACTCCGGAAGAGGTCAAGGCGTTCATCAAGAGTGAGACAGATAATGAGAAGCTGACCGTTGATTTCTACATTAAAGTCAGAGAGATGTCGCCGGAGACATATATCAATATCTACAGCTGCATCTTCAACTATAAGTATTTCCATACGAATCTGCATCTGCTCATAACTGACGGCAATGAGGAAGAGTACCGGGCATACTATGATCAGTCACATCTGGCTGAAAGGATACACGAATACCGGGCAAAGAAACGGGGAACGAAAGAAAGAGATCTGTGGCACCTTGAGCTGAACAGGATCAAGCTGTGGCTCGAAAGGTACAAACCTACGATCGACCTGACCAAAGTATCGTCGTTCGACGATTGGGATATATTCCGTGAGGCGATCGCCGGGCACTCCGATTATGACTATATGATGCTGATCGAGTCCAAAGAACCGCAGTTCAGACTGACGGAGAAGATCTATGACAGCCTGACCCGTCATATGAGTGTCGGCATGTGCTTCCCTTGCCACTCGGAGAAGGTAACGACCAGAAACAGGAACAAGATGGTCACCGTCAGCCCGGGCTTCGTTGGCTCCGACTTCAGAGGAGATCTGTGCAACAAGCTGTGGCACAGAGAACTGATCATGGATTTCATCCGCAGAGGCAATATATCTGAGATCGGTTTTGCTGAGACTGTATACGATTACAAAGGGAACGTTGGAAGGAAACAGGGGGTATCTCTGTACATCAATCCGGAGACATATCTCAGCATAGAAGAAGGCCGTGATCATTTTGCAGAGAAGATCCTCACACTGATCAACAGGTATACAGATGAAGATGACTTCAACTTCCTGGCAGGACAGATCGCAAATGTCTTCTATGAATACTATGACTGGAGTGTGATCGCTGACGGAAGAGTCTTCGCGTACTCTGTCATTGATGAACTGGAGGACATCATTGAAGATGCCAGCCTGAAGTCAGAAGTATATAAGAAGATGATGTTATCAGTGCTTTACGAAAAGTCTCTGCTGGATAATAATAAGATGATCCAGGAAAACAACTTCTATATGGGACTGAAGACATCTGTAGATAAAGCCGCGAAGTATGGAGTCCTGAGCGGTGTAGATAATCTGAGCCGTATCAGAAAGAAGATCAAATCAGTAATCGGGAAGAAGTAAATTGAGAAAGAGAGAAGTTCAGTACATTGAATACGATTAAAGAAATACTCGACGAGCATCTTCAATACAAGGAACAGATAATTAAACTTGCCAAATCCGATCTGGTGAAGACATACAGAGGAGCTGCACTTGGCTGGTCATGGGCGATCATCAAACCGTTGATCACGCTGTTCGTATTCTGGTTTGCTTTCTCTGTAGGACTGAGAAGCGGCAAACCAGTTGAGGGATATCCTTTCTTCCTGTGGCTTGAAGCGGGCTTCCTGCCTTGGTTCTTCATGCAGGAAATGATAACCGGAGGTGCTGGCTGTATAAGAAAGTACAGTCATCTTGTCACCAAAATGAAATTCCCGGTTTCCATCATCCCGACATACGTGAATCTGTCGCACCTGTTCATTCACTTGATCATTCTTGGCATTACATTTGTATTGTTTGCTGCCTTCGGCCATGCGCCGGATATCTATGCGCTGCAGATACCGCTGTATATGTTCATGATGCTGGTATTCTTCATAGTATGGTCCCTGTTTGCAGGGATGCTGTCTGCGCTGAGCAAGGACTTCCAGAATCTGGTAACAGCATTATCATCTGCAATATTCTGGATGTCAGGCATTATTTACAATGTAGACGATATTCCATCCAGGTGGGTGCGGATCCTCCTGAAGTTCAATCCTGTCACAGTCATCGCTACAGGATACAGAAGAGTGTTCATCTACAAGAAATGGTTCTGGACGGATAAAGTATCGCTGGTCTGCTTCGCTATCACCCTGACGGTCGCCATCTTAGGCGCGTTATGGGCGTACAGGAAGCTGCGCAAAGAGATCCCGGATGTACTTTAATGATTTGTTGAGATTAGATATATGGAAAACGAAGTAGTAGTAAGATTCGATAACGTAACCAAGCTCTACAAGCTGTACAAGAGCAGCCGCGCGAGGTTCAAGGGACTGTTCAGCAAGAAAGTTCCTTACAAAGAGAACCGTGCCGTCAAGAACCTCTCCTTTGAAGTGAGGAGAGGCGAGAGTGTTGCGCTGTTCGGGCGTAACGGCGCTGGCAAGTCAACGATCCTCAAGATGGTTACGGGCGTTACTTTCCCGACAGAGGGCGAAGTATACGTCAACGGCAAAGTCAGCGCGCTGCTGGAACTCAGCGCGGGATTTGATATAGAGTCCACCGGCAGAGAAAACATCTCCTTCAAGTGCAGCCTCATGAGCATGAATGAGGAGGAGATCAAGGCTGTCGAGGGTGATATCATTAAATTTGCGGATATCGGTGATTATATCGATCAGCCGCTCAGATCGTATTCCAGCGGTATGAAAGCCAGACTTGGTTTTGCAATAAACGTAAATGCTCAGCCGGACATCCTGATCGTTGACGAGGCACTGAGTGTAGGTGATAAAGCCTTCCAGAAGAAGTGCAAGGATAAGGTCGCTGAGATCATGGCAGACGAAGATGTCACGCTGCTGTTCGTCACACATTCTCTGACAACAGCCCAGGATTTCTGCAGCAGAGGGATCGTTCTGGAGAAAGGCACCAAACTTTTCGATGGGCCGATCGAAGAGGCAATAGAGTTCTATGAGGCCAAGAACTGATCAGTGAAATCGCAGATGTTGGGGGTCCCGGATGCACGTGACACAAGATGTGCAAATTTCCTGTAAGCCTTGCAATTACTGGGGTTGAGGCACTTTGCTTAATGGATTTTAATCTATATAATTATAAATATATAAGAACGTAAAGGTTCGTTGTTCTGTTCAATTTTACGTCTTACAATCAGCTTCACAAACGTTATTGTTTGCGAAGTTTTTTGTTTTGGAGACAATTATGAATACTACGACGATATCAAGAAGAATAGCAGCTCTCATCATGACATGCATGATGGTAACAGGGGTTTTAAACTGTGCCGGCCCTGGAGAGACATATGCAGCTTCTTCTGTTGTGATAGGACACGCTGCAAGTGGTGAGTCTGGACTCTCGAATCAGAAGGCGGGAGATCAGACGGGCAAGGAAGTATACACTATGAGCTGGGTGTACTCAAGTTCCGCTTCCTCCGCAAGGCACTGGACGGTCGTGATCAGATGTAAGGATCAGGCCAAAGCGAAAAAGATGGCGCAAACGATGAAGAACGCCTGCGACAATCAGCATGTCGGATATGATAAGGTCAACGCGGAACAGAGAAATTCTTTCTTCTATGCGCTCAAAGCCGCAAACTGGGATGCAAGCAAGATCACGAAGGATGTCGAATGCAGCTGTACACCGCTCATCGCAGCGTGCATCAATGCAGCCGGTATAGAGATCACCACAGACCGCAGTGCGACCAGCCTGTACAATCTGCTCAAGAAGGACAGCAGATTCACATGCTTTACTACCAGTGACTATTATGCTTCGGACAAGAAACTGGTAGCAGGAGACATCCTCCTGTCGACAGGTTCACACCAGCATGGAGCAATGGTCGTAAGCAGCCCGAATTCAGTAAGCAGCAATGCTGCAGAAGTCGCCACAGCATCAGACAGTGCTGGAGCATTCAAGAAAGGCATCAATTACATCACCACTTCCGACCTCTGCATCAGATACGGTCCGGGAACAGATTATGAAGTCAAGAAAAGATCAGAACTGACCGAGGACGGACAGAAACACGCGCTTGATCAGTCAGATGCAGTTCTCAAGGAAGACACGATCGTTACATGTCTGCTGTCGAGCGGCAACTGGATCAAGATCCCGAGTGGATGGATCTGCGGTAAGGACGGAGATGAAAGTTACGTAAGACTGTGCACGAAGGAAGATGAAGCGAGGATAGAGGCACAGGAAGCTGCTCAGCTGCAGACCGAGGAAGCGGTATTAGGTGAAACAGTCACTGAGGATGCAGAGGCCAAGAAAGCAGCAGAGGAGAAGGCAGCAGCAGAAGCCGCCGCGAAGAAAGCTGCAGAAGAAAAGGCCGCTGCGGCCAAGAAAGCGGCAGAGGAGAAGGCAGCGGCAGAGGCAGCTGCAAAGAAAGCTGCGGATGAGAAAGCAGCAGCAGCAAAGAAAGCAGCAGAGGAAAAAGCAGCAGCAGAAGCCGCCGCAAAGAAGGCAGCACAGGCAGCCGCAGCCGCAAAGAAACCTACATCAGCCGTTATTGGCGGCATGACAATCAAGGTTGGCAACGATTATACACTTGCGCAGGTTATGAATGTCAGGAGAGGACCTAGCACCAAATATGCGAAGGTCCTGAGATCCAAACTTTCAAGAAGCGCCAAGAAGTGTTCGAAGAAAGGTAAATACGCAGTTTTCAAGAAGAATACCGTTGTAACTTGTCTGGAGATCAAAGGAGAATGGATCAGAGTACCAAGCGGATGGATCTGCGCTAAGGCAGGAAATCTCAAAGGCCAGAAAGTCATAGCTGCAAAGAAGGCAGCAGCCACAACAGTAACCGTAAAGAAGAACAAAGTATATAAGCTCAGCAAGGATCTGTTTGTAAGGACCGGTCCAGGTACAAACTATTCGGCAAAGAATTATAGTCAGCTTTCTGCAGATGCCAAGAAGCACGCATTCAACCAGACTCAGGCCAAACTCAGGAAGGGAACAGAAGTCACCTGTCTTGAGGTCAGGGGAGACTGGATGAGGATCCCAAGCGGATGGGTCTGCTGCAAACCAGGCAATGTCACAGCAGCATGATCGATCAATAGCAATAACTTCACAGCGAGGGGCGTACAGCCCCTCGTTTTTCATGGAACCAACACAATATATATATCGCTGGAAGTTGTGAACTACCACTCGTTGTGATAAACTTTTATGTTGAAGAAGCATGACCACTTGAGAGCGGAGTACAGACTGACAGTGAGCAGACGAGGAAAGAAAAGAGTTACGATAATCAGCAGAGAGAGCAATTCCAAGACTCTGGATATTCGCTTGCTCGAGCAGGAGCTGCAAGGCAGGGGCATCGAGATCAGGACGCTTACCAGGCTGCTGACCAAGGAGAAGTCTCTGAAGGCGCTCGGCTACATCGGCCATATGATGAAGCAGGCCGCCAGTATGATCGACTCCGACGTGGTAGTGATGGATACGTATATCATACCTGTCAGCATGTTGCCGCACCGCAAGGGTCTCACGACCGTGCAGATGTGGCACGCGCTGAGTGCAGTCAAGAAGTTTGGCTGGCAGACAGTCGGTCTGGCAGATGGTTCGTCTGAGAGGACTGCCCGTCTGATGAAGATGCACAACGGATACGATCATGTGGTATGCTGCAGTGACATCACAGCCGAACACTTCAGCGAAGCATTCAGGGTGAGCCGCGACAAGATCGTCAAGCTGGGGCTCCCTCGCATAGACTATATCAAGCGGGTCGCTCTGGGCAGTGAGAGGGAAGAGACTGCGGCAAGGATCCGCGAGAGATATCCGCAGCTCGCAGGAGACAAGAAAGTCATACTGTACGCTCCGACGTTCCACAAGGGCAAACCGGTCGATGTCGCAGGGCTTGCGGCGGCTATCGATCCTGACAGATACGATCTTGTGGTCAAGCTGCACCCGATCGACCGGGCAAGCAATGAAGAGGTCAGAGGGGAGAATATCATCTACGATGCGGAGTTCCGCTCGTATGACTGGCTGTCCGTCGCGGATATCGTGATCAGCGATTACTCTTCGCTGGTCGTCGAAGCGACTCTGGCGGACAAACCGCTTTATCTCTACACATACGATATCGACTCCTACATGCAGACCACAGGTCTGAATATGGACTTCAGCAGTGAGCCGATCGCGCCTTACGTGTTTACGGACCCGGCGAAACTCGCGGCTGCGCTGGAGCAGCCTTACGATAAGGAAGCCCTCAGGGCATTCAGAGACAGATACATTGACATCGATACAGAGAACTGCACAGCAGCGCTGGCAGATTTCATTGAGAGACTGATATGAGTTTTACGAAGAAAGCAAAGAAAATAATATTCGACATCTCCAAGAAGAACAAGGCATTCCGTGTAGTCTCGAGAGGCGCCAGGGATATCCTGTACCGCGCCAAGATGACGGCCGATGATCCTTTCGGCAAGATCGATGACAAGCTGGTATATTTCCAGACATTCTCGGGCAGGGGCTACAGTGATTCGCCTAAGGCGATGTACGAATACATGATGAAGGCGCCGGAGTATAAGGATTTCCGGTTCGTGTGGAGCTTCAAGGAGCCTGAGAAATTCCGTTTCCTCGAGAACGACCGCACGACTCTCGTCAAGTTCCGTACCAAGGCAGATAACGTCGCGCTGAGGACGGCAAAATACTGGATCACCAACTACAGGATGCTCAATCATCAGTATCCGCGCAAGGGCCAGATCTACGTTCAGTGCTGGCACGGCACACCGCTCAAGAGGCTCGGCTACGACCTGGAATCCAGCGACAACGTCATGAATTCGGGCCAGGAGATCCGCAGCAAGTATAAGTCCGATGCGAAGAAGTTCTCCTATATAATATCGCCTTCGCCGTTCACGACTGAGAAGTTCGCCTCTGCATGGAACCTGGTGAAGACACACCAGACGCACAAGATCATTGAGGAAGGCTATCCGAGGAACGACAGGCTGATCAACACGACGCCGGAAGAACGGACTGAGCTGAGGAAGCAGCTGGGCGTCGAGAACAAGAAAGTCATCCTCTACGCTCCGACCTGGCGTGACAACCAGCACACAAGCGGGGAGGGATACACATACAAGACGGAAGTCGATTTTGACAAACTGAGAGAGGCGCTCGGCGACGAGTACGTGATACTCTTCAGAGCGCACTATCTGGTAGCCAACAGCTTCGACTTTGACAAATACGCAGGTTTCGTCGAAGATGTCTCGTCGTACAGCGACATCAACGAGCTGTACATCGCGGCGGACATCCTCGTGACGGATTATTCGAGCGTGTTCTTCGACTACGCCAACCTGCGCAAACCGGTCATCTTCTACATGTACGACCTCGAGCAGTACGCCAACGAGCTGAGAGGATTCTACTTCTCGCTTGACGAACTGCCGGGACCGATCGTCAGAGATGAGGACGCGCTGATTGCTGAGGTCAGGGCGTGTGACACATGGCAGCCGGATCAGAAGTACGAAGAATTCTGCGCGAAATACAACCCTAAGGACGATGGCAACGCATCCGCCAGAGTTCTCAAGAGAATCATAGTAACAGAATGACTCCCGGAGGTAGCGAAATGGAAGCAAAAAGAAAGATCGCGATCATTGGTGCGTCTCTTTTCCAGGAGGCGCTGATCCTCAAAGCAAGTGAGATGGGGATAGAGACACATGTATTTGCCTGGAAGACGGGAGATATCGGTGAGTCCCTTGCGGATTACTTCTATCCGATCAGTACAAGAGAGAAGGATAAGATCCTGGCGAGATGCAGAGAGATCGGTATCGACGGCATCATCAGCATCGGCTCAGATCTGGCGATGGATGCTGTCAACTATATTGCTGACAAAATGGGACTGGTCGGCAACAGCCTTGAAGCAACCAGAATAAGCATGAATAAGCACTGGATGAGAGAGGCGTTTGCCGCAAACGGAGATCCGAGTCCGAAGAGCATTCTTGTGGATATGGATACCGATGTGAGCGAACTGCCGCCGCTTGAATACCCGATCATTGTCAAGCCGACAGACAGGAGTGGCAGCAGAGGCGTCAACAAACTGGAATCCCCGGAAGGCCTCGCAAGAGCAATTGCCGCAGCGGTCCAGGAGAGCTTCGAGAAGAAGGCTCTGGTAGAAGAATTTGCTACCGGTGATGAATACAGTGTCGAGTATATTTCTTATCACGGCAGACATTACATGCTCACAGTCACACAGAAATTTACCACAGGCGCGCCGCACTTCATTGAAACAGGGCATATACAGCCTGCTCCGATCAGTGACGAGCTCAAAGAGAAGATCAGGAAAGTCGCAGACCATGCACTGGATACTCTCAAGCTTGAGAATGGCGCTGCGCACGTAGAGCTCAAAGTCGACGCGAAGGGCAACATCAAGCTCATCGAGATCGGCGGACGTATGGGCGGCGACTTCATCGGAAGTGACCTCGTACAGCTTTCTACAGGATATGATTTTGTCGGGGCGGTAGTGAGCATCGCTATGGGAGACGCTATCGAAGAACCACCGGTGGTGAGAGATGTAAGAAAAGTCGGAGTCGGATTCATCACGCAGAAAGCGGATCTGGAGCAGTACAGCAAGATCAAGAGAAAACATCCGGATTCCATTATTAAAGATAAAGTCGACCGCAGGATCATACTCAAAGATGATCCTACCAACATCTATGAAAGATGCGGTTATTATATATATGAAGTCAGAGAGTAGAACTGAGGTGCAAACAATATGCTGATATCATTTGTGATTCCGTGCTACAGATCTGCCAGGACACTTCCTGCGGTGGTAGATACCATTCAGTCAGTCGTGGCAGACAAGGATGGTTTTGAAGCTGAGATCGTTCTGGTGAATGACTGCTCCCCGGACAACACCTGGGAAGTCATACAGCAGATCCACAGCAGATACGATAATGTAATAGGCGTTGATATCGCCAAAAACAGCGGACAGCAGTGCGCTATTATGGCGGGACTGAGACAAACGACCGGCGAACTCGTCGCGATCAGTGATGATGACGGCCAGACACCGATCGAGACAGTCTTCCAGTTCTACGATCATATGGTTGAAGGTGGATACGATGTCGTCTGTGCCGATTACGTTGAGAGAGGTGACCGGAGCCTGTTCAGGCGACTGGGGACCTGGGCCAACACCGCTATGATCAGGTTCTTCCTCGACAAGCCTAAGGAGATCACTACATCAGTATATTTCCTGGCAAAACGTTTCGTCATTGACGAGATGATCAAGTACGACAATGCTTACCCGCACATGGGAGGACTCCTCCTCAGGACGACCAATAATATCGGCAACGTTAAAGTAGAACAGAAGGACAGAGCTGCAGGCTCATCGGGATATAATCTCAGGAAGCTGCTCTCGACATGGGTCAACGGCCTCACTACTTTCTCGATCAAGCCGCTGAGACTGGCCGTTATCTTCGGAATGCTGATGGCGATACTCGCATTCATCACGATCATCGTGCTTGTGATCGTCAAACTTACTCATAACAATATAGCGCTGGGCTGGACATCTATGATCGCCACTACGATTCTTATCGGCGGCATGATAATGATAGTGCTCGGTGTGATAGGGGAATACGTAGGAAGGATCTACCTGTGCCTCAATCAGAATCCTCAATATGTTGTCAGAGATGTGATAGATAAGCGGAGGTAACTATGAACGCAGAATTTACGCATGATACCTTAACGAACAGGCCGTATGACAGTTCATCAGGACAGGATAAACTCATCATCCTCGGAGCCGGCCCGTTCCAGATGCACCTGATCGAAATGGCACAGGCTATGGACGCATACGTCATCGCGGTGACGCCACACGGCACCTATCCTGGGATCAAAGTAGCAGACAAGGTATATTTCCATGATGCCAAGATCGAAGAATATGTTGCTGACGTAGCCAGAGTGGAGAACGTCAATGGTGTTATTTCCGACCAGGGAGAGATTTTCGTCAGAGCGGTGGCATACGCTGCAGAGAAGATGGGACTCCCGGGCAACGGTTACGAGACTGCTCTGTTATACACTGACAAACACCGCATGAGAGTGCGCACGAAAGAACTCGGTCTCGCAACGATCGAGAGCGTGATGGTCTACACTCTCGATGAGGCGCTCGAAGCGTTCAGGAGTTTTGGCACGACAGCGATCATCAAACCGGTCGATGCCAGCAGCAGCCGCGGCATCTCCAAGATCCCTGATGAAGCGGAACTGATCGCTAAGTGGGACGAGGCCAAAGAGATCTCTCGCAGCGGCGGAGTCATCATCGAGAAGTTTATCGAAGGCCCGCAGTTCGAGGTCGATTCGATCGCGGCAGGCGGACATGTCGTTCCGCTGATGTATGCAGATCTCGATGAGTTCAAGATCCCGAATGTTTTCTCATCGAAGACCAGACTGTATCCTGCAGATATCGATGAAGAAACAACGAAGAGACTCCTTGACTACAGCCAGAAGGTCAATGAAGGCTTTGGCATGATACAGGGTCTCTCGCACAACGAATACATCATGGACGCCAAGACCGGTGAGATCTATCTGATCGAAGCGGCGCTGAGAGGCGGCGGTACCTATATCGCTTCCTACATCACGCAACTGCAGACAGGTATCGACACTGCGGAATTCCTGGTCAATGTTGCACTTGGCAGAACACACGATGTTCCTGAATTCGAAATGAATCAGTGCAGCTGCGGATATGTATGCTTCTACATGCCGTTCGGAGAGATCATCTCCATGGAAGGTGCCGATGAGGTCGAAGCACTTGACTATGTCGTCAAGACAAATCTCGGCAACTTCAAGGTCGGCCAGCACACGCTGTCCGCCACTGACAAGAACCAGCGTGTCGCTATCGTTCTGTTCGCAGACAGCAGACCGCAGATAATGGAGAGGATCGAGCATATCAAAGAACTGATCAATGTCAAAGTCAAGGGAGACGATGGAGTGATCAGAGGAGCGATCTGGGAATAGAAAAACAACAGGAAAGATAGTAATGAAGAAAAGAGTATTGATCCTGGGCGCGGGAAACGCTCAGATAGATGCAATAGAATACTGTAAAGCGCATGGATATGAAGTCGTAGGCTGCAGCTATACGACTGTAGACTGCGGGATCCCGCATCTTGACTACTTCGAGCAGGTGGACATCAAGAGTATCGAAGGGGTCATGGCACTGGCGACCAAGTACGAAGTAGCCGCGATCTATTCGATCGGGTCCGATCTGGCAATGCCTACCGTCATGAAGGCAAGCGAGATTCTCGGTCTGCCGCATTTCATATCATCGAAGACAGCCGAGGTGTGCCACTCCAAGAATCTCATGCGTGAAGCATTGGGGAGCGATTTCAAGGGAAATGCAGCGTTCATGGTATGCAGCACGCTTGAAGAGGCGCTGCAGTACGACAGATTCCCTGGAATGATGAAGCCGGTGGACTCGCAGGGGCAGAGAGGCTGCTTCCGTGTGGATTCGGCGGAAGATATCAAAGCGAATTTTGCCGCATCCCTTGACTACTCGATCGATGGCAAAGTCATAATCGAAGAGTTCATCGACGGACCGGAGATCTCGGTCAATGCGTACATGCAGAACGGTGAGATGAAGATTGCCGTAGTCAGTGACCGTTACGCTTTCGACGAATATCCGGGAGGGATCATCAAGGAGCACCGCGTACCTTCGTCGTTCGCAGATGAAGAAACCAAAGAAAAGACTGTCGATCTTGCCCGCAGGATCGCAGACAAGCTGGGGATCACCGACGGACCGGCGTATTTCCAGATCAAACTTAAAGACAGCACTGAGCCATACATTATCGAAGTGACACCGAGACTTGATGGATGTCACATGTGGAATCTGATCAAACACTACTGTGGCGCGGATCTGCTGGATGCGTGCTTCAGGCATCTGCTGGAAGGGGAATCCGTGCTCGACGATGAGTATCCACAGTCCTCTGTGGAATACAGTCTGAAATTCATGAGCAAGGAATCGAACGCAAAGTTTGCGAAAGCGGATTTCGATACAGATGGCGCAGAGTATACCTGCTACTACTACGCTGACGGAGACAGAGTGCTCAAGATCAATGGCTTTATCGAGAAGTGCGGATATGTGATCCGCAAGACCGGCAATCTGGTCTAGAAATGGGGGTTGCGCAAATGAGTCTGCAGAAGAAACTCAAGAATGTATACACCGTATGGTATCTGCTGACACTCAGCAGGAATCTGGACGGAGATCCTAAGAAGATCAAGAAGGACCAGAACAGAAGGATCCACAAGCTGATGAAGAAGGCTTACAAGATCCCTTTCTACAGAGAGAAGTTCGAACAGTCGGGCACGACACCGGACGATTATCACTGCAGTGAAGATCTGGTCAAGTTCCCGCCGCTCACCAAACCGGAGCTGCGCCTGTGGATGCAGCACGAATGGGACGATCATCCGGATAAGCAGAAGGATATCAACATCCTCAGCACCAGCGGATCGTCGGGCACACCGCTCAAGATGCTCTATACACAGAAGGAGCAGGCCTGCAGCGACGCGAACTGGGCGAGAGCACTGGCATCGGCAGGATACAAGCCGCTGAGAGGTAAGATGTATTCCTTCTCGACGAGCCACAAAGGCCCGAGGAAGAAAGACAGAGACTCGATCGTACAGAAGTTTGGCCTGATGAGGCGCAAAGTCGTCGGTGAAGACCACATCGTCGGTGACGGTATCGCGGATCTGATCAAGGACATCAACGAGTACAAACCGGACCTGATCTGCCTGCGCCGCAACGTCATGGTCAGGATGGTCGCTTATGCAGAGGCCCACAAGTTCGATGTCTGGAAGCCGAAATTCTACGCGCCGATCAGTGAGATGGTCGATGATGTTACCCGCAAGATGCTTGCCAAAGCGCTCGGGCCAGGACTCATCGACGCGTACGGAGTATCCGAGATGGGCAGCTTTATCTATGAATTCCCGGGCAAAGGCTACCGTGTCGTCGCGAACGACATTGCGGTCGCCAATGTCTATAACGATAAGAACGAACTGGCGGATGACGGGCGCATTCTCGTAACATCGCTTTACAAGCAGACCTATCCGCTGATCAACTACGAAACTCTCGACCTCGGCAAATCCTATGTCAAGGACGGCATCAGATATTTCACTGCGATCGAAGGCCGTATGAACGACCTCGTCAAGCATGAGGGAGGTGCAGATTCTTCAGCGCTCCAGCTCATGAGGATCGCAAACCACACAGTCGGACTGTCGCAGTTCAGATTTATTGAGGAAACTTACCACGATATGAAGATCCAGCTGGTAGCCGATCCGTTCAACAAGTCGATGACCAAGGAGCAGATCGAAGACAGATTTATCACTGAGGTCACCAAGCTCTACGGCGATGAGTTCAGGATCACGATCGAGTGGCTGGATGAGCTGCCGCCGGAGAAGACAGGCAAGCAGAGATGCTTTGTATGCAATGTGAAGTAGGCGTATGCGCCGCAGATGAGGAGTAAGGATCTGATGAGAATCGCAGTGACCGGAGCCAGCGGGTTTATAGGAACAGAGCTGCTTGAGTATATCGGCAGTCATGAAGATGAGATCAGTATCATAGGACTTACAAGAGGGGGATCCGCGCAGGCGGATTCTTCTTCGTGTGGAGATATGAGCTGTGAGTGGCGAGCCACGGATTTTTCCGAAGAGAGCCTCAGGACAGCGCTTGCAGGAGCGGATGTGGTCATCCACCTTGCAGGAGTCCGGGGGACGACAAGCAACCCGGATGATTATGTGATCAATGAGCAGATCACAGAGAATATCCTCAAAGCGATGGTATCGGATGGAGTCGGGCGGATCGTTTTCGCGTCGACGATCTCGGTGTATGACGATGTGGATCTGATCCCGTGGAGCGAAGACACCCCGCTCAAAGGCCGCACGATGTACGGCAACTCCAAGATCAGGTGCGAGGAGCTGATACAGCAGTACGCGGAAGAATCCGGGTTTGGGTACGGTATCGTCAGGATCGCACAGGTCCTCGGAGCAGGCGAGAGGAGACGCGCAATGATGAACGTTTTCCTCGACACAGCAGCAGCAGGCGGCGAGATCAAAGTGATCGGAAAGAGCGTGGCGAAGAGGCAATATCTCTATGTCAAAGATCTGGTGAGGATACTGACGAAGCTGGCTGCAAGGGAGCCGTCGGACAGGCTCATCGTCAATGCCGGCATGCCAAACGCGTACTCCAACCTGGAGATCGCGCAGATCGTCAACCGTGTCTACAGCAATCCGACCCCAATCAATTACGACGATGCAACGCCGGAGACCATCCGGTCATCCTGCATGGACATCACAGTACTCAGAGAGCAGCTGGGGTACGAGCCGCTGGATATGGAAGCAGCAGTAGCAGAGATGAAAGCCTGATGTCCTGAACTGATAGTGTGAGACAGGCCGGGCTGGCCGGGCAGAAGTACAAGATCACTCAATAGAGAAATAGATGAAAAAGAGTCAGGAGGATAACGATTCCTGACTCTTTATTTCATTTTGTTGAGTGCCGGCAGGCCTTGTGCAAAACAAAACCGCATGCCGGGATCGACGATGCGGTTGTAATTATGTCAACTGTGGATGTGAATCAATAGAAGACGTTAGGCCTCCGATCCGGGACCGGACGAGGCGTCTGCAGCCGGGCCGGCTGAAGGGCCGGCGCCAGTCTTCTCCGGCTCGCTCTTATAGATCTCCCGCACGACGAACTGCGGGTAATTGCCCATGGTGAGGAACATCCGGCCGACGTATTCGCCGACAACACCGAGAGTCACAAGGATAATGCCTGAGAAAATGATGATGGTCATCATCGTGGATGTCCAGCCGAGGATCTTGGTCTTGCTGATGAGTTTGCGTACCAGCAGCCATATCAGGCCAAGAACTCCGCACAGGGTGGTAAAGACACCGAATCTCTGTGCGAAACGGAGCGGAACGATAGAGAATCCTGCTATGTTAGACCATAAGCTCAGCAGCTTCTTGATCGTGTAACCTGACTCACCGTATGCTCTGTCAAAATGCTGTATAGGAACACTCGCGATACGTGACGGAGCGACTGTGCGCAGGATCAGTCCCTGCATCTGCGTGTAGTGAGCCGGATACTGGATGATATAGTCTCTGACATATTTCTTCATGCAGAGGTAGCTCGAAGTCTTCATGTCTTTAGGCTTGCCGATCAGGACACGGACACTCATATGCGTGAACCAGGAACCGAATCTGCGGAAACCGGAGTGCTTCTTCTCCGGATAATATCCGTAGACGACATCATGGTCTTCATCCAGAGCGCTGATCAGCTTATCCAGCTGCGACGGATGCGTCTGCATGTCATCATCCATGAAAACGATGATATCGCCCTCTGCATAATTGAGCCCGGCGATCAGAGCGTTATGCTGTCCGACATTGTGTGCCAAAGCGATCGATGTGACAAAGTCGTACTCTTCCGCAAGCGCGCGGAGCTCACGGACTGTGTTGCCTTCATCCGGCGAGAAATCGTCCACAAGCACAAATTCGTATGGAGTACGGCCGATCCTCTCCAGCTCTGCGCTCGTCTCTTCGACCACCTGCCGGATCGTATGGGCAGACTTGTAGCAAGGTATTACTATAGAATATTTCATGTTTTTCACCTCATTCATAGTCATTCTATTATGTTCAACGCCCCTTCGCAACCTTTAATTACCTATTAATATACGGTCGCTGCAGCAGGCTGCTGCATGAACAGACAGTGAGGTTCCTTGCGGCGGTCCGCTGTTCAATGGTAAAATGCATGTATCATAGGGAAGAAAGGACAGGATCAATGGCCAGAATCGAAGGAGCACATTACAGTACAGAGAAGGAGCATAATTACAGTCTGCTGATATCGCTGATCATCAACGCGGCGATACTCGCGGCAGTCTTCATTTTCACAGATCTGATGTATGAGACGAACGATGAGTTTGGCATAGCTGCCAAGATCGCAGATGGATTTCCTTATATAGGATTTGTCAATTATTATCTCTGTGAAGCGCTGATATTCATCCAGAAATATCTGACAGGGATCAATGTTTTCGTGCTTTCGCAGATCGTGATGTCTTTCCTCTCTTTCACTGCTCTTCTCAAAGTCTATCTGGACAATCGCGTGACTGCCGTTGACGGAATTCTGGCTGCAGTCGTGATCGCTTTCTACTCACTGGATCACTACAGCAGTCTGCAGTTTACCAAAACATCTGCTCTGCTCATGGCAGCCGGCCTGATCGTACTTGCCGACACTTATACGCATAACCGCAGTATCTTAGGATTTCTGGCGGCGATCTTCCTGTTCTATATCGGCGTGGGCTATCGGGAGAGAGGAATGTTCCCGTCACTGGCTTTTGCGGGGATCTTCATGATCATATGGTTCTTCCGTAACCGCAAAGAGTTCTATGAGGGACGTTCGGTGATCGCAGAGATCCTGCTGTTCATCGTGATAGCAGCGCTGGCCGTCGCCCCGTATGGCATTGACAAAATGTCGGATAAGATGAACGCGAGCACACCGGAGCTCAAGGCTTACAGAGAGTATCAGGCAGAGCGCGTCAAGATCACAGATTATCCGCTGTATGAATATTATGAAGAGAACAGTGACAAATACGACGCGATCGGTCTGAGCGAGAACGATGTATATCTGGTGTCGCACTGGTTCCTCGACTATGACGGAGCTGCATCCTACGACAATCTCGTCAAGATCAACGAGATCAACTATCCATGCGTAGTGAGAGACCGCTCTGTAGTAAAAGCGGCAAAACAGTTCGCGAGCAGAGTCGTTTCATCAGCGAAGGATCGCGGATTTACCGCAATGCACATAGCCATTCTTATCGTGCTGAGTATATATATCCTTCTTACCGTGAGACCAGGCGCGTGGTGGTACATGATTTTCATAGGGGCTGCTGCCGCAGGCATGTATGTGCTGATCTTCTATCTGGGCAGAGCACAGTACCGGGCGTTCTACGTCATGGATGTCAGTGCCACGATGTGGATGCTGTACGTGCTGGCGCAGCGCGAGGAGAGATGGGGCAAGAGCAAAGGCCGCATATTCGGTATCCTGGTCTGCCTGCTGGCGACCGCAGCAGTATGCGTGCTGTTCGTTCCTGCCAGAGAGAATCTGATAAATCAGAGCAGCAATATCCGGGACAAGATCCAGTCCGATGAGATGACACAGTTCTACATTGATCATGAGGACACTTTCTATGTGTGCACGACAGGCAGCAAGAAGCGCCATCCGAGCTATCTGACACCGCTCAAAGTCCCTGTTGTCGAGAGAAACGCAACTGGAACAGGCGGATGGGGAACGCTTGCGCCTTACGAGCTGGAGCAGCTGGCGGAGTACGGCATGACCAATCTCGTCGGTGACCTGATCGACAACGATAATGCCATTTATCTGGGAAGGGCCAAACAGAAGAGGCTGGCTGAGTATTACAACAAGTGGTATGCGGAAGAAGGCACGACCATCCGGTTCGTGAAGCTCGGCGAGGTAGGAGACAAGGGTCTGTACAAGGTCGTCAGAGAACCACAGCAGTAGTTCCGAAATGGATGAAACAGATTACGAAAAAACGAAAAAATATTTTTCGCCAAAAACTTATTGATTCTTTTAACGAAATACATATAGAATAAAGTGAATAGTGTCGTTATTATTGGCAGATTAATTCACCAACCTAATAATATATACTATAGATTGTTTGGAGTTATCCAACTTGAACAAGATAATTGAAGGGAGCTGGATATGAAGAAAAGATTAATGGCAATACTTTTGATGGCAATGATGGTGGTGGCATATATGCCGGCATTCGCATTCGCCGAAGGCACAGCAACAGATGATGCGGTTGTTGAGTCAAACGATAATGAGGCTGAAGTTCTCACAGCACAGGAGGCAGCACCGGTACTCAGAGCAGCTGGTGATCCAGAGACTCCTGGTGAACCGGATCCAGAGCCACAGCCTGCATTCACAGATTTCAAAGTGGCACTTGGCAACAATGATACCAAGGCAGATCTTACATGGGCGGTAGAACCTGCTCCTGCTGAAGGCGCAGTGTTCGTTGTTTACCAGGATGAAGCAGAGATCGCCAGAGTCACAGACGCTACATCTTATACTGCAGAAGGCCTTGCATTTAAGACCACTTATACATTCCGTGTTGAACTCCAGGTAGAAGGCGAAGTTGTCGCCAGCACCGATCCGGTCGAGTACACAACACCTCCGCAGAGACCTTGGAGTGTTACGAAGTTCTCAACTTTATCGAGCTTTAATGCGATCATTCTGAACTGGGGCAAGGTCTCCAATGCAGACAGCTATGTTATCTACTGGAGCACCAGCGCATCCGGACCTTACAGCAATAAGATCATCGTCCCGAGCGGAGATACGCTGACCTATACATTCCCTGTTGCTGTACAGTCACTGGAAAAGAGATACTACTTCAGGATCTTCGCCAAACTGAATGGCCAGCTGTCAAGGACCTTCGCGTCCCGCAACGATGAGGCAGTAAGACCACTGTGCTATTCATTCAAGTTCAAGGCAGCCTGCAAGCTGACCAGCCATGGCGGAATCAGCCGTTCGAACACACCGTTTGCTAAGAATCAGGTGATAGTTGCGGATGCCTTCCAGAGAGGACAGTACAGATTCTGGTACAATGGCAGCTATTATTACGCCAACAGAGTCCGTACCAAGGCTCACGGCGTAGCGAGGATCAATAACAAACTGGTTTACACTGATGCAGAAGCAGAGTCCTATGTCAACAGAAGAGGCCTGACCAGCTCGAAGAATTACCTGATCTGGACAAGCGGCTACACACAGAGACTGTATATCTTCTCCGGCAGCAAGGGAAAATGGAAAGTAGTCAACAAGGGCGGCTGGCAGGTATCCTCCGGAAAGCCTTCATCGCCGACTGCTAACGGTATGACTAAGATCTCCCGCAGGATGAAGAGCAATCACGGAATCGCATACTGGAATGTATGCAACGTATATTCACTGCACGGCAAGAACAAGAAGTGGGCGCTCGGATATCCTAAGTCAGGCGCATGCGTAAGGAACACCAATGATCATGCGAAATGGATCTTCACTCATGTACCTCTGAATACGGCAGTCATATTCTTCTAGAATAGTTCATTTGTTAAAACATAGCGTCTCCTATGTATTGACTGCAGAGGAGACGCTTTTCGTTGTATAATACTGACATGAAATTTCTTAAGGACCTGTTTATTAAATCTGACAACCCGGTGAGGGACAGTTACATCTGGAACACGATGTCCGCGACTGTGTTTGCACTTCAGTCTGCCATCGTGCTGATCGTGATCACCCATACGGTCGGGCTGGAAGATGCCGGTATCTTCTCCATTGCATACGCTGTAGGAAGCCTCATGTACTATATAGGAGAATACGGTGTCCGCAAGTACCAGGTCAGCGACGTCATGGAGAGGCTGACCTTCACCGACTACCACTCCCACAGGGTCACCAGCTGCACCCTGATGCTGATCGTGAGCATACTGTATGTCGCGAGCGGGTATTTCATCCAGGGATACTCTGCACGCAAGGCGTACATCATATTCATGATCTGTCTGCTCAAAGTAGTAGAAGCTTACTCAGAAGTGTTCTTCGGCAGATTCCAGCAGGTGGGCCGTCTTGACGTATCCTCCAAGACAAATCTGTTCAGAACGATCCTGGGAATGTGCGGATGCATGATCGCACTGATCATCACTCACGACATGGTCATTTCAATGACAGTGTGGTTCGTATTGGCGCTGATCGGAATGCTCCTGTCAAGCATCCTGGTCTATCCGGACTTCGGCTCACTTACGTTCACGTTCAGATGGAAGAAGATCTGGAAGATCTACGTGGAATGTCTGCCGCTCTTCCTGGGATACTTCCTGCTGCTGTATGTCAGCAATGCGCCGAAATACGCCATTGATGCAACGATGAGCGATGTTGATCAGGCATGCTACAACTTCATATTCATGCCGGTATTCGCAGTAGGATTGTTCGCGAATTTCATCTTCAACCCTGTGCTGGTCAATCTGGCTCACAACTGGGAAGAGGGCGATATCAAAGCATTCACGAAGATCGTTGTAAGGCAGCTGTTCGTTATCGCAGGGGTGACACTGCTGGCGATCGCTGTAGCGCTCACAATAGGCTGCCCGGTGCTCGGACTTCTGTACAATGCTGATCTGGCTCCATACAAGACCGATCTCGTCATTCTGATGGTCGGCGGCGGCATGCTGGCCCTGGTAAACTTCTTTGCTGTCGTAGTTACCGTAATGAGGACACAGAAATACCTTATGGTAGGATACGTGATAACCGCTATTGCAGCATGGCTCCTGGCGAACCGCACCGTTGCCGCATACGGAATAAGAGGCGCTACCGTCCTGTATACGATACTGATGGCGCTGATCTCAGCAGCCTTCGCAGTAGTGCTCGTGTTCTTCATCAACAAGAGGAAGCATCAGCTAAGCGAGGCATGAAACCGGCAGAACATCATCCACGATTATTTACAGCAAATCAAAACCCGGGATCTCAGATCCCGGGTTCTTCTGTGTTAGTGTATCCCGTTATTTGCGGGTAAGTACAGAGTTGATATACTCGCCGTCATCACTGCTGACACCTTCATCATCGACCTGTTCCATCATGATCAGATTGCCAGACTTATTGTAAGCGATTCCGAAACTGAAGATCTCGTTGCTGTCCTCCAGCCACAGATAGTCACCCTTGTCGTACCATTTGCCGCCGAGCTGTTCCCCGGTGATATCGGCAGTCCATGTGCCGTTCGCGTTGACCGTTAAGTCGACGTTGCCGTAGAGGTATTTCGCTTTGGCAGATTTCGCTTCCCAGGTACCGACGAATTTGGAAATATCGGTCTTGACCTTCTCTATCTCGCCGTCTTCCGCCTCGTCTTCGTAGGAAACGTCACCGTATTCCTCGTCGAGATCCACAAGATCATCGACTAATTCAGCCTCTTCTTCGATATCCTCAGCAACCTCTTCGGTTGCGGTTTGGTCCGCATCAGTATCCTTGTCGGCATCTCCGCCCAGACCGCCTGAACATGCTGTGAAACTCATTACAGCCAGCAGCAGGATCATGATCATCGACAGGATCGAAAGTATTTTCTTCATGGCGTACCGCCTCCTTTCCAACAGATATTGTAGGATCTGTTCATATATAAGTGTCGCTGCAGGGCCCGGGTGTTGCATCTGTTAATGGAGTCCGTTCCGGGCGTCCGCAACCGCATATTCATTGAATTATAGCGCATGATTAAGTATAATATATTGAATACTTTTTGTAAAACACGAGAGGAGAATTCCATGAAGATTCTTGTAACCGGAGCTGCTGGATTCATCGGCAGCAACTTCGTTTTCCACATGCTGGACGCACACCCTGATTATGATATCGTCGGTCTCGACTCCCTGACATATGCGGGCAATCTTGAGACTCTGGCTCCGGTAATGGACGATCCGCACTTCAAGTTCGTGAAGATCGACATCACTGACGCAAAGGCCATCGATGAGCTTTTCGCGCAGGAGAAATTCGACATCGTCGTCAACTTCGCGGCGGAATCGCATGTCGACCGTTCCATAGAGGATCCGGGGATCTTCCTCAGGACAAATATACTCGGCACACAGGTGCTGATGGACGCATCGATCAAGTACGGCGTGAAGAGATTCCACCAGGTCGGTACGGACGAAGTTTATGGTGATCTGCCGCTTGACAGACCGGACCTGTTCTTCGTTGAAACGATGCCGCTGACCGCATCGAGTCCGTACTCTGCTTCCAAAGCTTCGGCAGACCTGCTCGTTATGGCTTACCACAGGACTTACGGCCTGCCGGTCACCATTAGCAGATGTTCCAACAACTACGGCCCTTACCAGTTCCCGGAGAAGCTCATCCCGCTGATGATCGCCAACGCGACAGCAGATAAGCCGCTCCCTGTTTACGGTGAAGGCCTTAACGTAAGAGACTGGCTCTATGTCGAAGATCACTGCAGAGCGATCGATCTGGTGATCCACAACGGCAGAGTTGGCGAAGTCTACAACATCGGCGGCCACAACGAGAAAGCCAATATCGAAGTCGTCAAGATCATTCTGGCTCAGCTGGGCAAACCTGAGAGCCTGATCACATATGTCACGGACCGCAAGGGCCACGACCAGAGATACGCGATCGATCCTACCAAGATCCACGAGGAACTCGGCTGGCTGCCTGAGACGAAGTTCGAAGACGGCATCCGCAAGACCATCCAGTGGTATCTCGACAATGAGTCCTGGTGGAAGAACATCGTAAGCGGTGAATACCAGCAGTACTACGAGAAGATGTATGGCAACAGATAAACAGATCTTACAGATCTGCAGCAAGGGTCAGGGATAGTTTTAATAAGGAGAATGAATATGATACCGTTCAACAGACCGCCGTTCCTCGGCAGGGAACAGGAATATATAACCCAGGCAATCGCCAACAAGAAGATCTGCGGCGATGGTGAATTCAGCAAGAAATGTCACGCGTGGATCGAGGAGAAGACCGGCGTGTCGAAAGCCTTGCTGGTCACATCCGGCTCGACAGCTCTCGATATGGCGGCGATCCTCACTGGCGTCGGCCCTGGCGATGAGGTCATCCTGCCGTCGTATACCTTCGTATCGACCGCAAATGCTTTTGTCCTGAGAGGTGCATCGCTCGTGTTCGTGGATATCCGCCCGGATACGCAGAATATCGACGAGAAACTGATCGAAGATGCGATCACCGATAAGACCAAAGTCATCGCTCCGGTTCACTACGCAGGTGTCGGATGCGAGATGGACACCATCATGGACATCGCGAAGAGGCACGGTCTGATGGTTGTTGAAGATGCGGCGCAGGGTGTCATGTCGGAATACAAAGGCAGAGGACTGGGCAGCATCGGAGATTTTGGCTGCTACAGCTTCCACGAGACCAAGAACTACAGCATGGGCGAAGGCGGCGCGCTGCTCATCAGAGATGAGGAGAACGTCGACAAGGCAGAGATCATCAGAGAGAAGGGCACCGACAGGAGCAGATTCCTCAAGGGCATGATCGACAAATACACATGGGTGGATATGGGCTCCTCCTATCTTCCGAGTGATATCAACGCGGCATATCTCTACGCACAGCTGGAGGATGCCGATATGATCAATCAGAACAGAAGAGCAAGTTGGGATGCGTATTATGAACTGCTGACTCCGCTCGCTGAAGAGGGAAAGATCGAGCTGCCGGTCGTACCGGAGGAATGCAAGCACAATTCCCATATGTTCTATGTCAAGACAGCGGGCATCGACGAGAGGACCGCACTGAGCAAATTCCTCAAGGATAACGGCATCGGAAGCGCATTCCACTATGTTCCGCTCCACAGCGCGCCTGCAGGACAGAAGTTCGGCAGATTCCACGGAGAGGACAGATACACTACGAACACATTCGAAAGACTTCTGAGAATGCCGATGTACTATGGACTTCAGCTTGATGAAGTCGAGTACGTCTGCGATAAGATCAAAGAGTTCTATTCGAAATAGAGCATATATTGGATAAGAATACTGCAGAACAACAGAATAACACCAGCCAGACAGAAGCCCCCGCAACTCAGTCAGGGGCTTTTGTAGGTAAGCGGAAGAGCAGGATCCGCAGGCTGACGAGACAGCAGAGACTCAAGCAGCTGCGTATTATGTCTGTGATGCTTGTCATTATGATCCTCGTGACCGGCGTGTTCCTCTACAGAGATTACCGGGAACGTCCGGGGATCATTGAAGCTTCAACGCTCCGGGCTGTTGAGAGGACTGACGACAGCATCACCTTGCAGTGGGAAGAGGCGCGGAATACGGACACGTACGTACTCTACTACAAGAAGTTTGGCAAGGAATACGCCGACTGGACCAAACTGGAACTGGCTCCACACGTCGTTGAAGAGGATGGTGACGGCAGTCAGCGTACGGATGGCGGCAAAGCATCCGCCGAAGTCAGCGACCTTGACGAGGGAACCGAGTATGTTTTCGTGGTACGGGCCGACAGCACAGAACGTGAGGGCTTCGAGACCAAGGGCAAAACCTTCAGCACCAAGGGTACGCAGACGATCGAAGTAAGAGATCACATGACGAAACTCACCTCCAGCAAGCCGTTCAAGCTGGATGCTAAGGCGGAGACCAAGCTGTCGTATGAATCGAGTGATCCTAAAGTGGTCTCTGTCAACAAATCCAGCGGACAGGTCAAGGTCAAGGGCGAGGGCACCGCGACAATAACCATCAAGGCGAAGGAAACTGCTGACTACATGCCGGATGAGACACAGATGGATATAGAGGTCATCGCGTCTACTCCTGTCAGTGCCGGAGGAGCATCCGCGTATATCATCTACAATCTGAGTCCGGATAACTGCGAGGCGGTCGAAGCGATCGCCGGAGAAGGCAGCATCCATGTTCCGCAGGGAGTAGGATATTCCGGAGACAAGTATTACGTAGCCTATGGGGATGCCGGATCGCAGAGGATCATCTCTTTCGACACAGAGGGATCCGGCCGCGACGTCAGCGTTCCGTCGATCGACCTTGGTCATCCGAACGGATTCTGCTACGCGGAAAGCACCGGTTTGTGCTACTGCGTCAGAGGATGGACTGGCAGATGCGTGACATATTCACCGGAGACCGGAGAGTACGGATTGATCACGCTTCCGTATGGTGCGTCCGGAATTGCCTATGACCGGGCCAGGAAGATGCTGTACACATCATCCAGGACGGCGATGGTCGCCTATACCTGCGACGGCAGTGACGATGACTACACAGTGCAGAACACGGTAGGCGTGGTGAGTCACAGTGTTTCGACTTATACGCAGGACTGCGGCGGGCATGCAGGGATCATGATGAGATGTCTCTCAGGCAGCTCCAAGCACGGCACGAATTACATCGATCTGTACGATATGATCAACGGCAACTATCTGGGCTCGCTAGCCTGTGATCTGAGTGAAGTGGAAAGCTGCATAGTCGATGACGAGGGATATCTGGAGATACTGGCCAACAACACCTCCAAAGTCGACTATATATGGAAGACAAGAATAAATATTGGAGACATTGCAGCAGGTCTCTGATAGAATATTGCTATGAAAATACGACCATTGAAAAATACTTTCACCACACTGGTGACATATACATTCCTGTTCTGCCTGATGATGGCGGGTATTTTCCTGTTGTTCATTATTCAGCATAGGACACTCGTCAATCATGCGGACGCATATGACCAGGGATATTTCTGGATCGCTGAGATCAAGCATGAACTGGACAGCATTGCCGCCGGACACGGAATGCCTCTGTGGTCCTGGTACCGGGGAACTGGCTCAGAGCTGAAGCTGAATATCGATCCATTCATGTATATCGCCGCACTGTTTCCGGCGGGCAGCATGGAGCTCGGATATTCGGTAGCTACCCTGCTGCGCCTGTATTTTGCCGGGATAGCATTTATCCTGTTCTGCAAGGAAGTCGAGCTCAGCAACTACCAGGCCCTGCTTGGATCGCTCTGCTATGTTTCGGCGACATGGACGATCAACCTTGCTCTGGTCCAGGGACATTATACGATCATGTTCCTGCTGTTCCCGCTGCTGGCAATGTCAGTAGACAGGATCTGCAAGGGGCGGTCTCCGTTCTTCTTCATGCTGATGGTAGGGCTCATCGTCGCGATGAATTACTATCTGGCATATATGACGGCGATCGGCATCATCATCTATATCATCTTCAGATATTTCAAATACTACAAATTTTCGATCGGCGGCTATGCCGCATATCTCGGCAAATTCATCCTCTTCGGAATTGCCGGGATCATGGTATCCGCATTCTTCTTCCTCGTATCGGTCCAGTCTGTCACCGGAGCGACGATCAGTGCCAGCTCGGTACTGCCTCAGTTCCTGCCTAGCAGATGGACGGTTCTTACGGAAGGTATGACACTGGTATCCAAAGGCTACCGGTTCTCCTATGGGTATATAGGCATACCGATCTTCGCGTTGCTGACAGCAGTGACGGTCAAGGGCAAACCGACGATCAAGGCGACCCATACGATCATGGCGCTTCTGCTCGTGTTCATGAGCATGTCGCCTTTCTGCTCGTCGATGTTCAACGGTTTCCTGTATGCTACCAACAGATGGTTCTTCATCCTGGTATTCTTCGTCACATGGTGCGCCGCTGAGCACATGGATCTCGATGAGCTGAGCAAGACTCACAATATTTTGATCATGCTGCTGTGGTGGGCGGTGCTCGTCATGACCACACTGGGATTCTGCTATCTGGATATCACCGATGATCTCAGCAAGAAGTCACTCGCGTTCGTGGGAGGCAATCTCGCGGCAGGATTTGTGATGATCATCATCGTTGCGCTCGGACGCAAAGTGATCACATCTCTCCGCGCAAGACAGTTCCTCATCGTGATGTCTGTCATCGGAACACTGACACTCTGCTGGACAGCATCGTTCTACAATGAAACAGACTACTACTTCGAGAACGGAGAGATCAACGACCAGCTGGAGGCATCGACACAGCGTGCCGGCACGATGATCGAAGACGATGATTTCTACAGGATAGACCAGGTTGACTGGCTCAATATACATCTCAATGCAGATCAGCCTGTCAATGAGAACCTGTGGTGGCAGAACGATACGATCTATCTGTACGAGTCCACGATCCCGGGAAGGCTGCTAGAGTTCAACAAGCTCGTAGGCAACAATCTCGGTTACTCCAAGCGTGTCTACATGCAGTCAAACGGCAACCGTATGGGACTGGACTTCCTGTACGGCGTCAAGTACTTCCTCGGAGATGACACCAAGAACGACAGACTGGGAGCTGACGCGTTTGCCGGATATCCGTTCGAATACTATGACACCCTTGACGGCGTCAACGTTTTCAGGAGCCGTTACGCGCCTGGCCTCGGATTCGAATATACCAATTACATGTCCGAGAGTGAATTCCTCACTTTGTCGAGACTTGAGAGAGAACAGGCACTGCTCCAGGCGGTCGTCATTCCTGACGCAGATCTCGCGGCATTGGATCCGGAGAGAGAGGTCAAGGCGAAGGATCTCGAATTCGACATCGACAACGTCGATTACGAGATCGTCGGTACGGAGGGACTTACCATAGAAGGCAACAGGATCGTTGCTGACGTAGAGAAGGCTAAGCTCTCACTTCATGTCAACAACGTGGAGAACTGCCAGATGATCGTTTCCTTCGACAACCTGCGCAGACTCAACAGCAACGGAGCAGACATAGGCGATTTCAAGGTCAAATGCGCCAGCGGCAAGCTGACTGCAGAAGCCAGCAACAAGAAGAACAACCAGACGATCAAGGGCATCGTAGATTACGACCTCAACATGGGTTACTACGATCACTATACAGGCAATCTCAATATCAAGTTCTCCCAGCCGGGCATTTATGAGTTTGACAAGCTGTACGTGTCAGGCATGAGCGTAGAGAACTTCGATAAGTTCGCACAGGAGAGATGCACCAGCACCTATAAGGTGACTGACAGGACTTCATCCAAAGTGTCCGGATATATCGATGCGGCAGATGACGGATATCTGTTCCTCTCGCTGCCGGTCTACGGCAACTGGGACATCTATATCGACGGACTCCCTGCTGCAGAGATCCACAATGCGAACTACGCGTTCCTTGCGACCCCAGTGACCAAGGGACACCATGAAGTTGAGCTCAGATATGACTACCATAACAGGAAAGTGGCTGCGGGCATCTCGATCGCAGGACTGGCACTGATCCTGATCATCAGCATCATCGACGGTATATCCAGGAGCAGGAAGAGAAAGCAGAATCAGAGCTTAAAGACAGGGAGCGATTACATTGAGAAGCATTAAGAAGTATACGGACAAGAGATACTGGATGCGCTACATCTACGCGAAGTACTATAAGAATCTTCCTGTAGATAAAAAGGCGATCCTGTTCGAGTCTTTCCACGGCAAGGAGATCTCCGATACTCCGCTTGCTATGGCGAGGGCTCTGCTTGCAATGCCTGAGGCCGCAGACTACAGACTGTATTTCTCGACGACCGATCTCGAGAGGGACAGCAAAGTCATAGCGGCTCTCGGACTGGATATCGAGCTGGTCCACATCCATTCGAATGAGTACGCAAAACTGCTCGCAACAGCAGGCCTGCTGATCAACAACAGCTCATTCCCTTCCTATTACATCAGAAGAGAAGGGCAGCAGTATCTGCAGACCTGGCATGGAACTCCGTGGAAGACACTCGGCAAGCAGATGAAGGGCGGCATCGAGACGATGCACAACGCACAGCATAACTTCCTGCAGGCGAGTCATCTGCTCTTCCCGAATGATTTCACCAGGGAAGCGATCATGCGCGACTACAACCTCAATGAGCTTTTCACAGGCAAAGTGATCACGCATGGTTACCCGCGCAACTCCGTATTCTGCGATAAGGCGAAAGCTGCAGAGGTCAAGCACCAATGCGGAGATGACGGCATCAGTACCCTCGCGTACATGCCGACCTGGCGCGGCGCTGATAACAAGAACATTTCTCAGGAGGATCAGACCCGGGAGATCACCGCACAGCTCAAAGTGATGGATGAGGCACTCAGCGATGATCAGAAGCTCTACGTCAACCTCCATCCGATCGTGCAGAGCGGATTGGACCTGGAGGGCATGAAGCACATTTTCAAGTTCCCGCAGGGAGTCGAGAAGTACGATTTCATCAACAGCGTTGACGCGCTGATCACAGACTATTCCAGTATATTCTTCGACTACTCCATCACGGGCAAGCCGATCATCCTTTTCACTTACGACTACGATAATTATGTCTCTGAGAGAGGCATGTATTTCGGCATAGAGGAGCTGCCGTTCCTCAGAGTCGACACGCTGGAGGAACTCACCGAAGTATTCAGGTCCGGATCATACAAGGATCTCAGCTATGAAGACGCAGAGTCCTACAGGAAGAGATTCACCGGCTACGATACCGTCACTGCGGCGGCCGATCTGATGAAATACATGATCAGCGGCGATGCCGGCGATATGGTGGTCACAGATCTGTCGGTCAACAAGGACAAAGCATGGCATCTGGTAGACTGCGGCAAACTCGCGACGCCGTTCGACGTTGATGTTTTCGCAGAGAGCATCGATCCTGACAACGATCTGGTGGTGTTCCACCAGTCGCATATCTCCGAGAGGATCGGCAAGAGGATCAGAGACGATTACGCGGATGCTTTCGAGTATATCTTCACGACAGAGTCCGTACCGAAGACGATCGGTGAGGCACTGATCAAGACCAAGGCTGCGAAGAAAGCCGTAAGGCAGCGCAACCGCAAGAGGCAGGTCGGTGAACTGAACATCGCTTCGTCAACGAAGTATCGCCCTATACGCGTGAATGTTGAATCATTCCGTACATCCGGAACACATACATACGTGGAGCTTAGTTGCCCGGTCTCGATAGGGACCATCAAGGATGTGATCCTCGAGTACCGCAGCAACATCGAGAGCATCACACACAGCCTCACGTACACCGTGCAAGAGGACAGGGACCGTTACAGGATCAAGGCGGACGCGGATCTGACCGTGCTCAAACACGGCTGTGTCTACTGGGATATGTTCATCCTGACCGAGAAGGACGGAGCGGAGGACAAGTACCATGCGATGCTCAGCAAGATGCAGCGCAAATGGCTCAAGTCACTGTTCTATCAGTGCGACCTCGGCGATTATATTGCGTTTCCGCACATCTCGCTGTTTGAGACACTCGCGTTCACGCACAGAGAGAAGACACCTTACGACAACCGGTCGACGAGATTCAAGGAAGTAGCCGCATACATCTACTTCAGGATCTTCGGCAGACTTTACAGCAAGCGCCACATCTGGCTGGTCTTCGAGAAGTTCTGTTCTGCCGCTCAGGATAATGGATACTATTTCTTCAAGTACTGTATGGATAACCTGTCCGATGCAGAGAAGAAGAACATCTACTTCGTGATCGACAAGAACGCCCGCGACTATGAGAAGAATCTCAAGCCGTACGCAGACCATGTGCTGCAGTTCATGAGCTTCCGGCACATGCTGTACTGCATCGCTGCCAGAGTCTACGTCGGTTCAGACTCGCGCAAGCACCTGTACGTATGGAGGCCAAAACCGAATCTGGTATCCGGCAGGATGCGCAGGAAACCGATCCATTTCCTGCAGCACGGAGTCACGGCGCTCAAGAGAGTCGACAGCATATTCGGCGCAGACGGCAGCAGCCCGATGACACACATCACGACCACGTCGGACTATGAGCAGCGGATCATGGATGAATATTTTGGCTATTCACCAGCCAACGCTCCGGTGGTAGGCTTCACCAGATGGGACGTGCTCGAGGACAAATCCACGCCTGACGAGAAGCTCATCCTCGTGATGCCGACCTGGAGAGCATGGCTGGAAGAGAAGACAGACGAGGACTTCCTGGCAAGTGACTACTTCCGCAACTACATGACGATGCTGCAGGATGAGTCGCTCGACAAGTGTCTCAAGGACAACGACGTCAAGCTCATATTCTTCATACATCCGAAGTTCAAGGACTTCCTCGGCAAGTTCAGCTCGTCGAGTGAGAACATCGAACTCGTGCAGTTTGGCAGCCGTCCGCTCAACGAGATCATGATGCACTGTTCCATGCTCATCACAGACTACTCGAGCGTATGCTGGGATGTCTACTACATGGGCAAACCGGTCGTCTTCTACCAGTTCGACTATGACATGTACATGGAGAACCACGGCAGCTACCTGGATATGGAGCACGATCTGTTCGGCGAGAGATATACCGAGCTCCCGGATGTGATCGAGAGCATCAAGCGCAATATCGCTGACGGATTCACGGAGAGCGAGCGCGCCAGAGAGATGAGACCGAAATATTTCAAGTATATAGACAATGATAACAGCAAGCGTACATACGAGTATCTCAAGAAAAAGGGATACTGATCACATAATCATCAGATAAGAGTAATACAATGACATATCTAAACGAAGGGGGAATGAAAGAAATGAAGATCAACCTCAACACTGAATTTGCAGCATCTGCTGTATATAGCGATGCAGATTACAACAGAGCCCTGGCTATCATGGACGAACTCCGCGAAGACAAGGAAGCCTATACAGGATGGGTCAACTGGCCTGTGACACTTCCTGCAGAGTGGATGGAGAAGATGAAGACTGTCGCTGAGGACATCAGAGGCAAGTGTGACAGGCTCATCGTTATCGGTATCGGCGGATCCTATCTCGGCACAGCAGCAGTCCTTGAGGCCCTCGGAGGCAGCAAAGAAGGATACCCTGAACTGGTATATGCCGGCAACAACATGAGCGGCTTCTATCATGCAGGTCTCAAGAAGGTCGTTGATGAGCATGACGTATGTGTCTGCGTTGTCTCCAAGTCCGGCGGAACGATGGAGAGCAGACTGGCGTTCAGCATCATCAAAGGATGGATGTACGAGAAGTACGGCAGAGAAGAGACTGCTGCAAGGATCGTCGCGATCACCGACCCGCATAAGGGAATCCTCAGAGAGGAGTCTGATGCAGAGGGTTATGTGACCTTCGAGATCCCGTCCAATATCGGCGGCAGATATTCCGCTTTCACACCTGGCATCATGTTCCCGCTCGCAGTTGCAGGAGTCGACATTGAAGCATTCGTAGGCGGAGCGAAAGCAGTCCAGGCGGACAAAGAATACTGGAAGAACGAAGGCGTCAGATACGCTCTGACAAGATATGCACTCAACCAGCAGGGCAAGCACATCGAAGTATTCGAATACTATGATCCTTCGATGAGACTGATCGGCGAATGGTGCAAACAGCTCTTCGGCGAGAGCGAAGGCAAGGAAGGCAAAGGCCTGTTCCCGGCTTCGCTGACATTCTCGACCGACCTGCACTCCATGGGACAGTTCCTCCAGGAAGGCACACAGATCTTCTTCGAGACAGTCATCAACGTGCTGAACAGAGACGCTGATGTGATCGTTCCTGAATCAGCAGGACCTGAACTTGCCGGCAGATCACTGAACGACATCAACAAGATGGCAGTCAAGGGTGTAATGGCAGCACACAGGAAGGCAGATATCCAGATCGTACGCATTGATGTCGAGGATATGACAGAGTACTCACTCGGACAGCTGCTGTACTTCTTCATGATGACAGCCGCAGTTACCGGCAAACTGATGTGCATCGATCCGTTCAACCAGCCTGGAGTAGAAGACTACAAGCAGGAGATCAGAAATCTTCTCGGACAGTAGAATACAGCAATACCTGCCGGATCGCCATGATCCGGCGTTTGCTTTCTTAAAATCTGTACAACTTAGCACATCGGGAGGTCAATACAATATAAAATCATAGTGAAAGAGTATATGCATAGATCGATCCGAAAGAGAAGTGAGATATCATGAAGAGGAGAGATTTGATCAAGAGAACCGGTGCATTGCTGCTGACGCTGATGATGACCCTGTCGATGTGCGGATCCGCATTCGAAGCGGTTTGGGCTGATGACGGGGAAGCAGCTGCAGATAGCACTGTCACATCAGAATCAGTCGAAACAGAACAGAGCAATGCGGAGGAAGCCGGACAGAGTAACGATGCCTCTTCCGGCGGACAGGATGTAGTGCCTGCAGACTCTGCTGATCAGACAGCGGGGGCAGACGGGCAGTCTTCTGATGACAGAAATGAGACTGCAGTACAAGGCGAGCCGGATCAGACAGTGGAACCTGTTGATGTTCAGGCAGAGGATCAGGAAGAACCTGCTGCTGTGAAAAGTGCTGCAGAAGACATTGTTGAGGAAGGCGCCGGTGATGAGAGCGGTGATACAGGAGATGAAGACCCTGCCGAACTCGGCGTCATCGAGAACCTCAAAGCAGTACCGGACGGAGCCGGCAAAGCATCTCTGACATGGGACGCATTCGAAGGTGCGGTCTCTTATATAGCATACGCGGAGAAGGACGGCAAGACAGCAGTACAGGTCTCAGCAGCGGACGCAGCTTGCGAACTCACTGGCCTGGACGGATTATATGAGCTGCATGTCGAGGCACTTGACGCGGATGGTATTATTATTGCGGCATCAGACAAGGTCGCTGTAGTGACATTCAATCAGAATTTCCGTAAGGCGATCTCCAGCAGGACGATCAAGAGCCCGTCCAAGCTCACTGCCGGCGGTTCGGCGATCAACCTCAGGAAGATGATCGGGCAGGGACACGCAGGATATGCTGTCGTCCAGGGCGCGTGCACTGACGGGACATATGCTTACTACCTGATGGTGTCGTCGTACACACAGAAGGGCATTGTCGCCAAAGTCAGGATGAGTGACAACAAGCTGATCAAGAAGTCAGCTATCCTCAATGTCAGCCACGGTAATGGCATGACATACGATTCAAAGCGCCATCTGCTCGTTGTCAATTCGAGAGAAGAGCGCAGACAGGAACTCACATGCATCGACGCGGACGCCCTGACGATCACCAGACAGGCTAACGTCAAGTACAGCTACTACAACGGCAAGAACGGAACCTATACCGCATCGCAGAAGAGTTACGGCATTGCTGCCGTGGCTTACAGCGAGAGATATGACTGCTACCTCGCCCTGATGAGGAACGATCATGAGATCATGATGTTCGACCCGGATACTTTCCAGGCGATCGGTCTGGCGTTGACTAAGATCAACGCGAAGTATCCTGGCGTATATCAGGCGATGGATGCTGATGACAGATATGTCTATCTGCTGCTCAGTTCAGACGGGAAGAATCAGAGCTCCAATCTGATCATCACGCTGGACTGGAACAGCGAGAAACTCCTTCCTGTAGCAAACGGGGAAGAGAAATATGTTAAGAGCGCATGGAAGTGCAATAATTCAGGCGATGGTTCACCGGATGCTGTCATCAAACTGGGGACATCGCATGAAGCCGAGAGCATCTTCCATACTGCAGCTGCCGATGGCAGAGAACACTTCTACCTGACAGAGTACTATAATAATCCGCAGTACAAATGGGTCGACAAGAAAGTCGCTTACAAGGTCAAATGGAAGAAAGTGACCAAGAGGGTCAAGTGGAAGAAAGTCAAAGGCAAGTGGAAATATAAGAAGAAGAAAGTCTGGAAATACAAGACGAAATACAAGACCGTCAAGACTAAGGTAGTAAGCCACTACATGAGAGACAACTATGTATTCGATCTTGGCAGTTTCTAGAAATCAGACGAGAGCTTTACACAAAGAAACTAAATGGTATTAACATTCTATCTGCAAAGAATAATACTGGTCTTCGTGATCGCTGTGACGATCGCTGCTTTGACGACCCCTCTGAGCATCAAGCTGGCGTATAAGCTGGATGTCATTGACAGGCCGAGAGATGACCGGAGAGTACACAAACGCCCGATCCCGAGATTGGGCGGTATGGGTATTTTCCTGGGTTCTATGGCTGCCTTGGTCATTCCGGCCGGAATGAACGTCAACATCAAGATTGCCATGATGGGGGGTATTCTCATGTATGCGGTCGGCGTGGCTGACGATATTGCGGACCTCAAGCCGATCGTCAAATTCGCGTGCCAGGCTGGTATCGCTGCTCTGGTATACTCCATGGGGATCAGGATCAGGTTCATCAGCAACTATTTCGGTTCCGCTACGGTTGATTCGAATGCGAATATCATACTCGGCACCGGAGTAGGCTTTATCATCACAGTGCTGTGGATCGTAGGTGTCACGAACGCCGTCAACCTGATGGATGGTCTGGACGGTCTGGCTGCGGGCTCGACAGCGATCATGGCTCTGTCGCTGGCTTATGTTGCGTATATCCACGGAGCAAGGCTGGGCGCTATGTCTGTATGCATAGCCCTGATAGCTGTTGCAGGCGGCTGCATCGGATTCCTTCCGTATAATTTCTCGCCGGCTAAGACGTTTATGGGTGATGGAGGCGCGCTGTACTTAGGCTACATGATTGCTGTGCTTTCTGTCATCTCCCCGCTCAAACGAGCTACCTTCGTCGGTGCGGTAATCCCTATGCTGGCACTGGCAGTACCGATCCTGGATACTGCGTTTGCGATGCTGAGGAGGATCATGAGGCATGAGTCCATCATGAAAGCCGACAAAGGCCATCTTCATCATCATCTGATGGCTGCGGGGATCGGCCAGAGAAGGTCCGTGCTGATCATGTACGGTATCGTAGGCATCATGGGAATCGTGGCGGTGCTGATCAGCCGTGAGCTTTATCTGGATGCATTGATGCTGGCGATGATCGCGCTGCTGTATCTCGCTATTATCGTAGTGCCGAAATTACCTAAGAAGAACCTGCGCACGATCATCACGCAGGATGCGAGAGACATCGAGAAGGAGCAGTTCGCAATGCTGCTCAATCATCAGCGTGAGATGAGACGCAGACTTCAGGAAGAGATCAAGGAAGAACTCAGACAAGAGCTCAGAGAGGAAGTCAAAGAAGAACTTCTGGAAGAGCTGCTGGAAGAGACAGCTGATATCAAGAATACAGAGACAGAGAGAAAATACAGAGAACTGGTCAAAGGCCAGGTAGAGGCGCAGGACAGAGATCTTGCGGAGGAGAACGACGCTGATGTCAGAGACTGATAATAACAACAAGGCGGTGGAACAGGCTGCAAAGCCAGTCAAGACCGCCAAGAAAACCAAGAAAGTCAAGAAGAGAAAAGGCATTCTGAGGATCTTACCGGAGAAACCGGGATATATGGTGGTCCTGCTGCTGATGGCACTGCTGGCCATCGCTTTTCTTGCTATGATGGCAGTGATGAATTCATTCCCGACAGAGATGACGATGTGGCTGATAGGCGCTCTGTTCGGGCTGCTTCTCGTGGTATGGATCCTGATCGCAAGGAAGTCCAGAGTCCTGAGGATCATCGGGCTTGTTCTTGCGCTGGTGTTCTTCGGAGTATTCGGCCTCGGCACTTACTATATGGGATCGACCTACGCGATGCTTGCCAGTATCAGCGGCAATAATGACTCGGAAGTACCGGCAGGACAGCTGGATGTAACGAAGGAATCCTTCAATATATATATCACCGGTATAGACCAGTGGGCGAGCGAGAAGGGATACGATCTCGAGCGCAGCGACGTCAACATGATAGTGACGGTATGTCCGCTGACGAGAAAGATCCTCCTGACTTCCATCCCGAGAGATTCCTATGTGGAGCTGTATCATGTCCCGGAGATGGATAAGCTGACGCATACCGGAATCTACGGCGTAGAAGAGACGATCAAGACCGTTGAGAAATGGCTCGGGCTTGACCTGAATTACTATGTCAAGATGAATTTCAGCGCTGTAAGAGACATCATCAACGCGATGGGCGGGATCGATGTATATTCACCGGTAGCGTTCAAGACCAGCCTGTGGGGATACAATATAGAGAAGGGTGTCAACCACATGACCGGCAAGAAAGCGCTGTACTTCGCAAGAGAGCGCAAAGCGTTCGAAGGCAAGGACTCGATCCGTGTCGAGAATCAGCAGCGTGTCGTCAAAGCGTGCATCGATAAGATGACGACATCAACGGTACTGCTGACCAAGTATGGTGACATCATGAAGGCTGCGGGCAGGAACCTGAGCACCAACATGACGACCGATGACATGAGCAGACTGGTCAAGATGCAGCTGCAGGATCTCGGTACATGGGATGTCCAGATGCAGAAGATCGAAGGCGAGTATGATATGGACTATGTAGCGTCGCTGACACAGGAGCAGAAGTTCCAGGTATACAAGCCTGATCCGGCCAGCGTGCAGGCGAATCTCAACAAGATCAATGAAGTGATGAATCCGAGCGAAGCGGAAGTCCAGGCATACCGCGAGGCATATATAGAGAATAAGAAGAAAGAAAGCTTCATCAACTTTATCAGGAAATTTACTGGGAAAGCAGGGAATCAGGACAGCGAGACTGACGAAGCAGCCTGATGGATCATGAAACAGAGGATATATAAGTACGATAATGTCAAAGCATTTCTGATATTGCTTGTAGTGATCGGACACATGACGACAGATTATGTGTCCGATTCCTTTATGGTGAGATGGATCACGCTGTGGATCTATTCCTTCCATATGCCTGCCTTCATATTCATTTCCGGGCTGGTCCACAAGCAGTATATTACCGAAGAGCGTGCGGCGCTTGGCATCCGCGGGGAGACCAGGCTCCGCTCTGACAAAGTCCTCGGTTTCTTCCTCTGCGGATATGGCCTCAAACTGTTCCTGCAGTTCACGAGGACCCTGATGGGACAGCATCCTCTGTGGCACACGATAGCAGAGCCGGGGATCCCGTGGTATCTCTTCGTGATGGCAGAGTACGAGCTGCTGTTCTATGTGATGAGGCATATCGATGGAGGCGGGACGGTTGTCAGCAGACAGGACACTCCAGAGCAAAGCAGAGGGCTGCGTCCATGGATGATCATCGCCATTGCGTTTGCGATGAGCGCGGCTGTCGGATATATTCCTGCGATCAATGATACCTTCTGCCTGTCGAGGATGATCAACTTCCTGCCGATCTACGCCCTTGGATACTACCTCGATATGAGGAAGTTCCTCTCGTGGATAGAGGACGGGAGCCATCGCGTCCTGATGAAGGCAGGAGCATGGGTCGTTATCGTTGGCACACTCCTGCTCTGCAGATTTGGCAGATGGGGTCTCTACAGCTGGCGCAAATGGTTCACCGGCAGGAGGACATATGAGTTCCTGTCGGAGTATTTCAGTTATGCGGTCAGGAACGGATGGTGGATCAGGATCGCTGTGTGGCTGTTCGCGATCATACTGACTCTTGCGATCATCATTGTTATCCCGGACAGAGATTATGGGTTTATCACAACAGCCGGATCCAGAACCTTGAATGTATACTTCTGGCACAGACCGGTCTGCTACCTGTTCAGGACCTGGAAGGTCCTGCCGAGGCTTGCAGTATTGTTCGGCGCGACTTACGACCAGACCGTAGCGGGGCAGATACCGGGACATGCTTTTGGCGGCAGCAGTCTTTCAATGGCATGCGCGCTGGCGGTGTACCTCCTGATTGGGATCGCCATGACAGCCTTCTTCAGTCTGCGGGTATTCGAGCATCCGACCGCTGACCTGATGAAGCTGGGAGCCCTGATAACGGGCAGGAACAGGAGCAAAAGTGCTAACTGAACAGGACCGGCCGGATGGTGGCTCCTGTTCGATATTGACAACTGACTGTCAGATTTGAAAGGACCTGCCAAAATGTGGTAAAATATCCCCGTTGCAGAAGAAGGAAATTATAACGGGGAGAACTGGATGAGTAATAACAGGAAGAACAACCGCAATTATAACAGAGCATTATCATTGATACTTGCAGCACTGATGGTACTTACTGCGTTTCCTGCAGTGGGAATCAGTGCTTTTGCTTTAGATGGAGAGGATGTCGTTGCTGAGAATGTGACACAGACTGGTACGGTAGAGAATGATACACAGGACGAAACAGGGACCAACACTCCTGCTGATACAGTGCAGGGTCAGACTGGCAAAGATGGCCAGACATCCGGAACAACAGATACGAGCGGGCAGGAGAATGCGCAGAATGAAACAGGCACTGATCAGACAGGTACCGGAAACAGCGGACAGAGTGAAGAGCCGCAGACTCAGGAAGAGCCTGTAGTAGAAGCTCCGGTCTATGTTCCTCAGACATTCAAACTGTCGAAATCTCTGTACGAGTACACCGGATCCGCATGCAAACCGGGCGTCACAGTCATCGACAGCGGCGGGAATGTCATCGCCGGCAGCATGTACACACTGACTTACAGCAACAATGTCAAGATCGGCAAGGCGTCCGTGAAAGTGACCTTCCGCGGCGACTACAGCGGGACCAAAGTCCTGAACTTCACGATCGGGCCGAAGGGAACGACAGCAGTCAAGGGCGCGGATAAGGCAAGCAAGTTCACGATCAAGTGGAAGAAGCAGACAGCCAATACGACGGGATATCAGATCCAGTACAGCACGAGCAAGACTTTCGCATCAGGCAACAAGTATGTCACGATATCTGGCACCAAGAAGACCTCAAGAACGATAACCAAACTGCTTCCTCTCTCTGCGTATTATGTGCGCGTGAGGACATATAAGACCATCGGCAAGACAAATTACTACTCGCCGTGGAGCAATACGATCACATACAATAAGTACGCAGTACCGAATATGGGCAAACTGACCAATGGAGATCAGCTGGCGGTACTGGCGAAGAGATATGTCGGCAAGATCAGATATAAGTGGGGCGGCAGGACCTTCGCAGGAGTGAGCTGTCTGGGATTCGCGAGACTGATGGCAGCTATGTACAGCGTCAATCTCCCGATGAGCCACAAACTGATCAAGAAGGTCGGCAAAGCAGTTTCGTACGCGAACGCCAAACCTGGCGATCTGATCTGCTACGGATCGCATGTCGGCATCTACATCGGCAACGGCAAGATGGTCGACTCCACCAGATACAGACACGGCGTCAGCATCCGTTCGGTCGAACTGAAGAAACTCAAGACAGTACGCAGGATCGTCGGCAATTAGCGGCACGCCGGACAAAGGGGACAGGGGACGGTTCTCAGGGGACAGGGGACGGTTCTCTGTCTCCTTTTCGCAGCAATAAAAGAGGAGACAGAGAACCGTCCCCTGTCCCCTGAGAACCGTCCCCTGTCCCCTTTTTTGCGGAAAAAACCTCTTGCTTTTGCCCCCGGAAATGAGTAATATTAATAAGCGCGTCAATATGGACGCATATCTTCTGCGCCGGGAGAGCCGGCGCCACAATAGACCACAGGAGGTGTCAACATGAG
>JAFRGC010000072.1 GCA_017434025.1 Mogibacterium sp. | reverse complement strand
TGAATAGTAGCCAGGCATCGCGTTGCTTGTAAGAAGACCTGCGATCGAGCATACGTTGAGGATGTTGCAGTGTGTACCCTGCTTCATCATGATAGGAATTACCTGTTTCATCATGTAGATGTGCGAGAATACATTGGCGTACATCATCCATTCCCAGTCTCTCAGAGGCAGGTTTGAAATCGTTCCGCCCTTTCCTGTTCCCGCGTTATTGATCAGAAGGTCTATCTGTCCCCATTTTTCCATGGCGGTTTTTACGACCTTCTGTGTATCTTCAAACAGTGACACATCAGCCTGCAGGCAGACGATCTCCTCAGCACCAAGTTCCTGTGCCAGAGGTCCGACCAGCTGTACTTCATCGCCCTCGATGTCTACTGCCAGAATCTTCATGCCGCGTTTAGCAGCTTCCTTGACATATTCTCTGCCGAAACCATTCGCAGCTCCGGTTATGACAGCTACTCTTCCTTTAAAGTCTTTCATAATACCCTCCCTTTGTTGGTATTGTGATGCTTATCTAACCCTTTTGAAAACTCCGGGGACCGCACTAAACGGTCCCCATTAATAAATCACTATTTACGGCCTACTTCCATGAATGCAGTCCTGTCATACCATGCCGGCAGAATCTTCTTCATTGTGGATTCCGCATCAACATCCTCCAGTTTCTGGAGTGCTGTAATGAGCAGGTTGTTCTCAGCATAAGCTCCGCCGATGATCGTATTGACCGGCAGGCAGCCCCATGGATCATCGATGCTGGACTTAAGCTCGAACCTGGTAACGAAGCCAGGCTTCCAGTCATCATACTTGTACTTAACAACGTTTCTCAGCAGGAATACATTGTCAAATCTCCACATGCCGTCTTCTCCAGGCAGTCTGTCGAAGTGGATGTAATAACCGCTTCCGGCTGTTTCTGCCCCAGGGGCAGGTGACTGATAGAGCACGTGCATGAGCGGATGGTTGTAGTATCCAAGCTGCATCTCGAGGTCTATGATCTGAGTGCCTCTTCTTGTTACACCTACAGTGACCTTTCCTGTCTCGTCATTTTTCCTGATTACGAACTCAGCATCCAGTTTCTTAGGAATCGCCGAATTGTCACGTCCGAGCTGTGTAGCCATTTCTGCCCCCTGTCCGCCGAGCAGAAGCGAGATCGTGTACATTCCGAGCTGGCCCTTGTATGTGCAGTATACGCCGAGGATGGTCTCATAGTAGTTGTCTGCGAATGTAGGATCCTTGATGTGGCAGCAGCTTACTGTGACTACTGGCACCGAGAATGGCTCGAGTGGTTCAGGCAGTACCGCTCTGATGCACTCAGGCTGTGTCAGGTATGCTACATATGTACCTTCCTGTCCGCGCATGTGGCTGATCTTCGAGAATGACTTGAACTGTCCGTCGCCGAGCTTGAAGCTTAGAGGCTCCTCCTTGAACAGGGATGCTCCTACTTCATAACCGCCGCGCGTTGCAGGAGCGATAGTTCCGTCAACAACAGCAGATCCGATAACCTTTGTGCAGATACCCTTCTCCTCAAGGCCTGCTTTGAGCGACTGATCAGGCTTATAGCCGAGCGACAGTACTACAGCGTCTGCTTCGATCTTCTTCTCTTCCTTTGTGTCTACGTTCTCAACGATTACGCCATCTGCAGTGATTTCCTTGAGAGCATTGCCGAGTTCGTACTTAGCGCCGAGTGCAGCAAGTCTTGTCTGTACATCCACTACGTTCAGTCTGTAAGCGTTAGGAGCAGCTACCTTGAGCATGTCTACGAATGTTACTTCTGCGCCTGTCTCAGCGAGATACTCACCTGCTTCAAGACCTGTGAGTCCTGCGCCGATCATAGCTACCTTCTTACCGGAGAGGTCCACCTTTCCG
>JAFRGC010000071.1 GCA_017434025.1 Mogibacterium sp. | reverse complement strand
CGGCTGCGATGCTGAATACCGGGATGGCGCTGTGCAGGATGATCGCTGTCGTGCGCGGATGGAGATACAGGAGCAGACTGGTGCGGAATATAGCGTCAGGGAATTACAACGAGAGATTCGGAAACGCCACGCCTGCGGAATGGCTGTCCAAAAACTCTGAAAATATAGCTGCTTACATAAATAACCCGAAGTGCACGTTCATATTTACAGTGAACGGATACTACAACATGTTCTACAGCTTCAAAGACTGCCAGGACAAGAAAACCATCGCAAAGATCAGAAAAGATCTTCCGGTGCTGCTCATCTCGGGATCTGAGGACCCGGTGGGGAGCTACGGCAAAGGCGTCGAGGAAGCATTCGCGCTGTATAAGAAAGCAGGTCTTACAGATATCCAGATGAAGCTCTATGAGGGCGACCGGCACGAGGTACTGAATGAGCTCGATCGTGAGCAGGTATACCAGGATCTACTGGAGTGGCTGGAATCCAGGATGAAGAGTGAAGAGAGCGAGGCGTGACCGGAGGCAAGTACAGGAACATATAAAAACAGGGTCTATTTCATTGAGAAACAGACCCTGTGTTTTTTTGTTGATCAGACTGAATCAGGCCAGTCCCTATGCAGTTAATGTGCGATTAATGGATATCCTTGTCGCTTACGAGTACTGTGGTGAGCTCAGAAGTGCTGCCGTCTGCATGCGCTACTGTAAGCTTGAGCTTGTCACCGGCCTTCTTGCTGGAGAGGATCTTTGTAAGATCATCCTGGACCGTGATGTTCTTTCCGTCAGCCTTGAAGATGATGTCTCCCTGCTCAAGACCTGAAAGGCTTGCCTGCGGGCTTGTGACGGATCTTACAAGGAGTCCGCCGTGAGCATAGCCGTACTGTGCTGCAATTGTGCTGTCGATCTCTGTGACCATGATGCCGATCTTAGGATCTCCGGATTTGCCGGACTGTGATCCATTATTAGAATCATTGCTGCCCTCGTTCTCGATAAGATCCTTTGCGATCTTAGCGGCTTTGTTGATTGGAGTCGCAAATCCGAGACCGTCGATGTCAGAGCCTGTAGACTTGGCCTCGACGATGCCGATCAGGTTGCCGGCCGAGTCGAACATGCCGCCGCCTGAGTTGCCCGGGTTGATGGACGCGTCTGTCTGAAGCAGCGTCAAAGTCTTGTTGTCGATCGTGAGCTTTCTGTCGAGTGCGCTGATGATGCCGGTCGTGACTGTTCCGGAAAGTGTTCCGAGCGGATTTCCGATGACTACTGTGGTGTCGCCGACTTCCAGCTTGCTGCTGTCGCCGTAGGTTGCAGACTTGAGGCCGGTCGCGTCGATCTTGATGACTGCGATGTCGTTGTCTGCGTCAGCCCCTACTATCTGAGCGTCATGTTCTTTTCCGTCCTTCGTTGTGACGGTGATCTTCCTCGCGCCTTCGATAACGTGCTCGCAGGTGATGATGTAGCCGTTGCTCTGGATGATGACTCCGCTTCCTGCGCCTTTCGTCACATAGTTCTGCATCCAGATGTCATTGGTGACGGACTCAGTCGTGATCGAGACAACTGAGTCATCGGCCTTGTCGATGATGCTCTTATATGAAAGCGACTCATCAGATTTTGTCAGCTCATACTTAGTCGCATGATCGTCGCTCATTGTTTTGATCTTGCCAGTCATATATGTGGTGTATGCAGTAGTGATCCCGATCGAAGCGAGCATGGTGAAGAGCATGGCTATGATCAAAACGATCACGAATGCTTTCTTGGTTATGAATCCGTGCGGTACCTGTGCGGCCGCCTGGCCATACGCTCCCGAGCCCGATCCGTACGATCCGGAACGATACGATCCGGAGCCTGCGTCATTAGTGCTGGCTGCATACGCCCCAGACACACTGCCATACGCACCGGCATTACTGTCATATGTTCCTTCGTTACTGCCATATGCCCCCTTACTGTCCACATGCTCCTCATACTGCGGATTCCCCGCATCAAAACCTTCGGCCTTTTGTTCGCCCATTTCGATCTCGCTCTGAGTGGCGAACGGATCAGCTTCTTTAGCCTCGATATAATCGATATCGATAGTCTGAGTGCTGTCGTCAAGATTTACCTTAGGCT
>JAFRGC010000005.1 GCA_017434025.1 Mogibacterium sp. | reverse complement strand
GAAAATGCGCCGCGACGGCCGCTGCATCATCGGTAAGGACGCTAACGGCACTGACATACTCAGTCCTTACACCAGACGCTGCACCGGATGCCCCAACAAGGGCCTTCTCGAACGCCGCAACACTTACCGTGTTGAGATCCTGTCTCTTGACTATGAGTACGAAGGAAAGACCTTTGAGATGGCTGATGAAAACCAGCCTTCCCTCGAAGATCAGGTTCTGGACAAACTTTGCCCTCCACCTACGGAAGAAGAGCTGAAGGTTGAGCTTCTGGCTCATTTTGACAGGACGAACCCGCGCTTCGCACAGATCATCAGGCTGAAGCTTGAAAACAAGACTAACGATGAGATCTGCTTTGAGATCAAGCTGAAGACCAGCCGTGGCTACCAAGAAATCAACAACTGTCACGATGCTGTTTGTGACTATCTGAAGCTTCGTCACTGCAGGAAGAACAGAAAGTAATCTCTGCCAACAGAAAAGAGCGGTAACATCCGATTATGGGTGCTACCGCTCTTATTCAGTGTCTTCTGACCGGCTTTCTGCCGTTGAGCTGATATTCGTCATGATTCTTTATATCCCTTATTGCGCGACTCATTGTTTTTCTTTTGCCCTGCAGGTGGTACGGATCTGAAGCGTGGTGCTTATGGAACAGCACGGTCACTTCTCCGTCCGGTAACTCCACATTATGCAGCTGCCACATATGGCGCGTGTTCAGGGACATAAGCGTTACATCGTATTCATCTGCAACAATGACGGCAAAGTAGCTCCGATCGATTGCCGCCAGTTCCTGCTGTGTGTACATAGTCTATGCCCCCTTCCTCTCGAAATACAGATCAAGGGCTTCTTCCAATATGCTCTGTACATCCTTTGCAGCCGTATTGGCAAAATACCTGTGATAGACCTTTGCCGGAAGCTTGATGCTCACCGGTCTCCTGACCTCTGCAACAGGCTTATCAAGTCCAAGTATCGACTGCACGGTCTCCTCCGTAATAGAACCTGCTGCCGTTCTGAGCTTTCCTGCCATATCCTTCTTCAGCTTGATGCAGTTCTTTTCCATAACACTGAACACAAGAGCCTGCTCTTCATGCGACAGGAAGGAAATCTCAACCCCTGCCACCATAGTCAGAGACCCGTCGTCCAGCATTTCCTTGAACGCCGGTATCAGCTGATTACAGCGGATATACCTTGCAATGTGTCTTCCGGTCATACCATATTCCTGCCCAATCAGCTCTCTGGACTTTGCCTGTCGGTGGACATGATGTCCACCATCTCCGTTAAGCAGGTGAAGTTCTTCAAGGATTTCTTCCCGCTTCTTGGTGCCGCAAACCTTATCGTACCTTGTGGACAGAACAGCGATACGCTCTGTGACGCACAGATCGTTGAAGGAACGCTGGATCACGTTAGTCTCGACCACATACACCCAAGCTTCTTCTTCCGTCAGACCTTCCTTGACGATAGCAGGAACCTCTGTCAGACCTGCTATTTTCGCCGCATTCTGCCTATTATGGCCCGAAAGCATCTCGTACCCATCTGCCGTCTTAAGTACGATCACAGGGCTTAATATGCCGTGCTCCTTGATGCT
>JAFRGC010000070.1 GCA_017434025.1 Mogibacterium sp. | reverse complement strand
CGACAACGTAGGAGACGTAGCCGGCATGGGATCAGACCTCTTTGAGTCATATGTAGGCTCCATCATCTCAGCTATCACACTTGCTGCAGTTGCAGCACAGGAAGCAGACGTATCAGGAGCATTCAGCGAGCAGACAGCGGCTTTGTTCCCGCTCGTGCTCTCCGGCATCGGACTTGCAGCATCTGTTATCGCAGTAATGTTCGTCCGCGGCGGAAACAACGCTGACCCTGCAAAGCAGCTCGACCTTGCAACATATGTCAGCGCGATCATCGTGATCGTCGCATCCATCGTGCTCTGCAACAAGATGCTCGGAAGCTATAACTATGCATTCGCCATCATCGCAGGCCTTGTAGTAGGCGTAGCGATCGGCAAGATCACAGAGGTCTACACATCAGCAGACTTCAAGTATGTAAAGCACATCGCTGAGGAATCTCAGACAGGAGCAGCGACAACGATCATCAGCGGCCTGGGCGTTGGTATGATGTCCACGATGCTGCCGATCATCTGCATCGCACTTGGAATCTTTGTAGCTTACAACTTCGCGGGAGTTTACGGAATCGCTCTTTCAGCGGTCGGCATGCTCTCGATCACAGGTATCACAGTCGCTGTCGACGCTTACGGACCAGTATCCGACAACGCCGGCGGAATCGCTGAGATGTCCGAGCTTCCTGAGGAAGTAAGAAACATCACAGACAAACTCGACGCAGTAGGAAACACAACAGCAGCCATCGGTAAAGGTTTTGCTATCTGCTCCGCGGCTCTGACATCACTCGCACTGTTCGTATCGTATGCAAAGGTCGTACAGCTCGACAGCATCGACCTCCTGCACCCGATCGTTATCATCGGACTGTTCATCGGCGCGATGCTCCCATTCGTGTTCTCGGCTCTGACAATGAACTCAGTCGGCAAAGCCGCTAACGAGATGGTTCAGGAAGTACGCCGTCAGTTCAGAGAAGACCCTGGCATCATGAAGGGCACATCAAAACCTGACTACACAAGATGCGTCAACATCTCAACTCAGGCTGCTCTGAAAGAAATGGTCGCTCCTGGACTCATGGCTATCATCGTCCCTGTCGTAGTCGGCAAAGTCTTCGGCGCACAGTGCCTCGCAGGCCTTCTTGCAGGTGCTCTTGCATCAGGCGTTATGATGGCTATCATGATGAGTAACGCAGGCGGCGCTTGGGATAACGCCAAGAAGTACGTAGAAGAGGGCAACTTCGGCGGCAAGGGATCAGAGACCCACAAGGCAGCCGTAGTAGGCGACACCGTAGGCGACCCGTTCAAGGACACATCCGGCCCGTCGATCAACATCCTCATCAAGCTCATGACGATCGTATCACTCGTCTGCGCACCACTGTTCGCAGAAGCACTGCTCACATTCTAAACAGCAGTACGATCGACATCATACAACAACACAAACGGGAGCGGCAGAACAGCCACTCCCGTTTTAAAGTGCCTATTGCGTGCCTAACGGGGACAGGCGTTAAAAGGCATGCCTTTTAACACCTGTCCCCGTCAGGCACGTCAGGCACGGCATGTTTAACGAATTCATCTGTCGATCGGCTCCAGCTTAAAGGTGTATCCAAGTCCGTTTGCAAGCTTCTCCAGTGTCCTTATACCGGGCTCTCTTGCTCCTGTCTCGATCTTACTTATGACCGCTTGGTCGATCCCTGTGATCCTTGCCAGATCTTTCTGTGTGATCCCTCTATTAGCTCTTGCCTCAGTAATAAGATTGACAAGCTGATATTCAGGGCCAAGAGAATCGTATTCCTTCTTGAACTCAGGATCCTTCATCTGCTCCTGAAACCATTGCTCATAATTTGTCATTTGCAAAACCTCCGTATATAATCGTTTCTACGTTCTAACGCCAATTTGATCTCTTTCTTTGGCGTTTTACGAGTTTTTTTAGTAAATGCGTTTGTCAATACTGCTTTACTATTAACAACAAAGAAATATATTATTCGTATCTGATCATTACGAAAATGAGTTCTTAATTGAAATAAACCATCACTCAGTGGCTCTGAGTTAGGCATACGTAGTTCAGTGCCTAACTCTGATAGCTGATTGATGACCCTCGCAGTTTTTGCTTTCTGCTTTGAATCCAGTGATTCCAGATAGTTCTGTACGGGAACAGTACCATCAGGTAAAACAAAAAATTCCACTTTTACTTTCAAAATAACCTTCTTAAATGATATGACTATTTAGTCATATTGTCAAGTGCTGCTTGATAGCTAACGGGGACAGGTGTTAAAAGGCATGCCTTTTAACACCTGTCCCCGTTAGGCCCGTTAGGCCCGTTGCTGCTTTCTGTGTGTTATTACAGTCTTGGAGAGACCGGTTATCCGTGCTATCTGTGATGTGTGGATCCCGATCGCTGTCAGCTTGTCGAGGACCGCATTGCGGTCTTTTCGGGGCAGGGACTGGATGGAAGAGGGATCGGCACTCTTGATGAAATAGCATATGATATCTTTTGCCTGTATGTCTGATGGAGCCTTGTGGTTCTCATAATACTGAAGTGCCATTTCTGAAGGCAGATTGCTCTGCTTGTGGAACTCGATGAATGTATCAGTACTGCCGAAGAGCTGGTCAAGAATGGCAGTATTGCAGATAGTTCCGGATGTGTGCTTCTTTATTGCCACTAAAGCTGCGCTCGAGAGATGCTCGCTATCGGGGAACAGATCAGCTGTCATATCAGCTCGAGCATGCTCTATATATTCACGGTAGCTGCTCCATTGATAATCATATCTTCCGCTTATGCCGGCTTTCACCGGATTGTTATGTATATACCGGATACACAGCATCAGATACTTCTTCGTCTCTATGATCCTGCTCATGTAACGGTTTTGGAACAGGTGACCGCTTCGTTCGTATCTTTTATTGAAATATATCGCATACAGGCACAGCAGATCATGCATGAACGCCGATACTTCATCATGGCTTTCTGCCTTGTCATCATAAAGCAGAAGGTGAACATGATTGGACATCAGGCAGAATGCTACCACGTCTATATGATACCTTGATAACACCTTCTCCATAATGTCCAGGAAACGCCTGTAATCTCTCTTCTCAAGGAAGATATCCTGCTTGTTGACCCCTCGAGTGATAATGTGAATATAACCGCTCTGAGATGAAAGTCTTTTTCTTCTTGCCATGGTTAAACCTCCTTACAATCAAAAATGCCTAAAGGGGACAGGTGTTATCAGGTACATTCAAGTGCAGTAACATCCATCCCGATCAGGCACATTTCCGTGAGCCCCGCTCGCGCTTCCCGGGCGCT
>JAFRGC010000069.1 GCA_017434025.1 Mogibacterium sp. | reverse complement strand
TTTCATGATGAAAAAAGAACAGGAAGGGAAACCGTACAACGTTGCCAAAATGGCAGGTGTAAACAAGTTTCTCAGGATCTACTACGCTCGTGCGATGGAGCTGTATCGATAGATCCTGACTCATTATTATACTTTTCTGAAGAATCCGCAACTGCGGAGATGTGTTTGTATGCGTTGATTTGCTATATGCTTTTCAAAAAAGCTCTTGACACAGCATTAGCAAGATTTATCTATTTCTTTGTCATCATTGTCACGCACTCCACATGTTTCGTCATCGGAAAGTTATCATATGCTTTGATTGATCTAATCTCATAGCCGTTCGCCCTGAAACTGTCGAGATTGATACAAAGTGTCTTCGGGTTGCAGGAAACATATACGATCTCATCGATTCCGTATCGGGAGAGCATCGCGACTGCTTTATCGTGGATGCCAACTCTTGGCGGATCGACAACGATCACATCCGGTCTGACGGGGATATCATCTAATTTCTCTTTGACATCACCACAGATATAATGACAGTTCGTAATGCCATTCAGTTCTGTATTGGATCTTGCAGCGATGATCGAATCCTCAACGATATCTATACCGTACACATCTTTCGCGGCGCCTGCCATCAGCTGCGAGATCGTGCCGGTGCCGCAGTAGAGGTCATAGACAGTTTTGCCTGAAACGTCCGGAACGACCTTCAGCACATCGCTGTACAGTCTCTCGACTGCATCGATATTGGTCTGGAAGAACGCGAAAGCTTTGACCTTGAACTTCAGCCCCAGGATCTCTTCGTAGTAATAATCGCGTCCGTAAAGCAGCTTGTGTGACTCGTCGATGACGGCATCTGCTACACTGTCATTGAACGTGCGCATGATCCCGACGATCTCCATGCTGAGATCGAGTCCGAGCAGCATATCACGGTACCCTTCTTCGTCAAAACCTGGTTCACTCGAAGTCACGATATTTACCAGCAGCTCATTGGTCCTGACGCCGCAGCGTACGACGAGATTGCGCAGCAGACCGAGATGTGTTTTGCGGTGATAAGGTACATATCCTCTTGCGCGGCAGAAATCGAGAGTAGCTCGCACTACCGTGTTGAAGTCATCCGGCACGAGTTGGCACTCGTCCGTCGTAATGATCGACATAAAACGCCCTTTGAAGTGCATGCCCAGCTCGAGCTCACCGCCCTTCTCGAGGTCTCCGAAAGTGTATTCCATCTTATTCCGGTATCCGCCGGTGCAGATCGCAGGCTCCATGCCGAGGTAGACAGACTCAACGATATCGTGCTTGTCCAGCAGGCGTCTTACTGCTTTGTCTTTCTGTCTGTATTGCTCTGCATAATCAATGCCCTGATAAAGACAGCCGCCGCAATGCTCGGCGGCTGGACAGAGCCTGTCAGTATTCAATATTCTGGTGTCTTCTGTATTCATTGTCGGTCTCTCTTATTTGAACAGAATGGTATGCAGGAAATCTACAACAAATATCAACAGTAATATCAGAGCGACAAGCGTTCTTGATTTATCACTCATCTTGCCGCTCAGTTTCTCAAACAATGGCTGCAGTACATACAGGAAGAACACGCCTCCGATTCCGAACCGGACTGACGGTGACAGTGCAATTCTTGCCTGGAAATTGATCGCGTAGTCTGCATATGTCTGCCATGGCCATGATCCGGTCAGATACTCAAGTATATACGATGTTCCGAGTTCGATGGCAGTAGCGATCGCCATGCAGAGAAGGAATACGACCGGCATCCATATAATCTTACTGATGATCGGCTTGTTCCTGATGATCGGATATACCAGCAGCAGGAATACCAGAGCGCCAAATCCGTATACCGGCAGGTAAGGACCGGTCAGGACACCTCTGTTAGAGAATCCCCAGCGGTATACGACGACCTCCAGGAAGACCTCGTAGATCCAGCCTATCATCGAATACAGGGTAAAATAGATCATCAGACTGGACAGCTTGTTGATCAAATCGCTTTTCTTATCTAATTCGTTGTAACGTTCGCTTCTCATTTATCTCTTCTATAGTATCTGCCATAAAACTCTTCTTTATATTCCAGGAACCGGTCTTCATCGATCGACTTCCTTATATTCTCAGACAGTCTGGACAGGAACCTCAGATTATGCTCGGTCAGGAGCATATGTGACATGGTTTCACCGGCCTTAAACAAATGTCTCAGATAAGCCCTGCTGTAATGCCTGCAGGTATAGCAGTCACACGCAGGATCGAGCGGGCCAAAATCTCTCTCGTATTTCGCGTTCTTGATGCTGACCCTTCCCTGGCTCGTCATCGCCATACCATGTCTCGCGATCCTCGTCGGCTCCACACAGTCGAACATGTCCACACCGTGCTCGACAGCCTCGAAGATATAGTCCGGAGTGCCGATCCCCATGACATAGCGAGGTTTGTTCTCCGGCAGCAGGTCCGGTGCGTATTCCAGTACCCCGATATATTCTTCCTTGGTCTCTCCTACCGATATACCGCCTATTGCATAGCCCGGAAGATCAAATTTGACGATCTCTCTGGCGCTCTCTTCTCTGAGATCTCTGAAGAAACCTCCCTGCATGATGCCGAACAACGCCTGTCTGTCCGGATTCTGATGCGCCTCGATGCTTCGCTCGAGCCATCTTGTCGTTCTTGCCTGTGAGCGGGCTATGTATTCCCGGTCTGCATCCGGAGGTGCGCATTCATCAAATGCCATTATGATATCAGCGCCGAGATCGTTCTGTACCTGGATCGACTTCTCAGGAGAGAGCATGTGTCTGCTCCCGTCGATATGTGAAGCAAAAAGTGCTCCTTCCTCTGTGATCTTGCGCATGTGTCCAAGACTGAAGACCTGGAATCCGCCGCAATCTGTCAGTATCGGCTTGTGCCAGTTCATGAACTCATGCAGTCCTCCAGCGGCTCTCACGATATCTGATCCCGGTCTCAGCATCAGGTGATAGGTGTTGGCAAGTATGATCTGCGCCCCGGTCTTCTCGACATCCTCGGGTTTCATAGCCTTCACAGTCGCCTGTGTACCGACAGGCATGAATACCGGTGTCTCGATGACACCGTGCGGTGTCGTTATGCGGCCTCGCCTGGCTTTGCTCCGGGTGTCCTTGTTAAGCAGTTCAAATTCAAGTGCTTTGGACATGTTCTTCTCCTCATCAGATAATGATCATTGCATCACCGTAGCTGAAGAATCTGTATCTCTCTTCAACTGCGATGTTATACGCCTTGAGTATCTCCTCTCTGTCATACAGTGCAGATACGAGCATCAGCAGTGTGGATTTTGGCAGATGGAAATTGGTTATCAGCGCATCCACTATCTTGAACTCATAGCCAGGATAGATGAAGATGCCTGTTGAGATCTCGCCTGAACGGACGCGGAACATCCTGTTCGTCGGTTTACCCGGTGTGAAGGGCTGCATCGGCATGCCTGCCATGCTTTCAAGTGTTCTCGTGGAAGTCGTCCCGACTGAAATGATCCTGCCGCCTTCTTCGATCGTGCGGTTGATAAGATCCGCATTCTCCTGATCGATCGAACACTCTTCAAAATGCATCTTGTGTTCCTCGATCACATCGACTTTGACCGGTCTGAACGTGCCGATACCGACATGCAGTGTGACATATGCGATCCTGACGCCCTTGTCCCGGGCTTTCTGCAGCAGCTCTTCGGTAAAATGCAGTCCCGCTGTCGGAGCAGCCACCGATCCGTCGATCCTGCTGTAGACGGTCTGATACATCTCTTTGTCACTGTCTTCCGCAGGCCTGGTAATATATGGCGGCAAAGGCATCGAACCGATCTCCTCAAGTCTCTCCATGAAGATCCCTTCATACTCGAACTCGACGAGTCTGGTACCGTTGTCTCTGTCGTGATATCCGAGAATGTGAGCTTTGAACATGCTCCTGATACCATTGACGACATATGGTCCTTCACATGTCTCGCCGGATGGGACAGTATCAGTCTCTCCTGCAAGGATCACGGTATCTCCTTCGTGGAGCCTCTTGCCCGGTCTTACCATGCATTCCCACCGGTCGCCTTCGATCCTTTTGATCAGCAGAAGCTCTATATGTGCTCCGGTACCCTCTTTGATGCCGTACATCCTCGCAGGAATGACTCTGGAGTCATTCAGGACAAGGCAATCTCCAGGGTTTACATAATCCAATATATCGTAAAAATGACGGTGCTCGACCGTCTTTTTACTTCTATCCAGTACCATCAGCCTGCAGCTGTCTCTCTCCGGCAGCGGAGTCTGAGCGATCAGCTCTTCAGGCAGTTCATAATCAAATTCATCTATTCTCATCTATATATTCTCGTCTATATTTCCAGTCTGAGCTGCTCAGTCTCAGGTTCTCTATAGAATCCCATGAGTCCGAGATGCTCGTAAGCAGCACGTGACGCGACACGACCTTTCTGTGTTCTGTACAGAAGTCCGGCCTGTATCAGATAAGGCTCGTTAGCGTCCTCTATTGTAACTCTCTCTTCGCCTATCGCGGAAGCGATCGTCTCGATCCCTACCGGTCCTCCGTTGAAGCCCTTGATGATCGTCTCGAGAATGTCTCTGTCGAGTTTCTCAAGTCCGAGTTTGTCTACTCCGAGAGCATCAAGTGCACGGTTCGTAATGTCGATATCGATATTGCCGTCAGAGATTACCGAAGAGAAATCCCTGACCCTCTTGAGCAGCCTGTTGCCGATACGAGGTGTGCCTCTCGATCTCAGTGATATCTCATTGAGAGACTCATCGTCGATCGTAGTATCCAGCACATAAGCTGTCCTGCGGAGAATATCCTTGATCTCTTCCGGTGTGTAGAACTCGAATTTCTGTACGATGCCAAAACGGTCTCTCAGCGGCTCCGACAGGCTTCCGGCTCTCGTTGTCGCACCGATCAGAGTGAACTTCGCGATATCGATACGAAGCGATCTCGCGGCCGGGCCTTTGCCTATGATGATATCCAGCGCAAAATCCTCCATCGCAGAATACAGCACCTCTTCGACTGATCTGTTGAGTCTGTGTATCTCATCGATAAACAGCACATCGTTATCGTTGAGATTGGTGAGGATCGCCGCCAGATCTCCGGCTCTGCCGATCGCAGGACCTGAAGTGATCTTGATATCGACACCGAGCTCATTGGCGATGATGCCTGCGAGAGTGGTCTTGCCCAGTCCCGGCGGACCATAGAAAAGCACATGATCAAGAGGCTCGCCTCTCATTTTGGCTGCCTCGATGTAGATCGACAGATTGTCCTTCGCATTCGACTGGCCGCAGTACTCACTCAGGTACTGCGGCCTGAGTGTAAGTTCACCTGCCAGTTCGCCCGGATTGGCTTTGGTCTGAGTTACTCGTTCTTTCATCGGATGTTCGTCTTTCTGTAATTACTCATTCCTCTACAGAAGGAATTTGAGCGATTTCTTGATATATTCTTCTGCTGACAGTCCTTCATCAGGAACAGATCCGACAGCAGCTTCTGCTTCTTTCTTGCTGTAGCCGAGAGTCGTAAGCGCGATGACTGCCTCTCCGCGTTCTCCCGATCCAGGGATCGGTGCAGGCGCGATGCCTTCATTCGCCGGGATCTCACCAGGGATCACGGACACTTTGTCCTTGAGCTCCAGGATCACTCGTTCCGCTGTCTTCTTGCCGACACCTTGCGCCATAGAGATCGATGCTGCATCGCCTGCTGCGATAGCACCTTTGATCTGATTCGGCGTGCCAAGCGACATGATCGCAAGTCCGGCCTTAGGCCCTACGCCTTTGACAGTGATCAGCTGTTCGAACAGCGCCAACGCCTCTGTATCGGCAAAGCCATACAATGACATGCCGTCTTCTTTGACCTGCATGTAAGTATAGACAGCGATGTCATCGCCTTCCTGCGCGGTCAGCAAGCTGCTGGTATCTGACACAAATAACCTGAATCCTATGCCGCCCGGTGTTTCGATCACGATCGCGCCGGACTCATAGTACAGGTACTCTCCTCTTAAGAATCTGATCATCGGTATTCCCTGTTCTCCTTATCTCGGTATGCGGCTCCCCGCATGGTGTGCGTGGCAGATCGCCGCGGCAAGTGCATCCGCTGTATCATCGGGTTTCGGTACTTCCTGCAATCCCAGGATCATCTTGACCATGGTCTGCACCTGCTTCTTGTCCGCTCTGCCGTATCCGGTCAGAGAAGACTTGATCTGCAACGGTGTATATTCATTGATCCTGATCCCGGCCTGAGCGCACGCAAGCAGAGCCATTCCCCTGGCTTCCCCTACCATGATGGCAGTCGTAGCGTTGGTGTTGTAGAAAAGCTCTTCTATGGAAGCCTCTTCCGGCTTGTACTCTGCTATGATCTCGGTCAGTTCATTATAAAGCGACAGAAGTCTCTCTTCATTGGGAGTTTTCGCCTCTGTCGTGATCGCTCCGTATGCAACCGGAGTGAATTTATTGCCTCGGTAATCAAGGATCCCGTAGCCCATGATCGCATATCCGGGATCTATTCCAATTATTCTCATATTACGGAATCTCCTTCAGATGATTTTACCATTATACATCATAGATGTCTATGTTCGTAATTTGTTCGTTTTCTGTCAGTCGGTAAGACGCAGCTGCCATCCGAAAGATTCGCGAATTCATACCCTGGAGTCCCTTATTATAGCAAAAGCTTCCCGCGAAGCCTATTTTCATACAGATTAATGAATTTTTATGCTATAATATAGTTTAAATTATATCAAATAACGGGGAGGTCCAATATGAGAGTATCCAGACAGAACAAAATACTTGAACTGATCAGGACTAACGAGGTCGAGACACAGGATCAGCTCCTCAACCTTCTCCGCGATGCAGGTTACACTGTTACGCAGGCAACCGTTTCGAGAGATATCCGCGAACTTCAGCTTGTCAAAGGCCAGGCCAGAGACGGTAAGTACAAATACATTGCAGGAAACTACGACAACCGGCCTATCTCAGAACGGTTTGTCAGGATCTTCAGAGAGAGTGTCCTGTCCTATCAGTCTGCACAGAATCTTATTGTAGTCAAAACTCTGTCGGGTTGTTCAGGCGCTGCCGGTGAAGCAGTCGATTGTCTCAGCCTCGATCACATCGTCGGTTCGATCTCAGGCGATAACAACCTGCTGATCATAGTTGACCATGAGCGCAATGTCCCACAGGTTATAGATGCATTCAACAAGATAATGGAAAACCGTGAATAACAATGATCAATCAGATAATCATAGATAATTTCGCGACCATCGAACATATCGACTTCGATCTCGGTGAAGGTCTGAATATCATAACCGGAGAAACCGGTGCCGGCAAATCGGTTCTTGTCACTGCCATCAGCACAGTCCTCGGCGGGCGTGCCGATACGGCTATGGTGAGAACCGGCCAGAACAAAGCGCTGATACAGATTGCTGGCGACAAGAACGGTGAAGATGTGATCATCTCGCGTGAGATCCTCTCTTCCGGCAAGTCCATTTGCAAGCTTAACGGCGAGTTAGTGACACTCGGACAGGTCCGCAGTTTCTGCAGTGACTGGGTGGATGTTCACGGGCAGTATGACAACCAGCAGATCCTCGATCCGGATAATCATATCCATATCACCGACCGCTATCACAGTGAGATAACCGGGCCGGAGCTCAGCAAGCTGGAGAGTCTGTATACGGAATATAAGGCTGCACAGCGCGAGTATGATGAACTGGTAAGAGCTGAGGCTTCTGCACTCCAGCAGCAGGATTACTACAGATTCGAGTACGGGTACATCAATGATCTGCACCTCAGATCCGGCGAAGACGAAGAACTGCGTCAGGAGCTGGAGCTGATGCGGAACAGCGCGAAGATCTACTCTTCCGTCATGACTGCATATGAGTACCTCCATGAGGCAGATGCTTCTGTCCTTTCCTCCCTCTCCAGAGCCTGTGACGAGATGGATGCTGTCAGCCCGTTCAGCGAAAAGCTCGCATCGATGGCTTCAGAGAGCCGTGACGCGTATTACACTCTTGAGGATGTATCTGACAGACTCAGAGAGCTCAGCGGATCACTCAATTATTCTGAAGCTGATATGGACAGCATCTCGGAACGTCTTGCTGTGATCGAAGACGCAAGGCGCAAATACCGAATGTCTGTCGATGAGATCCTTGAATACAGAGATGAGCTGGGACGCAAACTCAATATCATCGAGAATTTTGATACTGAGAAAGCAAGCCTGGCAGCTAAGGCAGAACGCTGTTACAGAGTGCTTGAGGATCAGGCATCACACGTCAGCGAGATACGCAGTATCATTGCTTCCAGGTTGGAATCAGCGGTAATGGCTGAGCTGCGTGATCTGGATTTCGCCAACTCTGAATTCCGGATAGACATCAGCCGTCTGGATGAGATCGGACCTGACGGATTTGACCAAGTTGAATTCCTGATATCCACGAATCCGGGTGAACCGCTGATGCCGCTGACCAGGATCGCTTCCGGAGGAGAGATCTCCAGGATCATGCTTGCGTTCAAACACATCATTGGCAGCAGTGATGATATCGAGACCATGATATTCGATGAAATAGATACCGGTATCAGCGGGCGCACAGCTCTCACAGTCGGTCACAAAATGCGCGAGATCGCTGAGCACAGACAGATCATCGCTGTGACTCACCTGCCGCAGATCGCTGCTTACGGCAGAGATAATTATCTCATAACAAAATCGATATCCGGAGAGCGTACTCTCACGAATATCGATCATCTTGACGCAGAAGGCAAAGTCCGCATGGTCGCTACGCTGTTCAGCGGCTCTTCAGACAGTGAAAGCGCCGTTCAGGCAGCCCGCGAACTCATCGATTCAGCGGTTTGACGCTGTTACTGCAAACAATTCCAGGGCGACATCTTTATCGATGTCGCCTTTTTTGATATCCCGATCTATATTGTACAGCTGCACCAGCAGCTCTCTGAGCCTGCTCAGCTTGTAGGCTCCTGCAGACTGCCAGGCTCTCTTGAATCTGAACTCATTGATACCGGTCATCGATGCCATCTGAGATACACTGTATCCTTCCCGTGACAGTTCGAGTGCATCATACATGATCTCAAACTGTTTCGTGAGCAGCGCAATGACCTGCATCGCTCCGTCTTCCTCCCGGATTATGGTCTCCGCGATCTCAAGCGCGCGAGGTCTGTCGCCGTTCACGACTGCATCGACCAGATTGAACACATATCTGTCGCTGTCTCCAATCAGGAGATCTTCGATCAGACCGTAGCTGATGCTGTCCTCAGGACATGCTTTGACAAGTTTGGCTATGTCTGCGTCCAGTCTTGCCAGATCATAGGAGCTCTCTTTGTTGTAATATCCTGTAAGATCAATAAGGTAATCGAGCTCACGCCTTGCAATCATCTTGCCTGAAGTGTGGATCCTTTTCGTGATGAAGGACTTGAGATCAGCTTTGTCCAGCCTGGAAAACTCATATCCTCCGCCTTTCTTGGCGAACTTCTTCCCGAACGCAGTGATGTCATCGGAATATCTGCTCTCCAGCACAAATACGATCACCGATGTTCCGAGTCTGCTCCCCGCAAGCTCCAGAAGCTCGTTGATCCCGCTGTCAGAGGATTTGCGGTACAGAGGCAGGTAATTCCTCACTATAATGACTCTTCTGTCGGAAAACATGGAAAATGCTCTTGCCTCTCCCATGATGTCATAAGCGCTGACTCTGTCACCGTCCAGATATCTGACATCGATCTCCCGCCATTCCTCACTTACATACTTATTGATGATCTGTTCAACAGCCCAGTCCATGAGATGATCTTCTGCACCGTAAAAGAACAGAACATCCGGTGTTATCTCTTTCCTGAAGTCATTGATGAAATCTTTGTATGCCATATCTTCTCAGTTTCTCATAGTATCGACAGCGATCGATCCTCTGCGGATATCTATGCCGACAGCCCCGTTATTGTCAGTCCTGCAGACTCTGACGCCTCGTTCCTCAAGTCTCTTCAAGGTCTGATCATGAGGATGTCCGTAAAGATTGTTCCTTCCGACCTGGATCACGGCTATCGCAGGATCCGCAGCTTCGAGAAATTCCTCTGTCGTACTGCTTTTGCTCCCATGATGAGCGACTTTGAGAACGTCACATTTCAGAGTATCTGTATATCTGTAGTATTCTAACATATCAAGTTCATCTGCCTCAAGGAGATCGCCTGTCACCATGATCCTGATGTCCTTACAGTTGATCATATAGACCATATTGTGCTCGTTGGGATCATCGATCTCGATATCCCCGGTCCTTCCCGGAGGAGGCCAAATCACATCTATTCTGACATCTTCAGATACGCTGATCGTACTGCCTGGATCTATGAATATCACTTCATCAGTAAACTGACCGTTCTGTCCCGCAGATCTCCTGTAGTCAGCCGGGATCCCGAATTCTGCGACAGGAAATATTTCAGACAATTCTCGTATCCCTTGATAATGATCCATATGGAGGTGTGTAACGAGTGCCAGATCAACCTGATCAACTCCATTCGAAAGCAGATATGGCATCAATATGGATTCCCCTACATTACTGAATGCACTTCCTCCACCATCGATCAGGACGTCATTTCCATCCGCTCTTATATGCACACAGTCACCCTGCCCGACACTCACAAATACGATCTCATCATCAGCGAAAGTATTATAACAAACCATTCCGGTAACGACAGATATCAGCAGAAGGCATATCACTGCTTTCAGGATCCCGTGCCAATCCCTCCGCAGGGCCCTTACTCTGAACCATTCCGAGCAGATCAGCAGGATCGTCAGATAGAACAACAGCAGAACTCCGGGATTGACCGAAACCACCATGCCTGAGAATCCTCCCTCGTCTGCAAGGGTACTGTTCAGTCTGATGAGCAGTGATGCAACATCTTCTGTCATGGACAGTACCGGCCCGGGGACGGAGCCTGTTATGATATCTGCAGCCAGTGAGATGATACACAGTGGTACCAGTACAGAAGCAATGGCTATAACAGGGATATTTATGAATATAGACAGGAAATTGATCCTGTGGAATATGTACGCAGTCAATGGAGCAACAGCGCATTGGACAGCGATCATCACAGCCAGGGCTTCTCCCAGAAAGGATTTCAGAAATCCTGTGAGTACAGCGATCCCGGTCAACGCAGCAAATGACATCCTGAACCCCTGATCGAACAGCTGGTATGGGCTCACACTGAGGATCAGGATCGCTGCTGTGCTTACAGATGTCAGTAAATCGGGATGTCTTCTGGCATACAGCGCCATAAGATTGAGACTCAGCACTATAACAGCCCTGATCGTCGATGCACTCCACATCGTCATCTCTCCGTAAGCGACGAGCAGCAATATAACGATTATCGTCAATGGAAGCGTTTTTCTCCTGCCGGTAAGCATTTTCAGCAAAGCATAGATGAATCCAATGTGCAGACCGCTCACCGCCAGGATATGACCGGTCGAATTGATGTCGAAATCCTCTCTCGTTTCCTCGTCGATACTGCTTTTGTCGCCGAAAATAACGCCTCTGATAAACCCTTGTATCTGGTCTGATCGGAAATACCCGATATATTCTTCTCTGATCCTGTAGATGTATCGCTTCCATCGGCATATCATGTCATATTCAGGCTCAGCCTGATCATCGTATCGTATCATATCCGCAGTCATGACACAGCTGATCCCTTTGCTCCTCGAATAGAGTCTCGGATCGAAGCACCCGGGATTATCAGCAGTGAGAGGCTTTCGCAGTTTCCCGCGAAACCCTATTCTGCTGTACATAAGATCTGCTGTATCATCGATCCTGCCATAATAATTGATCTGGACTTTGTATCTGATCTTTCTCTGCTCGTGATGATCATCGCCTGGTGAGTCGTATACTATTGCATTCCCAAGAACGATCCTGTATTTCTCATCAGTACAGGTTATGCTTTCTGCAGTACCTTCAACATAAGACATCTGATCCGGTGTATCACAGATCAAGCTGCAGTCAGCCTCATAAGATATGAACCGGAGCGTGAAAAGCATGAAACCTGCCAACAGAAACGCAGCAAGATTGACCACTTCCTTCCAGCTATTCCTTTCACTCATGCTCATCGCTGCAGCGGCAGTGCCGGTAATGATCAGCAGTAGAGATCCTCCGATGAGCTTCGTTTCTTCCATAATAAAACAGCCGGAAGATATTCCGGCTGCCATCATTATTGAATATGCACAAAGTTTGCGTCGTATCACGGCAGATCTCCTCTGACGGGATTCTACCGAAAGCCGCGGGAGATTTCAGCACAGATTTACGCATCATCTATATGGTTGTTTATCCCCGGTCTTATGCGGAGATGCATGGATCTGAGCTGTATGGAATGGTTACAGACCCTTGATCGCTGCAATAGCTGCTGACCTGTCTTCGACTTTGAAGACAGCTGAACCGGCAACGATAACTTCTACGCCTGCCTTCTTGACTATATGTGCGTTCTTCGCGCCGACGCCTCCGTCTACCTCGATCAGGTAGTTGAATCCGTACTCCTTCTTGAGATCTGCATAATAACTGATCTTAGGAAGTGAGTTGTCCATGAACTTCTGTCCGCCGAAGCCAGGTTCTACAGACATGACGAGCACCAGGTCGATATCTTTGAGGTACGGCTCAAGGACTCCAGGAGATGTTCCCGGCTTGATCGAAACACCAGCCTTGACGCCTGCATCATGGATATGTTTGAGAGTATGTCTCAGATCACTGCATGCCTCATAGTGCACAGTGATGAATTCTGTATTCTCTGTGACAAAGTCATCGATATATCTGTCAGGATCTTCTATCATGAGGTGGACATCAAAAGGTACTGTAGAGTATCCGAGCAGGCTCTTCATGACTGCTGAGCCAAAACTTATATTAGGAACGAAAGCTCCGTCCATAACATCAATGTGGAGATAGTCAATGCCTCTCTTGCATACATCAGCTACATCTTCACCCAGACGCGCAAAATCTGCTGCCAGTATTGACGGTGATATTCTAGTTATTTCAGCCATTTCTTTGCCTCCTCTGTCATCATGAGATATGATTGATACCTTGATTTGTTTATTTCACCGGCTTCCAGCGCTGCTTTGACAGCACATTCCGGTTCATTGATATGCATACAGTCCGCATATCTGCAGTAACCCGCACGCTGTCTGAACTCAGGGAACAGTGATCTTATCTCTTCAGGCTCGGCATTCTGGAGTTCAAGCGATGTGAACCCCGGTGTATCATACAGATATGTGTCGTCACCGAGAGCAAAAATCTCAACGTGCCTTGTCGTATGACGCCCTCTTCCGGTCTTGTCACTTATCGTGCCGGTCTGAACAGACATTCCATCTTCGATGAGGTGATTCGTGATCGTCGATTTGCCGACGCCCGACGGTCCTGCCAGTGCCGCACTATGCCCTCGTATGATTTCCTCAAGTTTGTCAAGGCCTTCCCCTGTATTGCCGTTCACAGCTGCAACCGGATAGAGATCTCTGTATATCTCAAGGTTGCTCTCGAGGACTTCCGTACTGATCAGGTCGATCTTGGATATGCAGATGACTGGTTTGATACCTGCTCTCTCACATCCTGCAAGCAGCTTGTCAATTACTGGATAATTAGCATCCGGATCTTTCACAGAAAACACGACCACCAGCATATCGAGATTAGATACTGGTGGCCTGGTAAGGAAATTCTTCCTCTCGACTACTCTGTTGATGACACATTCTCTGTCACCGTCATTATCGTCGATCTCAAAATCCACGATATCACCGACATAGAGCAGTTCTCTATTTCTCTTGAGATTTCCTCTGGCTTTGCCCATGACAGTCTCATGACCGTCATGGACAAAGTAAAATCCTCCGATACCCTTAACTATCCTTCCTATCATATATCGATCCGGTTATCCTTGCGTATCACCTGCTTCGCCTGTGTCACCGCTCTCTGCTTCACCTGTTTCTGCAGGCTGTTCAGGTTCATCCGGTTCATCCGGTACAACAGGTTCAGGTTCAGGCTCCTTGCCCTTGCTGACCTGGATGTCTATGCTGGTGCCCTTGTCAAGCAATGAGTTTGCCTGATACTGCTGGTACATAACATATCCCTTGGAAACACTGTTGCTCCAGTCGTAGTCAACTCTGCCGACAGCGAATCCTGCTCTGGAAATAGCGCTCTTGGCCTCCTTGAGTGAAAGGCCGGTGACAGAAGGTACAGTTCCTTTCTCTACACCCTTTCCATCTGAAATGGTCAGCTCTACTTTGCTCTCCTTATCCAGTGGAGATCCTGCAACCGGTTTCTGTTCCAGTACAGTTCCTTCATCTTCAGGCTGAGTATCGACAATGATATTTCCAACTATATAGCCGTACTCTTCGAGACGCTTCTGAGCATCTTCTTTATCAAGGCCGACTACGTTAGGAACCATTCCCTCTTTGCTTCCCTTGGAAACATGAACTGTGATAGTGCCTTCTTTGGCGGTCTCGATCCCTACATCAGGTTCCTGAGTCGCTATCCTGCCCTCAGCAATAGTGTTGGAGTATACGTCCTTGCCCTGCTTGAGTTCGAAGCCTTCCTTCTCTGCCAGTTCCTTCGCTTGTTCAAATGTTTTATCTATGAAGTCAGGAGCAGGCTTGGTCGGTGAGAATACGCCCATCCTGAATGCAACGTACCAACCAAGTGCCAGAGCAAGCAGGAGAACGATTGCAGTAATGATCGCAATACGCTTTCTCTTGCGTCTCTTTTTCTCTTTCTGCTTCTCTTCGTCTTCCTCTGCTGCTGCCTCTATCTCAGCTCTGCGCTTATTGCGCTTCTCTATTACATCCGAAGCTGCGAAAATGGAAGTGCCGGCTACATCTGTAACAAACGAAATATTATCGAGTTCTTCGATCAGTTCATCCGCGCTGGAGTATCTGTTCGTCTGATACTTGTTGGTTGCCTTCATGACACATCTCTCAAGTGCCGGAGGAATACCGTCAACCAGTTCGCTAGGAGGTCTGATCTCCTCGTTGATATGTTTGAGAGCGACAGTTACAGGGTTCTCTCCGTCAAACGGGACCTTGCCTGTCAGCATCTCGTACATTACGATACCCAGTGAATAGATATCTGATCTCTCATCGACATAGTTGCCTCTCGCCTGCTCAGGTGAGAAATAGTGCACGGAACCGACGATCTTGCTGCCGGTTGACAGTGTAGCGTCATTGACAGCTCTCGCGATACCGAAGTCCGCCAGCTTGACGATACCGTCGTTGGTGATCATGATATTGTGAGGCTTGACGTCTCTGTGGATGATTTTGTTCTTATGAGCGATCCTCAGCGCAGAAGCGACCTGTTTGGAAATATCGATGACACGCTTGTAATCCATTGGAGCTTCGTCCTCGATGATCTTGTTGAGCGTGCGTCCCTCGATAAGCTCCATGACGATGTAGTTGATGTTGCCTTCTCTTCCGACATCGTACACACCGACGATATTAGGATGTGTGAGACCAGCCGCTGCCTGGGATTCTCTCTTGAAGTTCTCTACGAAGGTAGCATCCTTGGTAAACTCCGGTCTGAGGATCTTGATCGCAATAAAACGATTGAGCAATCTGTCCTTGCCCTTATACACGACGGCCATACCACCGTCGCCGATCTTCTCTAACAATTCATATCGGCCTGATAGTAATCTGCTGCTCATATCAGTCCTCCATCAAATCGATTATGATTACGGAGATGTTGTCATTACCGCCATTCTCATTCGCGAGCGCTACAAGATCCTCTGCGCAGATCGTCATATCGTCAAATCTGCTTACAGAGTACAGGATCTCCTCGTCATCGACTTCATCATAGAGTCCGTCACTGCACAGCAGAATACGGTCACCCGCAGCGACCTCTACGCTGAAGCAGTCCGGCTCATTATTGGCATTAGCGCCGATAGCTCTTGTTATTACGTTCTTCCTGGCATGAGTATGGGCTTCTTCTCTGCTGATGGCTCCCATCTTGACCAGATCATTTACATAAGTGTGATCATCCGTGATCTGCTGGATCATATCATCATGAATGAGATAGACCCTGCTGTCGCCTACATTGGCAACATACATCTCTCCGTCTCTTATATATGCAAATACAAGCGTCGTTGCCATGCCGGTGAACTGTGGCTGGGCATCCGAAAGCTTGATGATAAACTGATTGACGTATCTGACGGCAGCTCTGAGATATCTGAATATCTCGTCACGTCCGTCAAGCCATTCAGGTGGATTGTGCCTTATAAACTTCTCAAGTGCATCAAGAGCCGACTGACTTGCGACTTCACCTGATCTGTTGCCGCCTACTCCGTCTGCAAGCATATAGAAGTTTACATCCTGCAGAACCTTGACAGCATCTTCGTTGGTAGGTCTTCTCCTGCCGCCGTCAGTCATATAACCGATCTTCATAAATTCACTCTCTCCGTTCCTTGCTATTTCTGTCAACGTATAGGCTCATCTGTTGACCCGGGGAAATTCTTCCGGATTATACAATAATAAAAGCCTACCAAGTTATTATATGGCAAAAGTGTATCCATTTCAACAATACTGCCAAAAGACTCTTCATTCATCACGGCTTCCACGACTCTCTCGTTCTCATCTTTGTTGAGAGTGCACGTCGAATATTCGATAAGCCCGCCCGGCTTGGCATATCTTAAGGCATTCCTGAGTATCTCCTTCTGGATCTGCACAAGTTCTCCGAGAAGCGCTGTATCTGTCCTGTATTTGATCTCGGGTTTGCCGGCAACAACACCGAGTCCCGAGCAAGGTACATCTGCCAGCACGTAATCGAACGAATCATCGAGTTTGCTGTCATGGACCGTCCCATCCAGCTGTCTGGTCTCTATGATGTCTATCCCCAGTCTGGCAGCAGTTGCCTCGATCAGCTCCAGCCTGTGTTCATGGATGTCACAGGCTGTTATGTGGCCGGAGCCGGTCATCATTTCAGCCATCATTGTTGTCTTTCCACCCGGAGCTGCGCACATGTCGAGCACTCTGCTGCCCGGAAGCGGCGACAGCGCCTGAATGGCGATAACAGAGGAAAGGCTCTGGACTGTAAATAATCCTCGCCTGAACAGATCTGAGCCCATCAGGGCTCCTCCCTCGGCGATCAGCACTCTGTCAGATAATTCAGAACTCTCAGTATGTATCCCTTCTTCCGCCAGCATTTTGGCGAGTTCATCTCTGGTCGTCATGAGAGTGTTGACTCTCAGAACCATTGGAGCAGGAGAAGAGAGGTTCCTGAGAATACCCTCAGTCTCTTCTCCATACTGGTCTCCCAGCAGACGCACGATATCATCCGGGAATGAGTATTTAATACCGAGATCCTCCGTATCCCTGTCCAGTTCTTCTCTGCGTCTGAGATAATTTCTGAGAACCGCATTGACAAAGCGGTCGGTGCCTCTCGCGACTTTACGGGCAAGAGTTACCGATTCGTTGACTGCGGCATGATCCGGCACGGAATCCATGGATCTGACAGCATAGACACCCATCCTGAGTACAATGAGGGTTCTCTTCTTAATGCTTCTGATCCCTCCGTCCGCCAGCTGATCCAGAATATGATCGATCCTTATGGTATCTCGCAGAGTTCCCTTGACCATAGAGCGAACGAAGCTATCCCTGCATCCTCTGTGATGCGAGATAGCTTCATTTACTGCAATATTTGAATATGCACCGTCAATATATACGCTCCTGAGAGCTTCAAAAACCGTTATCCAGTCCTGATCCAATATCTCCTCCGATGTGACTACCTGCGGCGTCCCGCGATCAGCAGTATCCTCAGGAGGTTTGCAACTGCTGTCGCCAGTGCGGCAACATAAGTCATCGCTGCAGCTCTGAGAACTGTTCTGGAGCCTACATAGTCCTCTTCATTGACCAAATTGAGTACTCTCATCTGTTCAAGAGCCCTGTTGGAAGCATTGAACTCAACCGGGAGTGTGATCAGATGGAACAGAATGACAAACAGGAAGCATCCGACTCCGATCAGGAACATCAGGCTGCCGTACGGCGAGCTGACCGAAAGGATCAGGCCGAACATGATCAACGGCCAGGATGCCATCTGAGTGAGATTGACTACCGGAACGATTCCGTTCCTCAGCGCCAGAGGTGCGTAATGTGTTGCATCCTGTATTGCGTGCCCTACTTCATGGCACGCGATGCTTACAGACGCGACAGACGGCGAGCTGTATACCTCTCTGGAAAGATTCAGGCTCTTGGTCTTTGGGTCATAGAAATTTGTCAGCGAATTGCCTCCGTTGAGAATATTGATCGCGACATTGGAAAGCCCGTTGGCGTCCATCATGATCCTCGCTGCCTCTGCCCCCGTAATATTGCGGCTGTTGCGGACCTGTGAATAATTCCTGTATGCGCTGGTGATCCGTGACTGGCACAGGAACGTGAAGATAATCGCAGGCAGCAGTACTATCCATGAATAGTCGTAGTAATATCCGTACATGTCATACCTCCTCTGCGCCGAATCTGTCTCCGACAGACAATTTGTGTCCTCTCATGAAATCTCCGGCACTCATCCTCTTCTTACCCTGGAGCTGCTGCTCAAGTATCCTGAGCTTACCCGCTCCGCAATTGATAACATAGTCTGTCCGGGAAATAGTACTTACTGTTCCCGGTTCGCCATCCGGTGCTTCATCGATGACCTCAGCACGGAAGAATTTTACCTGCTGACCATCAAGATAGCTGTAGCACGTCGGCCATTCGTAATATGCTCTGATCTTGCATTCGATAGCTGCGGCAGATTCGCTGAAATCCGTGAATCCGTCCGTCTTATTAATCATTTTAGCATATGTCGACTTGTTTTCATCCTGTTTCTCATAAACAGCTGTCCCATCGGCAATATGCGGTATAGTCTCTATCAGCAGTCTAGCTCCTGCTGCAGCGAGGATCGATGTGACCTCGGTGATATTCTTCCCTCTGATATCACATTCGATCTTGCTGATCATATCGCCCGTATCCAGTCCGGCATCCATGCGCATGATCGTTACACCTGACACATCGTATCCTCTGAGGACTGCCTCCTGCATAGGAGAAGCTCCTCTGAGATCCGGAAGAAGTGATCCGTGTACGTTGATACATCCGAGGCGAGGTATATCGATAACTGACTGCGGCAGTATCTGTCCGAATGCAGCTACTACGATCATGTCAGGCGCGATATCTCTGAGCCTGCTGATGAGGTCTTCGTCTTTCCTCAGTCTGTGAGGCTGCGCTACTTCGATCCCGTGGTCCAGCGCAAGCTGTTTGACAGGTGACAGGATCATTTTGTTCCTGTTGCCTTTGCGGTCCGGCTGCGTGACTACCAGCGGTATTTCATATCCATTGTCTATCAGAGCGCGGAGCGAGCATGCGGCAAGCTCCGGAGTGCCCATGAATACTATTTTCATCAATATAATAAACTCCTGAGTTAAAACTAAGCTTAAATGCTATTCTTCTGCTGTTTGTTCTGCTGCGTGTTCGGCTTTGACCTGTTCAAGTCTCTCTGTATACTCCTCAACGGTCATCATCTCTCTGGCGATATCCGGATACAGGATACCGTCAAGATGGTCGTATTCGTGACAGAATACAGTAGCGGCAAATCCTTCGAATTCGTATTCATTCTCATTGCCGTCCAGGTCAGTCGCACGGATCCTGATCTTCTGCGGTCTCTCGACCAGACCCATATACCCAGGTACTGACAGGCATCCCTCGCTGGATTCCTGCGTTCCTTCTGTATATGTGATCTCAGGATTGATCATATAATAGACCTTATCTCTGATCGTCTCATCCTCAGCATCTACATGCGGCATAGCAATGAAAAATCTCTTCATAACGCCTACCTGAGGTGCAGCGATACCGACTCCGTCAGCGTTCTTCATGGTCTCAAGCATGTCCTGCGCGAGTTCTCTGATTCTCGGAGTGATCGCTTTGATCGTTTTGCATTTCTTGGTGAGGATCTCATCGCCTCTGACTGTGATAGTTCTAAGTGCCATTGTTTCTCCTGTTATATATAATTACGAATTTCCGTAAGGATTGACATCTATTTCAATGAAGCAGTCGGCTTTGCTGCTGATCATCCTGTCGCGGAATTCCATGTATTGACTGATATATCCGCTCCTGCTGCCATGAGGAGCCTTGATGATAAAAGATACTCTTGACTTGCCGTCGGTCCTGCGTTCATCCGTGACAGGCCTGAGGATCGATGCTTCACGAGGCGCTGACTTGAGATTGATCAGCCGCTCTCTGAACGCATTCGCATACCTCATCGCTTCGTCAGCGGAAGATGCTGTGAAGCCGACAGAAATTATATCAGAGTATGGGGGATAATTCATAATATTTCTGTGAAGTAATTCAGACTCATAGAAAGAAATATAGTCTCCCGCCGCAGCTTCTCTGATGATATCGCTTTCAGGGTCGTAAGTCTGGATCAGGACCCTGCTGGACCCTCCTGCTCTCCCGGCTCTTCCTGCGACCTGTGTTATCAGCTGATATGTTCTCTCTGAAGACCTGTAATCAGGGATATTCAGACTGACATCTGCATTGATGATCCCGACAAGGCCGACATTCCGGAAATCCAGGCCTTTGGCGAGGATCTGCGTACCGATGAGAATGTCTGTGCGTCCTTCCTGGAAGTCTTCGATCACCCTGACAGAGTCATCTGATGATGACGCTGTATCAAGGTCGAATCTTGCGGTCCTTGCCTGAGGCCAGAGTCCGGCGACCGTCTCCTCGACTTTCTCTGTACCCGCACCGATATATCTGATGAATCGGCTCCCGCAGTCAGGGCATCTGTCCGGAAGCGGGAATTTACGGCTGCAGTAGTGGCATACGGCAGCATTGATCGATTTGTGATATGTCAGAGAGATCCCGCAGTCTGGGCATGTCATCCGGTAGCCGCAGTCAGGGCATAAGATATGTGTAGAGAACCCCCTTCTGTTGAGGAACAGTATGACCTGTTCGTTCCTCCTGAGCGTATGCTCGATTTCACGTACCAGCTGTCTTGATAAAACCGTCATATTACCGGAAGCTGCTTCCTTGCGCATATCGACGATCTCAAGTTCCGGCATGATACTGTCACCGATCCTGTGATCCATCTCTATGAGTTCATACACTCCGGTCTTAGCCCGGTAGTAAGACACGATGCCCGGTGTAGCACTGCCGAGGACCAGTACCGCTCCATGCGCTGAAGCGCGCTTATATGCTATATCTACCGTTTCATATTTCGGTGTATGGTCGGATTTGAACGTGCTCTCATGTTCTTCATCGATGATGATCAGCCCGATATTCTCAAGAGGAGCAAATACTGAAGTTCTTGCTCCGACGACGATCCTTGCCTCTCCCCGCCTGATCCGCAGCCACTCTCCGTATCTTGCGGAAGTCGTGAGTCTGCTGTGGAGCATCGCGACCGTCTGTGCGCCGAATCTGTCCCGGAATCGCTGAGCGACCTGAGAAGCAAGAGCGATCTCAGGCAGCAGCACTATGACACCGCGCCCGAGTGCGAGAGTTTCTGCAGCAGCCCTCATATAGACCTCTGTCTTGCCGCTGTTGGTGACTCCTCTGATCAGAAAAGAGTGGAACCCGCCGTTCCTGACGGAAGTGCATATCCGGTCAGCCGCAGCCTTCTGTTCTGCGCTGAGGCTGTACATAGGATCGTGAGGTTCGGTCTCAGCAGGTTTGAGTTTGGGCTCTCTCTTGCCGGCAGCCGCGAACATCTTGATTGCGTCGATATATCTCACACCGTATCTCTTCCTGATCCACAGTGCGGTATCTATCATCTCAGCATTGAGGGAGCGGTCGACATCGAATGATGCGATTTCTCTGATCTTAGAGGTATCGCAGTCAGGCACCACATCTTCATTGATGCAGTATGCGTCTACAGGCTTCTTGCGCTTTGCAAAAGGCACAGTAAGTCTCGCGCCTCTGCCGACTTCGTCCGGTGCGCTGTATGTATACAAAGTATCCGTATTATTGCTCTTGTTGTCGATCACGACATCGATATAGTGCATACGATTGATACCATCAGACATAAGAAGTCTGCTGCCATATGTGGCAGCAGACGCGAATTGACTATAATGTTGTTACAGTAAAACTATGCCGTGTTCAGCACATTCCTTATACATTTCATCCGGCCATACTGAAGCCTGGACTTCTCCGATATGCGCTTTCCTGAGGAAGAACATGCACAGACGGCTCTGTCCGATACCGCCGCCTATGCTGAGCGGCAGTGTGTTGTTGATGACTCCCTGATGGAACGGAAGATCCCATCTGTCCATCTTGCCGCTGAGTTCCAGCTGTCTCTTCATCGCTTCTGCATCGACTCTGATACCCATCGAACTGATCTCAAGCGCATCATCGAGCACAGGGTTCCACAGGATGATATCTCCGTTGAGTTCCCAGTCATCATAGTCCGGAGCTCTGCCATCGTGCGGCTTACCGGACTTAAGGCATCCGCCGATTCTCTTGAGGAAAATCGCACCGTATTCCTCAGCAGCGAGTCTCTCTCTCTCCTTGGAGGTCTTGTCTGGATATCTGTCCTCGAGTTCCTGAGAATCGATGAATTTGATCCTCTCCGGCATATCTATGTCAAGATCAGGATAATGATCATTGACATATTCCGCAAGATCCTGCAGGCATCTGTAAATGATCCTTACAGTATGCTCAAGGAACTTGTCGTTGCGCTGATCTGCAGTGATAACTTTCTCCCAGTCCCACTGGTCGACATAGATCGAGTGGATGTTGTCTAGTTCCTCGTCTCTTCTGATAGCGTTCATGTCGGTATAGAGACCGTAGCCCGGTTCAATACCGTATCTTCCGAGAGCCTGCCTCTTCCATTTCGCAAGTGACTGAACGACCTCAACGTTCCTCTCATTCATGTCCTTGATGGTAAACTCTACCCTTCTTTCATAGCCGTTCAGGTTATCATTGAGGCCAGTCTCCGGCAGCACGAACAGCGGTGCGGTCGCTCTGAAGAGATTGAGACCATCCGCGAGTTCTCTCTGGAAGTGGTCTTTGATCCTCATGATCGCCTTCTGCGTCTGTGCGAGATCGAGCACAGAACAGTAATTCTTCGGTAAAATCAGTTTACTCATCTTGCATTTCCCCCTTTTCCGTCTATATGATCTGCATGTGCAGCTCTTGCGTATTCACATCCGCAGAAGTTCTGTCTGTACAGGCCGTATTTCCTGCTCAGCTCCACGCTTCTGCCGAATCCGTTCTTCTTCTTGAAATCCATATCCAGGAACCTCGCGCTCGTCTGCTCCTCGAGCGACAGCCCCAGTGTCTTGATCTTGTCATAATTCTTATGAGGGCTGACCGACATCGTAGTCGTGAAATAGTCAAAATCCATCTCACCGGCTCTCCGCGCTGTCTCCGCCAGTCTCATGGCAAAACATACATCGCACCTGAGTCCACCCTCCGGCTCGTCGCGCAGCGGATCACACTTCGCAATGTAACGGTCAGGATCGTACTCTCCTTCGAGATAATCAACGAAGCAGCTGTCCTGGTGCTCTTCATTGAAAGCCCTGAGGAACTGCAGCAGCGTATCCCGCCTCAGATAGTATTCTTCCCTGTCTGTGATATTTGGATTATAATAGAAAACGGTTATCCGGTAGTCCTCTGCCAGCCTCTCGACGCATGAAGTCGAACAAGGTCCGCAGCATGCATGAAGGAGTATAGACGGTTTGCGCTGCTCAGGCGTTACGGAGTACATATCCACTTCGCCCTTAGTTACAGCAGTATTGTCTGTTATGATGAGGCCGCTTGCGTCTTTCTTCATTCTGCTCCCTGTCGTTGATCTGCATGTAATCGTTCATGCACTGCCGGCAAAAATAAATACCCGATTATTATACCACATCAGGAGACTATGTAATACATGCAAGGCGGTATTAGATTTAATTCAATCAATTCATATCTAAGGAAAGTGTTCGGCCGCAAGACTGTCAAGCTCAGCATCGACGCTGGGTTCACATGTCCCAACCGTGACGGAACATGCGGGACAGGCGGATGCGCGTTCTGCTCGGAAGGCGGTTCCGGAGAGCTGGCTTCCGACATACCACATCAGATAGAACTTCTTTCCGCAAAATGGCCGGATGCTGCCTATCTGGCATATTTCCAGGCTCATACGAACACATACGCTCCTGTCGATGTTCTCCGGTCATTGTATTATGAAGCACTGGATGATCCTCGCATTGAGGGCATCGCAATCGCAACGCGACCGGATTGTCTGGGCGGAGATGTTCTTGATCTGCTTGAGGAGATCAACCGGGATCATTTCATGTGGGTCGAGCTGGGGCTTCAGACAATACATGAGCAGACATCGAAGGCTATGGGGATCGGATACGGACTGGATGTATATGACAAAGCTGTAAAAGATCTGACGGACAGAGGGATCCGGGTCGTAACACACATCATTCTGGGCCTCCCGGGCGAAACTGAGGAGATGATGCTGGAATCGGTAAGGTATGCATGCAAGGACCCAATATTCGGTCTCAAGCTCCACTTAATGAATATAGTCAGGAACTCCCGTCTGTACAGGATGATGCCTGACTATGTACCGTTTGACAGTATTGATGAATATGTCGATCTCGTAATAAAGTGTCTGGAGATCATCCCTCCTGATATCACGATCCATCGGCTCACCGGTGACGTTCCGAGAAAACTCCTCGTCTCACCGGAATGGAGCTACCGTAAGAGGACGATCCTGAATACGATCAACCTGGAGCTGGAGAAACGCGGGACTTATCAGGGTGCTGATCTGGATAGATAAGAAGAAAACAGATCTGCCGCTATTTCGGCAGATCTGTTGTTTTAGGCATATCTTTGTAGATCGGGATGATGAATGCAAGCGGCTCTCCGGTGATGCCGAGACTTGCATACGATGTCTTCGTGAAACTTGCTTCGCTGTACGGTGCCTGAATGTTAGTCATATACTGGTGAGTCCCGACATTTGCCAGACCGTTCGCGACATTGAATCTCTGCAGATAGATGGAATTCTGGCCCCTGTTGATGTATCCGCTTGCGAGATAGGAAGCCGCGCCGTTAACAGCTTTGGCCTGTGTAGTCCAGCCATGGTTATATGCATATTTCAGTCCGTTCGTAGCAGGATCTTTGCCTGTTGCACCGATGTTGAACGGATTGTAGACAACTTTGCCATTGTACTTAGTTCCGTTGATGCATACGCTGCCGCCGCCTGTCTCCTGACGCGCTCTGGCTGCAAGGAATACCGGGCTGATATCGTAGATCGAGCCTGCGTCCATGAACAGTTTGGCGGTGAAACCACAGCCAGGGAGTTTTGAAGGGCTTATGATCTTAGTCACTACAGTGATCTTCTGATAAGCCGGCTGATACGAAAGATCCTCGAACATGTAGATCCGGTCTTCATTGAGGAAGTTCCTCGGATCCATATAGTAGGCAACGACCTGGCTGCTGGCGTTATACCAGCCTGGTTCTTTGGCGATATAGCCATCAGCGGCGTCTTTTGATCCGGTTACCTCATCCGGTCTGACTTTGACAGTTTCAGCTTCTGGCTGAGCTTCAACGGTCTCCGCCACTTCTTCCGGTACTGCGGTTTCCTGCTCTTCTTCCGCAGGGATCACTTCTGCAGTTTCAGTCACCTGATCACTGGCAGCGGCTTCAGCAGGGTCTGCTGTCTCAGCTGCATCAGCGGTGGTATCAGATGCAGGATCAGCAGATTCCTCTGCTTCTGCGGATTCTTCTGTCAGGACTTCCTCCGCATTTTCTTCACTGATTCCCTTGCCTTCAACTGCCTGTTCCTCAGCCGGAGCAGCATTTTCAGGAACTTCTTCTGTGAGCTCCACCTCTGCCGCAGCACTCATGACGGATTCTTCTTCAGCTTTCTCTGTTTCCGGTTCAGCAGCTGGTGCTTCTGTTTCTTCAGGCAGCGATTCCCTAACAGTTTCCTCAGCAGGTTCTTCAGCTACTGCAGCTTCTGCTGTTTCTTCCGGGATATCAGTATCCAGGATCACATCTTTGTAACTGTTCTTGTCTTTGGATCTGTAAGATACCGGCAGTGAGCTGTGGATCAGTGAGACCCCGTCCCTGGTCTGTTTCGCAAGTGCGTCCTTCCAGGATACTCCTGTGTTGCATGCAAGGAAGACCCAATTAGGGTGCAGCTTATGCAGTTCTCTGAGCTTGACTTTGTAATCTTCCGGGAAACCCTGTGCTTTCAGCGCAGCCTCGAAATCCGCTGCACTCATACTCGATCCGAGCGCGGCAGCTGCCTGAGCCTTGCCTTCTGTCACCGTGCTGGTATTGTTCGCGAATATACTGCCGACAATATCCACTTTGTTTGATGCTACATAATAGTATTTACTATTGACTTTGACTTTGTACCAGATAGTACTTGATCCTCTGGTAGAGAAAACAGGCTTCGCGTTCAGATATACAGTTACCGCGGTACCCTTCTTGAAAGACCCGCCTTTCTTCATCTTAGTGCCGGGACCTCTGCGGTAATTTACATTAGCCTTGATTTTCCCTGCGACCGCAGAATATCTGATCGTATCAACAAGGTCAGATCTTACATAGCCCTTCTTATTTCCCACCTGTACATAGAACCACTTGTTCTTGTACGCGATACTGGTTTTCTTCTTGAAAACTTCTCTGATGATCGTGACCTTGGTATTGTCTTTCAATACAGCTATCTTCCTGCACGAAGTCGATGAACCCGAACGCAGAACTGCTCCATCGCTGGAGTTGATGAGACCTGTTGCCGACGCGGAAACCTTACTGGCAGCGTATACAGGCAATACCGAAACTGACTGTACCATAAGAGCCGCCATCATCGCGACGATCAGCATTTTTGAAATGATTCTCTTTCTCATATATTTGCACCCGCACTTATGCTCAGCACCAAAATGGGCATACCTCACATTTTATTAGTTTTATGATTAATGATTATATCTTATAAATAACTGCTCCCCTCTTTACTTTTGTTAAGGAACCGTATGCAGGGCCTTTAATATTGTTAAGAAAACAAAAGATCCGAAGCATGCGCTTCGGATCTATGGTGCCCAGACCCGGAATTGAACCAGGGACACGGAGATTTTCAGTCTCCTGCTCTACCTACTGAGCTATCTGGGCTTAAGTGGTGGGCCATCTTGGGGTCGAACCAAGGACCGACCGGTTATGAGCCGGTTGCTCTAACCTCTGAGCTAATGGCCCATTTCCTATATGACCAGGCCTGTTGCCTTACTGTTAAAAAAAAGGAAATGGTCGGGGTGGCAGGATTTGAACCCGCGGCCCACTGGTCCCAACCCAGTTGCGCTACCAACCTGCGCTACACCCCGATCTTCACTTTTTTCTATGCTTCCGAAGAAGCGTTGGTCGGGGTGGCAGGATTTGAACCCGCGGCCCACTGGTCCCAAACCAGTTGCGCTACCAAACTGCGCTACACCCCGTTGATGTAATAACTTATTGAAATGGCAGGGGCAGTAGGACTTGAACCCACGGCA
>JAFRGC010000068.1 GCA_017434025.1 Mogibacterium sp. | reverse complement strand
TGTTCAGAGGAGACAAGACATATCTCGGCAACAAAAGCCTTAGGGTCCCTTCGCAGCAGGCTGCGGATGCTAAGATCTTCGTGGAGTTCGTTGCACTGATCGTCAGGAACAGGATATATACCACGCTGAAGGCGGCCTTGGATGAGATGGATGAAAAGCCTAATTACATGACCGTACCTGCAGCGATCAGAGAACTTGAGAAGATCGAGATGGTACGTCAGCTTGGCAACAGATACCGCATGGATCACGCGGTCACCAAGACGCAGAAGAAGATACTCAAGGCATTCGGAATCGATGCCATATACATAAAAGCTACAACACAGAAACTGAGCGACAGGCTTGCATACATAATGGAGGAGGACAGATAGATGGCCGGAAAGAGGATCAGCATCGATGAGAAGATCGAGCGTGCAAAAGAAGATGTTACCAGAGCCAAGAAGAAATACGATGCTGCAGTCGAGGCTCTCGAAAAGCTGATGACGAAAAAGAAGGAGATGCAGCAGAAGGAACTTCTACAGGCATTTGCCGACAGCGGTAAGAGCTACGATGAGATCATGCAGTTTCTGAAGGCATAGGGGGTAGCAAAACGATGTTGAAGAAATATAAATCATCTGAAAAACGAGCTGATCTATATGACATTGGAGATGGAATGATGTTGATGAACGTAGTCAGCAAAAATGATGCAGGTAAAATTGAGAGAATCTACACGTATGTTGGATACGATGATGGGACAGAGTTTCTCAGGGTGGGCATTGCAGAAGACTTGGCATCATTTGGTTCCAGATTCAATTATGCGGCATTCATGAGAGGCGTAAGCCAGAGATTAGAACTATACAAATCTGTATTTGAATCCAATCGTACAGATAAAATACTGAGGTAAAACTAGCGGACATATTAAAGAGGCGAAGTGTAGCATCCGGAATGGCTACTCTTCGCCGTTTTCATTTGAGTAGGAAAAACACAGGAAGTTAAGGTTGCCACCTGCCGCATAGTGTGGTATAATATAACCACACTATGGAGGGTAATATGTCCATCATAATCAAGCGATTAGACAAGCGAACCGGCATCACATATGTCTACGAGTCGACCTCGTACTGGGACAAGGAGAAGAAACAGCCTCGTTCCAAACGTGTACTGATCGGCAAAGTCGATCCGGATACAGGAGAGATCATAGCGACCGATGGCCGGGGTAACCGCCGCAAGGAGCGGCTGCAACAGGAATCCAAAGCTGTTCCTGCAAAGCAGGGTCCTGTCCCTGCTATACGTACCGAGAGAGTCTTCTACGGTGCGACCTATCTGTTCGATCAGATAGGCGAGCTTACAGGAGTCCAGGCAGATCTCAAATCCTGCTTTCCGGACACCTACAAGCAGATACTCTCAATAGCATATTATCTGATCCTTGAGGATGAGAATCCTCTGTACAGGTTCAGCAAGTGGGCAAAGCTGCACCGCCATCCGTATGGCAAGGACATATCCTCTCAGAGATCGAGTGAACTGTTCCAGAGTATCACTGAAGAACAGAAGATGAAGTTCTTCCGCCTTCAGGGCGAGCGCAGGTCTGAAAAGGAATACTGGGCATACGATACAACTTCGATCTCCAGCTATTCCGAGACGCTCCGCCAGGTCAAATACGGCAAGAACAAGGACGGAGAGCATCTGCCTCAGATAAATCTCGCCATACTGTTCGGAGAAGAGTCGAGCCTGCCGTTCTACTACAGGAAGCTTGCCGGCAACATCCCGGACATCAAGACCATAAGAGAACTGATCCGCGAGCTCGATGTGCTGGGATACCGCAAGG
>JAFRGC010000067.1 GCA_017434025.1 Mogibacterium sp. | reverse complement strand
TGTATCGTAGAAGATCCGGAGCACAAGAAGCTGCAGGAGCGGATCCGGAGGAACGTGGCCAGACGCCAGGGGAAAACGAAAGAGGAAAAGCAGGACAACATCCGCAGGCAGACAAAGACATGGGAGGAGCGCCAGCTTGAGAAGATCCACAGACTGGAGGCAGAGTCCCGGAAAGCATACAGACGTAACCGGCCAAAGGTCGGAGAAGATAAACTGCATCAAGCAATAATATTGCGCGCGGAGCTGCGCAGAAAGAAGGAGGAGTAAATGAGTAAAGTGAAAAAGATCTATCTGTCCGGGCCGATATCCGGACGCCGCGACAGAGACGTCGCGAAACATTTCAACAGAGTCAAATGGCTGCTGGAATACGAGGCGGAGGCAGCGCAGGCGAACGTCCAGATCATATCGCCAGCGACGCTGAGCATCATGGGACTTGAGTGGGAGTCATACATGAAGATTGCCAGAGCCATCATCGAAGACCCATCCATCGACGCGATCTGTCTGATGAAGGGATGGGAAAAATCTGACGGATGCAAAAGGGAAGCCATGTGGGCGGCGGCTGCAGGCAAGACGTTCATACATGAGCCCGGAGCCAAGGAAGCATAGAGGAGGAGCAAGTAAATGGTAGAGATCAGAATAGAGAACATCAATCCGCATCCGAAGAATCCAAGAAAGAACCTCGGAGATTTGACAGAACTCACAGACAGCATCAGGACGTTTGGCGTCCTGCAGAACTTGACGGTTGTGCCGGACGGAACGAACGGCTACACATGTATATGCGGTCACCGGAGACTGGTGGCAGCAAAAGCAGCGGGGCTGGAGACAGTGCCGTGCATCGTAGCGGAAGACATGGATGAAAAAACACAGGTGTCAATCATGCTGCTGGAGAACATGCAGAGAAGCGATCTGACCGTGCAGGAAGAAGCACAGGGACTGCAGATGATGCTGGATCTCGGAAGCAGCATCGCGGAGATCGTGAAAGAGACAGGACTGTCAGAGACAAAGGTACGACACAGAGTGAAGATGAACGAACTGGATCAGGAACTGCTCGGCAAGAAACTGGCAGCGCAGGTATCCATCAACGACCTGATCAAACTGGAGACGATCAACGATATCGATAAGAGAAATGAACTGCTCGGCATGCTGGGAACAAATAACTTCGATTGGAAATACCGTGAGGCGGTAAGCGACCAGGAGAAGCAGAAGACGATCAAGCTGATCAAACAGTATATGCCGGACGCAGAGTTCAAGGAAGGATACTACTGGCAGTATGTTACATTCGGAGGTCTAAGGTTCGGAGCGAAACAGGCAGAAGTCGTGGACTTTTTGACAGAACTGAAGCAGAAGGCCGAAGAACTGAACCGTCCTGTGTTCATCATGGAAAAAGGGAAAGGGTTCGTGATCTCCTTTGAAAGCGAAAGAACGGAGACGACGGAAGATCCGGAACTGAAACGTATCCGGGAAGAAAAGGACCGGAGGATAGACGGACTCAAGGAGATGCGCGACAAGGTAATGGAGTCATGGGATGACTTCATGAAAGAGTGCTGCAGACATAGCGAGTCATGGTTCGCCAGCAAGATGAACATCATCCTGGACACGCTGATCGAGAACGTATGTGAAGATACAACATCCTATACCGATATCGATCCGGATGAAGTGCTGGAGATCATGGGAATGGATGAATACATCGGCCAGGCACTGATCAATAGGCGTTGGGCAACATTGGCGGCGATAGCATACATTTCCGGAGAACCGGCAAGATATGACAGAACATGGAACTATTCAAATCAGACGTATGACGAAAGTGGCGCAGAAAGATACGTCAGGACCGCAGAATACATTGAACTGCTCGGATACGAAATATCAGATGAAGAAATAGCCTTCATCGGCGGGACCAGCGAGCTCTATAGGAGGGATGAGTAATGGCTTCGACAGGGAAAGATTATAGAAGATTTTTGACACGGCAAGTCAAGGCGGCCGGCGAGTACATCGCAGAGCATGCGGATGAGCTGGTGGACAATGCGATGCTAAAAACAAGTCTTAGTATTTTTATTGATTTTGAACCGACGGAATTTCCTGTCATTCGTATAACACAAGAACATGCGATGGAAAATGTGGTCGAAGTAATAATGGAGGACCGAAAATCAGATGAGTAAATGGATAAAAACAGATGCGCTGCTGCCGGCCATGTCCGCTGTGGACTACAGCTGGGAAACAGGAGAAGTGACCTGCAAGGAATCAGATGCGGTGCTCGTTCATCATCATGACGTATCATATCCGGTGCCGTACTGTATTGCACAGCTGAGAGAACTTGACGGAGATGTCCCGAAGTGGAATGAGATAGAGACCGGAGACGTGATCAACGACGTGATCGCATGGATGCCGATACCGAGATATGAGGAGGATGGCAAATGATACACCTGCATACGTTCGACAACATGAGGATCACAAGGCAAGCGTTTGATTCGTTTGTTGCATCGCATACTGATCAGCTTGAAAGAGTAAAAACAGCGTTCACACCAATAGTGATACTGAAGAACGATGAGGAGCATCATTTTATACCTGTTCACGCATATGGGACCTGGTGTAGGGGAAGAACGTATATGTACTACGGGGTACTGTTTCATTCAGGGATACCAGCAGAGGAGGGGGATGAGAAATGATTCGGTCGATTAATGTAGATGCTCTGCTTGAGTGGATGAACAGGCATGGGAGGTACAGATGAAGAAAGATGATATGTCATTCAGCCAGGCTGTAGATAATGTCAATGAAGCGTGGGATTCCTTGTTACGCACGTTCCTTAACGAAACACTTTTAGGGAAGATCTTCGTAAAGACAATGGATAAGATAGCACAATGGGTGAGGAGAAAATGATGGAAACTAAAACAGAACTGGACAAGCTCGAAGAGTATTTGATTAATCACCGGATCACGTTCGAACGGATAGACGAGGATGCAGCACATGATGAAACAGGAAGATATCTGCTCCATCACGCCAGGCATCAGATCTGCGTACCGTGTATGCCGGAAGACGGTGAGTGCAGGTGGGATGCCATATGCCAGCCGGGCTCATACGGATATGAACAAGGGCTGCTGGAGATCTACGGCGAGATAGTAAAAGCAGAAGACGGAGACTCTGTCGCCGGATGGCTGACAGCTGAAGACGTAATAAAGAGACTGGAGGAGAAGAATGGAAAGTGAAACATATTGTGTACTTTACGGAGAGATAGTGCTGGCCAAAGAAATGTCGTTGGCCATGGCGCTGCTTCTGATCGAAGCGCTCATGATGAAATACCATGAGGAAAGAGAACTCGCGTATACGATTAAGAGAGAAGCCTACGAGACACAGGTGGGGGGGTAGAGCCTCAACTTGAAAAGGCACAGCCCGAAATCAAAGAGACCAGGCCCGTTGCCGATAAGCAGCGGGACGCTGCCAAAAGGCAGCAGAAGAGAAAGCCGTTCGATACCGGCAAAATGATAGCACTGCTGAGAGCCGGGTGGAACGTGCCGAAGATCGCGGATGAGATGGGCGTATCAGAGGCGACCATCTACAACCATATGAAGAAGGAAGGAATCACAAAGTAATGAACGAAGATAACGGGATGCAGGTAGTAACACTGGACGGAGTGACTGAGATCCATGAAGTGAAAGCAGAGATCTCGACGTCAGACGAAGAACCATACCTGGAGATCTGCGGAGGCGAAGGCTTCTCCGGGAGCATCGAACTGAAGCTGACGAGGAAAGACAAGAAGCTCTGGGGGAGCAAAGTGTTCATGATGCCGAAATACAAAGTGACAGAATGGGCGAACCCGCGGAAGAAGAAACGGGGATCAATGAGAAGAGCAAGAAGGGAGAAACAGTGATGGTGATATTCGCAGGAGCGATTGTGATATTCACAGGGCTGCTCGCCGTAGCGGTTAGCTGGATCCTGATCGTATGGATATATGAAGAGATAAGACAAAGAAGACCGCTGACGAAAGAAGAATGGAAGGAATGGGACGAATGAACATTGAATATGAATTGATTGAAACATATGGAGTGTTCGATCAGACAGCGAGCGGGTGGACAAGAGAAGTGAACCTGATCAGCTGGAACGGGAAGGAGCCGAAGATAGATGTCAGGACATGGAGCCCGGACCACAGCAAGAGTGCGAAGATCGGAACGCTCAGCAAAGACGCAGCCAGAAAGCTGGGGCAGATCCTCGTGAGGATCACGGAGTAATTATA
>JAFRGC010000066.1 GCA_017434025.1 Mogibacterium sp. | reverse complement strand
GAAAAACTAGCCCGCGCGGGGCTAGTCAGTCTGTCCGATTATTATGCCGAACGGCACATGTTGAAGTTGATTTGAACCGCCGTATGCCGAAAGGCACGTACGGTGGTGTGAGAGGGGCTACAAGCTAGCCCCTACTTAATTATTTTTCCTATTGTATTCGCCCGCATAATCACGTATAATAGCCGTTGCGAATTAATACATTATAGAATGAAAGTGGGGTAAATTAATGGCTAATATTAAATCCGCAAAGAAAAGAATCCGCGTTATCGACAAGAAGACTGCTCGCAACATCAGAGTAAGAAATCACGTTAAGGATGCTGAGAAGGCTTTCCTCGCAGCTGTTGAAGCTGGTAACCTCGAGGATGCTGAGAAGGCTTTCAAGCACGCTGAGAAGAAGCTCATGCAGGCAGCTGCTAAGGGAACATATCACAAGAATACTGTTTCCCGCAAAGTCGGCAGATTCGAGAAAAAGCTTAACACTCTTAAGTAATTCTCACCCGTCCCCACACTGCGTATAAGTTAAATACGCTGACAGCCGGAGTGTCTCCCGGCTGTCTTTTTGTTCACTGAAACAGTGCGGTATTCATAATCGGTAAACAGGCAGGATCAGCGCTCGAAGAATCTTACCATCTTGTCCTTGTAAGCGTTCTTGATCCCACTGTACGGATGCTCACGCAGCGGCAGATTGAACTTTGTATTGCCGAACAGGACCGTCTGAGGATGCGTGAATTCTCTGAACCCCCACTCGCCGTGATATGCGCCCATTCCGGAATGTCCTGTTCCATTGAACGGAACTCCTTTGACCATCAGATGGATGCAGACTTCATTGATACAGCCGCCTCCGAACTGCTGCGTCCTCATAACTTGTTCAGCCCACTTCGTGTCCCCTGTGAAAATATACAGAGCCAGACCGTGTTCACGTGAAGCGATCGTCTCGAGCAGACTGTCGATCTCTGCGTCTTTATACGGTACGACAGGCAGAAGAGGGCAGAAGAGTTCGTGCTTGACGATTTCTTCATCCGGCTTTACAGGATAGATGATCGTCGTATCGTATCTGCACGAAGAGGCGTCACCCGTTCCGCCGAAAACGATGCGGTCACGGTACAGTTCGGCTTCGTCTGCACATTTCCTGTATGCAGCTTCCGTGATCAGACGCGGATATTCAGGATTCGTATGAGGCTGCTCACCGATCTGCTGTACTATGGCGGCTTTCAGCTTGTCTACGAACTCATCCGCGACCTCTTCGGCAACTGCGACCTGATTGACATTGATGCATACCTGTCCGCTGTTGCAGATCTTGAAGAAGGCGATCTTGCGCGCGGCATCATCAAGATCAGCGTCTTTTCTTACGATACACCAGTTGCCCGTTTCACCTCCGAGCTCCAGCGCCAGAGGGGTAAGATTGACAGACGCGCGTTCCATGATATGCTTGGCCACCTTAGGTGAGCCGGTATAGAAGATCTTGTCAAAACGCTCCTCGAGGCACATGTCCGCAACGTCATGACCGCCTGCGATGACGGTCACATAGTCCGGAGAGAATGTATCCTTGATCAGTTCGCGGAGCACAGCTGTGCATGCCGGCGTTCTGGAACTTGCCTTGATAACAGCAGTATTGCCTCCTGCGATGGCAGCGATCAGCACCCCTAATGAAAGCAGGAACGGGAAGTTGAACGGGCTGATGATCAGGGTAGTGCCATAAGGCATCTTGTATACTTTGGTCATCATGCTCGGGAAACACAGCATTCCGCTGTAATGGATCTCGGGACTGGCCCATCTCTTGAGACCTCTGATAGTTTCATTGATCTCAAGAATGATAGCTCCGATATCACAGAGATAAGCTTCGGTCGGATGTCTTCCGAGATCTTCGCCGAGGGCTCTGGCCATCTGAGCTTCGTGTGACTTCACGGCGGCTTTGAGTTTCCTGAGCTGGGCTATTCGCCAGTTCACATCAAGGGTTTCACCAGTTCTGAAAAACTTCTTCTGATCTTCAACCGTTTGGTGGACAAGCTCCTGTGTCCATTCTATCTTGATCATAATCGGCCTCCTGTAATCTACAATGGCATTGCTTTGCTGAATTATATCATGAAGCAGCAGGGGGTGAAAAGATTGTACGAAGATGCTGACATTTGCATCCGATCTATTTTATAATTGAGAATACGGATGCCCTGGTTTGCAGGGGGATATCACTACATGAAGAGGAATCAATGAGTTATCTAGACAATATAAGAAATTTCAGCATTATTGCTCACATCGATCACGGCAAATCCACTCTGGCGGACCGGCTTATCGAGAAGACCGGTCTCGTGGAAGCGCGCGATATGAAGGAGCAGTATCTTGATAATATGGATATCGAGCGTGAGCGCGGTATCACCATCAAACTCCAGACGACAAGACTGCAGTATAAGGCGAAGGACGGTCAGGAATACATTCTCAATCTGATCGACACACCGGGACACGTCGACTTCAACTACGAGGTCTCGCGTTCACTGGCCGCCTGCGACGGAGCCGTTCTTGTCGTGGACGCCACACAGGGTGTTGAGGCGCAGACTCTCGGCAACGTCTATCTCGCTTTGGACGAGGATCTCGAGATCCTGCCGGTCCTGAACAAAATGGACCTGGATTCCGCGAGACCTGACGACGCCAGGGCAGAGATCGAAGACATCATCGGCCTCGATGCCAGCGAGGCACCGGAGATCTCGGCCAAGACCGGAATGGGTATCGACGAGATGCTGGAGAAGCTGATCGAAGTCATCCCGGCACCGCAGGGCGATCCTGACGGCAAGCTCAAGGCTCTGATCTTCGACTCATACTATGACAGCTACAAGGGCGTCATCATCTATACGAGGATCTTCGACGGCCGCGTGAAGAAGGGCGATACCATCAGGATGATGAACACCGGCAAGAACTACGAAGTCACTGAGGTCGGTTACTGTATCCCGGGAACAGTTCCTGCTGAAGAGCTCAAGGCCGGAGAGGTAGGCTACATCTGCGGCAGCATCAAGCAGGTCGCTGACGCACGCGTCGGTGATACGATCACCCTTGCGAATGCTCCGACGGACGCTCCGCTCAAGGGATACAAGAAAGCCCAGTCGATGGTCTACTGCGGCATCTTCCCGGCGGAAGGCGAGAAGTACGAGAACGTCAAGGACGCACTGGAGAAGCTCCAGGTGAACGACGCCGCGTTCAATTTCGAGCCTGAGAACTCCGCTGCGCTCGGATACGGTTTCCGTTGCGGTTTTCTCGGACTGCTGCATATGGACGTCATCACGGAGAGACTGGCGAGAGAGTTCGATCTCGACGTCATAACAACTTTGCCTTCAGTAGTATATAAGGTAGTGATGAAGGACGGCAGTGTTCTCGACATCCAGAACCCGTCGAACCTGCCGGATCCGACCCTGATCTCGTATATCGAAGAGCCGATCGTCAAAGCCGACATCATGACGCCGAACGAATACGTAGGAAGCATCATGTCGCTTTGCCAGAACAGGCGCGGCAATATGATCCATATGGAGTATCTCACCAAGACGAGAGTACAGCTCCACTACGAGATGCCGCTCAACGAGGTCATCTACGACTTCTTCGATGCGCTCAAGTCCCGTACCAGAGGCTACGCTTCTCTTGACTATGAGTTCCTGAGATATCAGAGGGCCAAACTCGTCAAGCTGGACATCCTGCTCAACCGTGAACAGATCGACGCTCTCAGCACGATCGTTCCTGAGGAGGAAGCGATGGCCAAGGGCAGGGGCAGATGTGAGAAGCTCAAAGACATCATTCCGAGACATCAGTTCGAGGTGCCGATCCAGGCTGCCATCGGACAGAAGATCATCGCCAGAGAGACGGTCAGGGCATACCGCAAGGACGTTCTCGCAAAATGTTACGGCGGAGATATCACGCGTAAGAAGAAGCTGCTCGAGAAGCAGAAGGCGGGCAAGAAGAGAATGCGTCAGTTCGGTACTGTAACGGTGCCGCAGGAAGCATTCACGGAAGTGCTCAAACTCGATGACGGAAGATGATCTCCGGATGCGGGAAGATATGACTGAACACAGAGGACCCCGCGGAAGAGGGTTCAGGATCATTCTGAATATAATAATTGCAGCGCTCGCGATCGGAGCATGGCTCATGATGGTGTTTATCAGGGGCGGTCTGCTGACTGACAGGGGGCTGAGAAGTCTCAGGTATTTTACAGTGCTCTCGAATCTGTTCGAGGGCATTGCCTGTATTATATGGATCGTGACGGCAATAAGTGCCGCCGGGACAACAGGCTTGCGGTACTGCCTATGCTGATCTATGGGGCGGTATATCTGACAAACATACTGATCAACGGCATCGGCGTACGGCCGCACTCGAATGACTGGTACGGATTCGTGAAATGGGGACTGCCGGTCGGACTGGCGATTTTCGCCGGTCTGTGTCTGATCACCTGGTTTGCGGGTGCGTTGATGAGACTCTGCAGCAGTAGATTTGGCAGGAAGAAGATGTTGAACGATGAGCGTGAATGATCAATGCCGGAAGACCGGTATCTATATCCATATTCCATTCTGCGTCAGGAAGTGCAATTACTGTGCCTTCCTGTCTTTTGATGCTGAGAGTTCTCCGCGCAGGGAATACACCGAGGCGCTGATCCGGGAGATACAGCTGAGGGGCGAGGCGCTGAGGCAGCGGGATACAGAGCAGGGAAGAACCACGACCGTCGATACGGTCTACATCGGGGGCGGCACACCGTCTGTTCTCGATATCTCTCAGATGAGGGACATCGTGCATGCGGTAAGATCCTCATTCAGGATCGATGAAGATGCGGAGATCACACTGGAGGCGAATCCGGGGACACTCGGCATCAGGGACGGTGTGACGCTGGCAAAGCTGCAGGCATACAGATATATGGGGATCAACAGGCTCTCCATGGGAGTCCAGTCGATGGACAACGACCGGCTGCACTTCATGGGACGTATCCATACTGCCGAGAATGTTGCGCGGGAGATGAAACTCATCAGACAGAAAGGATTCGATAACGTGAATCTCGACCTGATGTTCTCGATCCCAGGCGAAAGTACCGAAGACGCGTTGGATGACCTGAGGAAGATCCTTGATCTAAGGCCGGAGCATATCTCCTGTTACAGCCTCCAGCTGGAGGAAGGGACCCCGTTCTACGAGATGGCAGAGCGCGGAGAGTTCGAAGAAGTCAGTGATGAAGAGGACCGCGCAACTTATCACCGGATATGCGCAATGCTGCGCGATGCGGGGTATGAGCATTACGAGATCAGCAATTTTGCGCGGGTCACCGACAGTGAAGTCAGCCCGTACAGATCCAGACACAATTCGCGCTACTGGGACATGTCAGATTACATAGGGCTCGGCCTCGGAGCCAGTGGATTCGTCGACGGGGTGAGATATCGCAACATCGATGATATAGAAGAATATATAAGAGTGTTCGGAGGCGGACCGGAGGGCGGGACGATCCCGATACTGGAAGAGCATGTCAATACAGAGTTCGACACCATCAGCGAAGCCGTATTCACGGGACTGAGGCGGAGGGAAGGCGTCAGATACCATGATCTCGGCCTTACTGAAGCAGAATTCTGGGAGCGATTCTCAGACGCAAGACAGGAAGCGGAAGAGTATTCGGGGCGCGGACTATTGATAATTGACCGTGAAGGTCTTAGACTTACAGAAGAAGGTATAGATATCAGCAACGGCATCATGTCGCTGTTTGTATAGAACCAAGAGGAAAAGGAGAGTCAAAACTATGAAGCAATATATCATGGCGCTCGATCAGGGTACTACCAGTTCAAGGACCATAATTTACGACAAAGACGGCAGTATCATTTCTGTAGTTCAGAGAGAGTTCACTCAGATATTCCCGCATGAAGGCTGGGTAGAGCACGATCCGATGGAGATCTGGGCTTCTCAGATGGGAACTGCTCAGGAGGCTCTCCTCAAGGCAGGCCTGACTTACAAGAATATTGCAGGTATCGGAATCACCAACCAGAGAGAGACAACAGTTGTCTGGGACAAGGAGACAGGAGAACCTGTATATAACGCAATCGTGTGGCAGTGCAGGAGAACTGCGGACTATGCCGCAAGACTCAAACCGCATGAAGATATGATCAGAGTCAAAACCGGCCTGCTTGCCGATCCATACTTCAGCGGGACCAAACTCGCGTGGATCCTCGACAACGTCAAGGGCGTCAGAGCGAGAGCAGAGAAGGGCGAGCTGCTGTTCGGCACGATCGAGAGCTGGCTGATCTGGAAGATGACAGGAGGCAAGGTCCATGTTTCGGATTATTCCAATGCGTGCAGGACGATGCTTTTCGATATCAATACTCTGCAGTGGGATGAGGAACTTTGCAAACTGCTCAACATCCCGATGTGCATGCTGCCTGAACCGGTAGAGTGCTCGGCGCATTATGGAGACACCATTGCCGAACTCTTTGGCGGACCGATCCCGATCACCGGATCGGCAGGCGATCAGCAGGCAGCTCTGTTCGGCGAAGCCTGCTACAATGAGGGAGATGTCAAGAGCACATACGGTACCGGTAACTTCCTGCTCCTCAACACAGGAGACAAACCGGTCACCTCCAAGAACGGACTGCTCACCACGATCGCGTGGGGACTCGACGGCAAAGTGACATACGCGCTCGAGGGGTCGGTATTCGTGTGCGGAGCTGCGGTACAGTGGCTGAGAGACCAGATGAAATTCTTCCGCAGCGCACCGGAGTCAGAAGAGATCGCATCTTCGGTTCCTGATGCAGGCGGAGTATACGTTGTGCCGGCTTTCGTCGGACTCGGCGCGCCGTACTGGGATCCACAGGCGAGGGGAGCGATGTTTGGCATCACCAGAGGAACAACACGTGAACACATCGTCAGAGCTACGCTCCAGTCCCTCGTCTATCAGAATGAGGATCTGCTCGCAGCGATGACAGCTGACACAGGCAAAGAGATCACGACGCTCAAGGTAGACGGTGGCGCTGCTATGAACAATCTGCTTATGCAGTTCCAGGCAGACATCTCCGATGTGGATATCGTGAGATACGCATCGATCGAGTCGACTTCCCTCGGTGCAGCATATCTTGCAGGACTCGCAGTAGGATACTATGACGGACTTGCAGATATCATAGCCAGCAAAGAGATCTCCATGACGTTCAAGCCATCGCTTGGCGAGAAGGAGAGGAAGGAAAGACTTGCCGGATGGCACAAGGCAGTCAAAGCTACAAGAGCATTTCACGAGTAACATATTATGATAACAGACAGATTTGAATTCAGAGATATCAGGCCTGAAGAAAGCGATCAGGCCGCAGAGATAGAACAGATCGTTTTCCCGCCGCATGAAGCAGTGTTCCCTGATGATGTCAGGGAACATGCTTATGTTGCACCGGATTGTTTCCTGGTGGCTGTCGACAGGGAGACTGGTCTGGTTGCCGGCTTCCTGTATGGACTGGCAACGGACGAATCCGCATTCAGAGATGAATTCTTCACAGATGTGAGCCTCCATGTCCCTGACGGGCAGAACATAATACTGCTTGGTCTTGACGTGCTGCCTGAGTATCAGGGGCAGGGCCTCGGAAGAGCGATCATGACGGAGTACTGTCGCAGAGAGAAGGCGAAGGGGCGCAGCAAATTGATACTGACGTGCCTCGAGAACCTGGTAGGTATGTATGAGAAGTTCGGGTTTGTTGACCTGGGGATCTCTGGATCGACATGGGGCGGAGAAGAATGGCACGAAATGGATCTGACGCTCAATCCATAGAAAAACTTTTGAGATAGGTGTAGACAAATTGATCGATATCGGGTATAATACCACTTGCGCATGTAAATGTGGCGCATTGGTCAAGAGGTCAAGACGTCGCCCTCTCACGGCGGAATCCAGGGTTCGATTCCCTGATGCGCTACCAAGAATAAGAACGGCTTCAGAGAAGCCGTTCTTTTTTCGTGTCTGATATGAAATGCTGTGATCGAGCCACCGCGCCTATGCCTCTTCGTCAGTGAAATACTTGCTGATCTCTGCGCCTTTCACGCGGCCCTTCTTGAGCTCTTCAAGTCTTGCGTAGTGAGGCAGTGTCCTGTGATGCATCCATGCGTCGACATCTTCCCAGAACTCCAGCAGGAAGATATCATTAGGATCCTCTGTGGACATATAGAACTCGTATTTGTGATTGCCTTCCTCATTGCGAGAAGCGACATCGATGCCTTCTTCTCTGATCAGTTCACGCAGTTCTTCTCTCTTGCCCGGCTCGCATTTGAATATAACATTCAGAACTAACATTGCATCTCCTCCCATATACATTGTGCAATACTTTGTCTTGTTATGATATACTATAATATCATAAATCTGTGCCCATAAGGAGGATTTCAATATGATCAACTATTTACTGGTTGCAGCTACTTACAAGTCATTCGAGGAGTTCTTCGCTGAACATGATATCCCGTGTGAACTTGAGAAGAACGAAGCATATACACAATATAAAGAAGTCTGGCAGCAGACAGACAGACAGGGGCAGGACATCGCACTCAGACAGGCGAAACCTGCCGTGGAAAGAATCCTTTCCAAGGAACTCTATGTAATGGAGAAGAGCGGAGATCCGATTCGTATCCGTTTCAACGGAGATAAGAGGAACCTCGATCATGATTCATTCGCCGAACTGCTGATCCAGAGAAAGGATCTGGACTGGGCGATCGGTATCTCAGTCAAGAAGGATGCCAAAGTCCTGACGGATATGCGTGTTGCTGACCGCAATATGGACATGTATCTCAACCACACAGACAATGTCGTCAACGAGATCGAAGACTTTGGCGACAGGATCTTCGGAGTACCATGCTCGAATGAGTATTTCGACGATGTCAATAAGATCATGGAGAGGATCCATGCGTATGACAGAGAGCAGTGGGTCAAACTGCTGCTGGATGACAAGTTTATCTATGAGAATGTCATCACTCCGATGCTGATGGCTTACGCAAGAGAGCTCCCTAAGCTCCTCGAGAGTCATCCGGAAGCTCCGATGCACTTCTTCGACTACTTCTACGGAAGGTATGATTACTACTATTTCAACCCTATCGATGAACTGGCCGTTACACGTATCGGTGCTGTGAATCCGCGCGGAGGACTTGGCCGCATCCCGGGTACCGATAACCATTTCACCAATGTAGTTGTCAAGCCTAGCAAGCTCCTGGATGTCAGATTTGCTACAGGCAAATACGGTGAGCTGTCCAAGGATACCATACAGCTCTCGTTTGACGGAGGCTGGGTGATGTGCTTCAACATCCATGTAACGAACAGCGAGAAACACGGGCGCAGCTTCAACCTCGGAGTTTATATGCCGGTGACACCTTTCGGCAGTTACCGTGATCAGGTGGACTGGGCTCCGGAAGCATAACGAATTACCGTAATTATTCAAGACTTTGATAACAGAACGGCGCCTGAGAGTTCTTCTCAGGCGCTGTTTGGAGGATACCGATGAACGAGACTAGAACTATACTGGAGAAGATCGCCTGCGGCGAGATGAGTGTCGAGGACGCACTGATCAGACTTAAGACGGAACCTTTCGATGACATCGGGTATGCCAAGGTCGACCTGCACCGCAAGATCAGACAGGGGGCTTCTGAAGTGATCTACGGTGAGGGCAAGACTCCTGACCAGATCATTGGGATCATGAACTCCATGAAGGAGCACGGACAGGACAGGATTCTGATCACCAGGCTGGACAAGGAGAAAGCTGCAGCAGTATTGGCTGAGCACGATTTTGCGTATAGTGAAATGGCCAGGATCGGTATCTCCGGAGAGAACTCTGAACCGGACGGTATCGGCAGGATCGTCATCGTAACGGGCGGTACCAGTGATATCCCGGTAGCAGAAGAGGCTGCTCTGACGGCTGAGTTCCTCGGTAATGAAGTCGTGAGACTCTATGATGTCGGTGTCGCTGGGATCCACAGACTGCTGGCAAACAAAGAACTCATCATGGGAGCTGCAGTGATCATCGCTGTTGCCGGAATGGAAGGTGCTCTTGCCAGCGTAGTCGGCGGTCTCGCTGACTGCCCGGTCATCGCAGTGCCGACGAGTGTCGGATACGGTGCGGCTTTCGGCGGTCTTTCTGCACTCCTGTCGATGCTGAACTCATGTGCAAGCGGTGTTTCGGTCGTCAATATCGACAATGGATTTGGCGCCGGGTACATGGCAAGCATGATCAACCATGTAGGACAATAATAAGGGGGTCGAGACTATGAAGAGACTGTACCTCGACTGCGGAATGGGGGCCGCCGGGGATATGCTTGCAGCAGCGCTGTATGAACTGCTTGACGATGCTGATAAGCAGAAATTCCTTGATACGATGAATTCTATAATGCCTGAGAGCGTCGCTGTCAGCGTGAGGCCGGAAACGAAGTGCGGCATTACCGGAACACATTTTGATGTTGTGATCAACGGGGAGGAAGAGCACAGCGTCGATTATCATGAACATGATCACACTCACGATCATGAACACGCACATGATCACGCCCACCGCAGCATGGCAGAAGTCGAAGCTATCATCAATGGGTTTGGCGGGATAAGTGAGGCTGTCAGGAGCAATATCTTTGAGGTCTACAAATTGATCGCTGCTGCCGAGAGTGCAGCTCATGGCGTAGATGTCAGTGAAGTGCATTTTCACGAGGTAGGCATGCTTGACGCGATAGCCGATGTGACTGCGGTATGTCTTCTGATGGATATGCTTGCGCCGGACGAAGTATATGCTTCGCCTGTAAGAGTGGGGGACGGCTATGTAAAGTGTGCACACGGCATTCTGCCTGTGCCTGCTCCGGCGACGGCCAATATCATTCAGGGCATTCCGACTTATGCAGGGGACATCAAAGCAGAGATGTGTACGCCTACGGGGGCGGCTCTGCTGAAGCATTTCGTCAGGGAATTCGGAGATCAGCCGGAGATGGCAGCAGAGAAGACCGGTCATGGTATGGGGACTAAGGATTTCGAGATCTGCAACTGTATAAGAGCACTGTACTGAGGAGGCAATTGGATGAAGTGTTATAGGGACCATTTCGGGATGATCGTAAATGCCATGATGGCATTGCTGATGGGACTGTTCATGGGAGTGACGACCCTGCTGATCGAGCATACACCGATCAATTGGGTGTCACTGATAACTATGTGGAGCAAGATCACTTTTGTGGTGACGATCGTACTGATGCTTGTTCCGGTGAGCGAACTTGGCAATAAATTCGCTGCTATGTTAAAGTGCAGACCGGGTACGCTGGTCTCAACACTGGTGGCCAACCTTGTCCCGACCTTCATCATCAACACAGTACTTGCCGCAACAGTACCGGCACTCGGGATCTTCTACAATGAAGCGATCCCGGCGGATGCCAGGATGGGAGAATGGAAAGCGGCGTTCTTCGGGACCTGGCTGCTGACATACGTCATCTCATATTTCTTCGGACTGCTTTCGGCTAAGATCGGTGCGATCGTAGCCGCCAGGACACTGGGAGAGTAAGTCGGAGCGAGTACTATAAGGAACGAAAAAATACAGCAGATCGCGGTGCACGGATAGCACTGCGGTCTGCTTTTATAATTCTCGATTTGTTTTATAAAACAAATCGAGGGACGATTGTTTGTAAAAAATACACAAAATAACACAACAACTACAAAAGTATTGTATTCATAATGATACAATTTAAGTGGCAAGGTACGTTATAGTTATCGATCCAGGAGGAAAGTATTATGGGAATCAAGAGACGGCAATATATCATCAATGGCGTTGAAAGGATCCTTATGTATGAGCCGGAGACCGATACTCTGGCCGAGACCCTGAGAAGACATGGTTTCCTCGGCGTCAAGGTAGGCTGCGGCAAGGGTATGTGCGGAGCCTGCAACGTCATTCTTAATGGGGAACTCATCAGATCATGCGTCCGCAAGATGGATATGATCCCTGAATTCAGCACGATCGAGACCATTGAAGGCCTTGGTATTGCCAGCCATCTGCATCCGCTACAGGTAGCGTGGATGTACAGAGGCGGTGCTCAGTGCGGATTCTGCACACCGGGATTCATCGTGTCGGCCAAAGCCCTGTTCGACAAGAATCCTGACCCGACAAGAGAAGAAGTAAGAGAATGGTTCCAGAAGAACAGGAACCTCTGCCGCTGCACAGGCTTCAAACCGCTGGTAGATGCGGTCATGGATGCTGCAGATGTAATGAACGGCAGGAAGAAGATCGAAGACATCATGTATGACTTCGATGGAGAGAAAGATATCTATCAGAGCCGCAGACCTCGTCCGACCGCTCTGGCCAAAGTCCTCGGACAGACTGAGTACGGCGATGACGTGCGCCACCACATGCCGGAAGGCACACTCTACGGCGCTATCGTAATGCCGATGAAGTACTCGCATGCTAAGATCCTGTCGATCGATGTCAGCGAGGCTGAGGCTATGCCTGGCGTAGTCAAAGTCGTAACAGCTAAGGATGTCAAGGGGACCAACAGGGTAGCGGAACCTCTGCCGCATCCGACAGCGACACAGGCCGGCAACGAGACACCGATCCTCTGCTACGATAAGATTTATCGTTACGGCAGTGCGGTAGGCTGCGTCGTTGCGGATACCAACGAACATGCGAGAGCAGCGGCCAAGAAGGTCAAAGTCGAGCTCGAACCGCTGCCTGAGTACATGAGCTTCGTCGAAGCAGTAGCGCCTGGCGCTCAGCCGATCTACGAAGGTACCCCGGGCAATATCTACATGCAGCAGCCGCTGGTCAAGGGAGAGGATACGAGAGACGTTTTCGACGATGCGTACTGCTCGGTAGAGGGCAGCTTCTTCACACCGAAAGAACCGCACCTGTCCATCGAAGGCGATGTCGTACAGGCTTACTATGATGAGAACGGCAAAGTTACCATCCACAGCAAGACACAGTGCCTGATGTGGGGTGGTGCTGAGATCGCGGAAGGTATCGGTGTTCCGATGGAGAACCTCAGGATGATCATGAATCCTTCCGGAGGCGCTTTTGGCTGGGGCACATACCTCGGAGACGGTGCTATCGCAGCGATCGCGATGATGGCAGTCGGCAGACCTGTCACAATGACTTTGAGCTATGAGGAGTTCATGCACTATACCGGCAAGAGAACTTCCAACTTCATCAATGCGCGTCTTGCGTGCGATGAGGATGGCAAACTCTCCGGACTTGAATTCGACGTAGGATGCGACCACGGCGCGATCGCTTCGCAGGCATTCCCTGAGCTCGAGGCGCTGGTGAGGTTCCTCGGATATCCGTATGTGACACCTAACGTAAGAGGATTCGGCCGTATGGCTACGACGAACCATTCATTCGGTACAGCTTACAGAGGACTCGGCTCACCGCAGTGCTACACGACGTTCGAATCACTGGTCGATGAGCTCGCCCGCAAGATGGGAGAGGATCCATTCGAGTTCAGATACAAGAATGTAGCGAGACCTGGCGACTATACCAATAACAGTTATCCGTACAGAGAACCTTCGATCGCAGAACTCATGGATAAGATGCGTCCGATCTATGAAGAAGCCAAGAAAGAGATCGAAGGCAAGGAGACAGAGGATAAAGCTTACGGTATCGGTCTGGCTTGCGGAGGCTTCATGTGCAGCCTTGGCCTGATCGACCGCTGCGAAGTCGCTCTCGAACTCAACAAAGACGGTACGATCACTCATTACAACACATGGGAAGATGTAGGACAGGGCGGAGATATCGGTACTCTGACGCATACAGTCAAGGCACTTGCTCCTCTCGGCATCAAGGCGGAACAGGTCAAGATGGTCATGAACGACCTCGGAAGATGTCCTGACTCCGGTATCGCTGCTGCGAGCCGCTGCCACTTCATGTGCGGCAACGCGACGATCGACGCAGCCAACAAACTCATGGAGGCTATGAAGAAAGATGACGGAACATTCCGCACATATGATGAGATGGTGGCGGAAGGCATCCCGACCAAATACTCCGGCGTCTATGAGACCATCGACAAGGGCGGCGCATTTACCGATCCGTTTACCGGACAGGGCGACCCTAACAACGTAATGAACTACGGTATCTTCCTGGCTGAAGTCGAAGTCGACAAGAAGACAGGCGAGACCAAAGTCCTCAAGTACAGAGTCGTCGCAGATGTGGGTGTCATCGGCAACAGACTGGCGGTCGAAGGCCAGGCATACGGCGGCATCTCACATACGATAGGATTTGCGCTCTCAGAGGCTTACGGTGTACCGGAGAAGAGTGGTACAATGGTAGGAGCGGGTATCCCGTACATCAAGGATATCCCGGATGACATCGAAGTCATCTTCGTTGAGAATCCAAGAGAGCACGGACCTCATGGTTCGGCTGGATGCTCCGAACTCTTCCAGTCAGGCGGCCATATGGCAGTCCTCAATGGCGTACGCGACGCAGTAGGAGTGAGGATCTACGAGCTGCCTGCATCAGCAGAGCACGTCAAAGCTGCTATGGAAGCTAAGGCGGCAGGCAAGGAACTCAAGCCTGACAAGTACTATCTCGGAGAGGATATGTTCGACTGTATCGAGAAAGCCCTGGAGATGAAAGAAGCACAGGCAGAAGGATAGAAAGAATGGAATTAGCAGAATACGGAGTATTCGCAGATAAGTGTTTCAGGGACACACCACCGCCATGCGCGGCGGTGTGTCCTCTTGCATATGATGTAAGAGAATTCATAAGGCTGATGCGCCGAGGCTCGATACGCAGCGCGTATAAGATCATCCGCAGCAGCCTGATCTTTCCGTCTGTCATTATCAGGGCATGCCCGGAATACTGCAGGAGGACCTGTGTCAGAGGCAGACTGGCAGGCGATGAGAGCATCGACCTTAAAAGCCTGGAGCAGGTCTGTGTCGACAAGATGGCGGGCAAAGATCCCGAGAGGTATAATATTCCGCAGAAATCAGCCAGGATCGCTGTCATTGGCGGAGGGCTGTCGGGGCTTGCATGTGCCTACAGACTGGCTTCTTATGGCTATCAGGTCAGAGTGTTCGAGAAGACAGCTCTGCTCGGAGGCGAGCTGCCGGAAGGTCTCGACAGACAGTGGTGTCATGACGAGATAACGAGAGAATTCAAGGCGGTCCGATGCGATTTTGGCCTGGAGACAGAGATCCGTTCCCTGGCAGAAATCGAAGCGGACGCGATATATATAGCAACCGGAGCAGGAGGCGCAGACTTCAGAGAGGATGGAAGCAGTTGTGCCGGTATCATCATGCGCGGCGGCGCTTCGACCGGCGCGGACCTCATGGAATCGGTGCAGATGGGTCTGACTGCAGCTGCAGACATGAACAATCTCCTGCTGACATACCGTGCTGAAAGGCGTGAAGATATAACACTTGAAGTCCCGGAACGGCAGGCTGACGAGAGATACTACAGTCTCCATTATGATACTTCCGTGGCGAAAGAGATACCGGACAAAGGCGCACCGGAAGCATTCCGATGCATGAGGTGCAGCTGCTCGGAGTGCTATGACGTCTGCCCGCTTATGGGAAAGCACAAGCAGTATCCTAAGAAGATCTGCAACGAGATGATCGTTACGCTCAAACCAAATAAGTCGAGGCGCACGGCGGTCCGCATGATCATGGGCTGCACTGAGTGCCACATGTGCCGGGAAGCATGTCCGGAGAACATCGACATGGGCAAATGCCTGCAGGAAGCGAGGACGGACTTCTACGAAAGCGGCGCCATGTCACCGGTATTCCACGATTACTGGCTGCAGGATATGGATTTCTGCGAGTCAGAAGAAGCGAGGCTGTTTGCGATCACCGATGAAAGCAGACCGGCTGACGTCTTGTATTTCCCGGGCTGCCAGCTGTCAGCATCGATGCCGGAACTGACGGTCCGGTCCTATGAGGCTTTGCAGAAGGTGAGTGAGAATCCTGCTGTTCTGCTCGGATGCTGTGGCGTCCCTGCCAAGTGGGCCGGCCATAGATCTGATCACAGAAGAGTCCGTGACCGTATCATCTCAGACTGGGAGAGAGCAGGAAGACCGCTTGTCGTAACAGCATGTCCGTCCTGTCTTGAGAACATGAAGGATATGCATCCGGATATGAAAGTAGTGTCATATTACAGTTTTGCAGCGGAGCATCCGGAGATGGCTGGGATCGGCGGTGCTGCAGGACAGACGGGCGGTGTCGGTCATGGTGCGCGTGTCAAAGTTATCGACCCGTGCTCTTCGGTCTCGGAACCGGGGATGGCGGAAAACGTACGCGGTTTGCTTGAGACTGCAGGTTATGAGATAATAAACAATGATCCGGATCCGGCATGCTGCGGGTTCGGCGGGCATATATACAACGCAGTGCCGGCTCTGCATGATACGTTTGCAGAGCGGCGCATAGAAGATATCGCGGATACAGACATCATAGCAGCATCATACTGCGCGAACTGCAGAGATATACTTGCATACAGAGGCGCGGACGCAAGACATGTGCTGGGGATGCTGCTGGGAACAGAGGAAACAAGACGGCAGCCGCCGGAGCTCAGCGAGAGGCGTGACAACCGCAGGACGGTCCGGGGGATCCTGGCTCACAGTGAGCAGGAAGAAGACAGCGGGGAAGATACCGGCATGGAGATACTGATTTCGGAAGAGCTGATCCGCAGGATGGATCGCGAACTGATCCTGCGCGAGCAGGTGAATGAGATCATCTGCGAGGCAGAGGAGACCGGCTGCAAGGTCTACGACGAGGATGACAATGTGTTCATCTCTCACAAGAGATTCGGAGCAGTCACGATCTGGACGGTCTACTCACGGAGCGGGGATACTGTCACCGTAGAGAACGTATACCTGCACAGGATGACAGTCAGGGAGGATGCGTGATGAAGTGCTGTAAATGCAACGTCGAGATGATCGAGAAGAAGACGACGTTCGAATATCTCGGGCATGAGGCAAACTATCCGGTCCTCAGATGCCCGGTATGCGGACAGGCGTACGTACCGGAAGAACTTGCGAAGAGCAAGATCGCAGAGGTCGAGACTTTACTGGAAGAGAAATAGATGCGCAAATTTATGGTAATGAGCGGATTCCTTGGATCCGGCAAGACAACGACGATGATGGCCCTCACGGACTATCTCAATCATAACGGCTGCAGTGCCGCCATGATATCCAACGATCTCGGCCGCAAAGGCCTGGCAGATCATTGCTATTCGAGGGCGGCAGGTGTCGTTTCCGAAGAGATCAGCGGGGAGTGCATATGTTTTATAACGGAGGACCTGGTCGAGCGTCTCCGCAGGCTCTATAACGATAAGGGATGCGAACTGATCATGTCCGATATCCCGGGCTTCGGAGTAGGTGCTCTCGAGCACGTATATTATAAACTAAGAGATCTGTATCCTGACGAGTGCGAGCTGGCACCGTTTACAGTCATAACGGAAGGCGCGTCGCTCAGCAAATTGATGGAAGACAGTGGATCGCCTGCAGCTGTCGAAGGCGGGGAGTCGGCGCTCCCTGACGAGATGAGATATCTCCTGAGATCACAGCTGCTGGAGGGCGATTTGATCGTCCTCAACAAAGCAGATCTCTACACGGAAGAAGAGAAAGCGAAATATCTGGAACTGATCCGGAGCATATGCCCGGACACGCCGGTGCTCACAGTATCTGCTGTGACAGGCGAAGGGATCCCGGAACTGGCGGACTATCTGCGCAGCCATGTGACAGAGTATCCGGAACTGGATTTTGGCGTCACAGAGGAACAGTTCGAGGCAGCGTTCGGCAAGCTGAGCATGTATAACTGCCAGTATTACACGAGGGTCTGCTGCGACGATTTCAGCGCCGATGATTACCTCACAGATCTGGCAGCGGAGATCCAGGACAAGCTCAGAGAAGGCGGATATGACACGCCGCACCTCAAGCTGTTCGGCCAGAGGGAAGACGGTGCTTACAGCAAAGTCGATCTGCTCGGTGTCAACCGCGAGATCATCATCACTCACGCGATGGGTGGCCGGTGTATAGATCTGCCGGTGGTGCTCAATACGACATCTGCCGCAGATCCGATCGATCTGACAAATATCATCGACGCATCGATCCTCGACGTGTCGGGACGCTACGGTTTGTCAGTAACTGTATTCTATAAAGAGAGTTTTGGACTGAATGATGAAGGGAGACTGTGATGATCAGGGTTGCCTGTCTGTTGGATAAGAAGAACGGAACGGTCGCAGCGATGTACAGCGATGCCGGCCATGCGGTTGTGATGGATGCCGAGACCGGGAAGATCCTGAAGGAGGTCCCGCGCGGCAGAGCTTCCGATACGGAGTTTGCGCGGATGATCGGTGCAGAGGACGTGGAAGCTGTGATAACCGGTCCGATGAATAAGGAACCTTTCGAAGTACTGGCTGAGCAGTACTTCATCACGAGGTATGACGGAGGCGGGCTCAAGGCAGGAGAGGCGATACGCTGTATGAATGCTTACAGACTCAGGATGATCCCTGATTATATCGGCGGTACAGGCTGCCATTCCGGCGGAGAGTGCCATGAACACTGATCGGACGATAATCCGTTATACGTCATCCATGTGTCCGGTGTGTCTCAACAGGCTGCCGGCAGTGCTTGAGCGGCATGAAGACGGGGTATATCTGGTCAAAGAGTGCCCTGAGCACGGTGTTTACAGCACCAGAGTATGGAAAGACAAGATAGATCTCGAGGACTGGATCGCCAGAGAAGATCCTCTTGATGAAGTACAGAGAGGTCAATGCTCCGGTGACTGCCGCAGCTGCACGAGCACGCATGGGCAGGACACCTGCTGTGTCATCCTCGAGGTGACCGGGCGCTGCAACCTCAGATGCACTTATTGCTTTGCGAATGGCGGTGATCAGACCGCTGAACCTGCGTATGAAGAACTGTGCGCGGCAATAGAAGATATCGCTGTGCAGGGGAGAGGTCCGCTCATCCAGTTTGCCGGAGGAGAGCCGACGATGCGTGATGATCTTCCGGAGCTGGTGAGATACGCGAAGGAAGCCGGCTGCCGGTACACGCAGATCAACACCAACGGGATCAGACTTGCAGAGGACGAAGAATATGTCAGCAGACTGGCGGAAGCGGGACTCGACATCGTCTTCCTGCAGTTCGACGGATGCGATGATGAGATCTACAGGAAACTGCGCGGGACGGATCTGCTGGAGACCAAACTCCGGGCGGTCACGAACTGCGACAGATACCGGATCGGAGTGACTTTGGTCCCTACAGTAGTGCGCGGAGTCAACGATCACGAGATCGGAAATATCGTGCGCAAAGCTGCAGAGCTCTTTCCGGCGGTCAGGAGCATACACTTCCAGCCACTGACTTATCTGGGCAGGTATCCGGGAGCGATCTCAGGCGACCACTACACGCTGGATGAACTCATGGCGGATTTGTGTGAGCAGACCGGGATACCTGAGAAAGCGCTGCTCCCGTCAAGGTGCGATCATGCGATGTGCGAGTTCCACTCTACGTTTATGGTCAGCAGCAGACGGCAGCTGATCCCGATGACAGACAGAGCTTACGACACGAGACGCGAGCGTACTCCTGCTGACCGGAACAGGCAGTATGTTGCAGAGCACTGGAGCAGGGACAGCTCAGCAGAGAATGCGCTGAATGATGCGGGCAGTATCGACGGTGAGTTTGCGGAATACGATCCGGGGATACCACTCGTGACACAGAGCAGCGAGAGTATGGATTTCAATGAATTCACTCGCAGGATGAGGACACATACACTCAAGATCTCAGCCATGGCATTCCAGGATGCGATGAATATCGATCTTGAGAGACTGTACAGATGCAGTCTGCATGTCTACGAAGACGGCAAACTGCTTCCGTTCTGCGCGAAATATATGACACCGGCCAGACATTGAACGGTAAGGGGGAAGAGATATGGGAAATGCATTAGAGAGAAGTGAGATCATCAAACAAGTTTCCGGGTTCAGACACTGTTCACAGGTCGTGATGGGCGCCTGGGCAGAGGATCTGGATCTCGATGAAGAGACCGCGATCCGCATGATGGCGCCATTCGGTGGCGGAGCTTTCGACGGAGAGATGTGCGGAGCGGTGTCCGGAGCACTGGCCGTTATCGGCGCGCGCTACGGACACTATGAGCTGGGCGACGCGGAAGGCAATATGCGCATGATTGCCAAAGTGACAGAATTCAAACAGAAATTCAAGGAACGCTACGGCACTCTCGTCTGCCGCGAACTGCTGGAGGACTACGATCTTTCTCGGGAAGGCGATCTCGAGAAAGCGATGGAAAGCGGTATTTTCTTCGAGAGGTGCCCGAACTTTATCAGTTCTGCGCTGGAGATACTTGACGAGATCATGGAAGAATGAGCATGGAAAGAAGTCCGATCGACAGTAAGATCGCGCAGGATATCGGGATCGATCTGAAGAGTCTCAGCGCGCAGAAGCTGGAAGAGTGGCAGCTTGCGGAGATACGTAAGCTGCTCGCTTACGTTGGGCGGAGCAGATTTTACAGGGAGCGTCTGGCGGGCATCGATCCTGATTCGATACGAACAGTCGATGATTTCCGCAAACTCCCGCTGACCTCGGAATCCGACCTCGCGGGACATGAGAACAGCCTCCTGTGCATCAGTCCGGGAGAAGTCACAAGGATGGTGACAGTTCCGACGACAGGCACGACAGGAGGCAGCAAGAGGCTCGCTTTCACAGGCAGCGACCTGATGAGATCCCTGAAATTCATTACTGTGGCATATACGACCTTCATGCATGAAGGAGACCGCATGATCGTAATGATGTCAGGCGGTACGCAGGGGAGCATCGGTGATGTCGTCAAGCATTCGATGGATCAGCTGGGTGCGGAAACCTGCATCTACGGACCTGTCTCCGATATCCGGGATGCGTATGAGAAAGTCCGGGAGTGGAAACCGGACGTTATCACAGGGATCCCGGTCCAGATGGCAGCGCTTGCGAGGTACTGCGAACTGCAGGCACGGGAGACCGCGGAAGGCGATGGCCTAGTGCAGATCCGGGAGGTCCTGCTGAGTGCGGATGATGTCCCTGATGCGATCTGTGACCGCCTCAGGAGAGTGTGGGGGTCGCGGGTATTCCGGCATTTCGGCATGACTGAACTGTGCATTGCGGGCGGATGCGAGTGCTGCGCGGATATGGGGTATCATCTGAGGCACAGCGATCACTATTTTGAAGTGATCGATCCAGATGAAGACGGGTACGGCGAACTCGCTGTTACGACTTTCCATCATCAGGCAATGCCTCTGCTGAGGTACAGGACCGGTGACATCGGCAGGATCGACCGCAGCGTATGCGCGTGCGGAAGTCCTCTTCCGAGGCTGATCGGACCGAGAGGCAGGATCTCAAACAGCATTCCGCCTGTCGGAGAGGATGAACCTCGATGGAGCAGTTCCGTGTTCATAAGAGACCTCGAGGAGATCATTTTCAGAGAGCCGGCAGTCATTGATTTCGAGTGCGAGAGGCATGATCGTGAGATCAGCATTTGCCTCAAACACTTCCCGGGCGATATGCCGGATACCGCATCGGTCAGCAGCAAGCTCCGCGGTATTCTGGATAAGGCGGGGATATCCGTGAAAGTTACAGAAAGTGAAATGGACTGCTTCGAGAAAGTGTATAATAGCAAGAAGAAGATCGTATTCAGATGAGGCAAGTTATGATCGATAAAGCCATTCAGGAAAAAATGTTTGATGAATACAGAACGCCCGAACATGTCCGGAAACATTGCGACGCTGTGACAGAAGTCGCAGTCACGATCGGCAGGGCGCTCAATGCTGCAGGTCGGAATCTGGACCTGGAGCTGATCGAAGGTGCGGCCAGAGTTCATGATGTCGCGCGTACAGCAGACAGACATGCGGATGTCGGCGCGGAATTTCTTATAGAAAGAGGATATCCGCAGGAAGCTGAACTCGTCAGGTATCATATGAACCATCCTTTTGGCAGCCTGGACGATATCGATGAGCAGGACGTCCTGTGCCTCGCCGACAGGGTGGTAAGAGAAGACCAGTACGTTGGGATCGAGAAGAGGGTGGAATACCTGCTCGCCAAACCGGGAATGACGGAAGAAGGCGCTGCTCTGATGAAGTCGGTCATGAGCGCTACCATGCAGTATATACACGGGGTCGAGGATATCATCGGCGTCACACTTGACGAACTGCTTGGGTGATCAGAACACGTTCGATGAAGAGTACTCGGAGGAATTATGAGAGCTATGCATGATATGCCGGTCATGGATCTGTACGATGCGATCAGCGATGCCAACAACAACGCTGAGACTCTGATCGCTACAGTGATCAGCGGCGAGATGACCGGAGAGAAAGCGTTGATCGTTGATGGTAAGATGACATGGAACAGCGCGGCGGAAGGCTTCCTCAGGACACATGAACCTGAGGTGACCGCGGTGAAAGACAGCGGCATCGTCACAGTTGACGGGCAGAATGTGTTCGTCGAACTTCTCGGCAATGAGAAACATGTCGTGATTTGCGGCGCGGGCCATCTGTCGATGCCGATCATCACCATCACCAAAATGCTTGGCATGTATGTCACTGTCGTCGACGACCGCGAGGAATTCTGCGAGAACGCGAGGAAGCGCGGGGCGGACAGAGTGCTCTGCAAGTCTTTTGCCGAGGCTTTTAAGGAGATAGAAGGCAGCGACGATACATTCTTCGTCATCGTGACCAGAGGACACCGGTACGACAAGGATTGCGTCGGAGGAGCGCTGCGCAAGAGGCACGCTTATGTCGGCATGATAGGAAGCCGGAGACATGCACGGTTTGTCAAAGAGTCGCTCCTCAAGGAGGGCTTGTCTGAGGAACTCATCGACAGCATCTATACACCGGTCGGCCTCAATATAGGCGCGGAGACACCGGAAGAGATCGCAGTGGCGATCGTCGGGGAGATCATCGAGGTCAAGAACCGCAGGAGAAGGAATTTCGGCTTCACGCGGGAAGTGATGAAAGCGATCATGGACGATGACCGCGAACCGATGATGATGGCGACGATCATCCTGAGGAGAGGTTCCTCGCCGAGGGGTGTCGGGTCAAGGATGCTCGTCAGGAAGGACGGATCCATAATCGGTACGATAGGCGGAGGGTCAGCAGAAGGCGAGATCATGGCATATGCTGCTGAACTGCTGCAGGCCGGATACACAGGGACACAGGTCAGACACGTCGGTATGAAGGCGTGCGCCGATGAAGACGGGATGGTCTGCGGAGGAGAGATAGACGTGCTGCTCGAAACCGTTTGAGTTAGCACATATGACAGCCTGCTGATAGCACAATGAATCCACCTCAATGGATTGTGGTGGGTTCTTTTTGTTGTTATAATATTGTCAGTACTGATATAAAGCGGGAAACTGCGTAAGGAGGAATTGAAATGAAATACGAGATCAAGAATCAGCCGTTTACGGTTCTCACTCTCCACATGAATGAAGGCGAGGCTATCAAATGCCAGAGCGGAGCTATGGCGTGGATGACTCCGGGGATCGTGATGGAGACCAAGACAGGCGGACTCGGCGGTATGTTCAAGAAAGCGATCATCGGGGAATCTCTGGCGCTCAATCACTACACAGCGAACGAAGCAGGCGAGCTCACTCTCGCGAAACACTGCCCGGGAGATATCCTTGCATTCAATATAAGTGAGACACCGATCATTGCACAGAAGACATCTTTCCTGGCAGCTACAGAAGGCGTCAACATGGACATCTATCTGCAGCGCAGAGCAGCTACAGGATTCTTCGGCGGTGAAGGATTCCTGATGCAGAAGTATTCGGGCTCCGGCTATGCATGGCTCGAGATCGACGGAGCAGTGCAGGAGAGAGTCCTGGAGGCAGGAGAACAGCTCATCGTTGACAGCGGTTATGTCGCAGCGATGGAAGCAACATGTACGATGGATATCCAGACAGTCAAGGGCTTTACCAATGTGGTCCTGGGAGGCGAAGGCCTGTTCAATACAGTCGTTACAGGTCCGGGCAAGATCTGGCTGCAGACAATGCCGATCAATGCGCTGGCAATGAATCTGTACGCGTATATGCCGCATCCTAGCAGCAACTGATCAGCGTTGACAACGGAGGTATAAGCTGAAATGAAACTCAGAGAATACACTGCGCCTGATTTTACTGAAGCAGGATTCGTTGAAGCACCTGATGCTGTTTTCGAACCTGCACCATTTGACGGCGTTGCACCGGAGAACTTCCACGCGATGAGCATCTTCCCTGAATACTTCAAGGTAGACGGGAAGTGGCTCCTGGCAGAGGAGAGCCGAATGGACTGTGTTCCGGTACTCAGAGACGGCAAGATCCACGTAGTGGAGTTCCGCAACCTGAACAAGGGCGACATGGTAGCGGTCGGCAGGACCGAGAACGGCGAAGACGGTATCTACGTATATCCGTACGGTTTCTCGGAAGGCAAGGCAATAGAGAAAGACGTTTTCGCGTTCAGGACTTCAAGATCCAGAGAAACCGCGTTCTCGGTAGATTACGACGAACTGTATGAAGTTCTCAGATACGAGAAGGACCATGGCAAGATCGTCTGGGTCATGGGACCTGCGTTCGCGTTCGACCACGACGCGCGAAGAGCTTTTCAGGGGATCGTTGAAGGCGGTTATGTACACGCTCTGCTCGCGGGCAACGCGCTCGCTGCGCACGACCTCGAAGGAGCATATCTCAAGACCGCTCTCGGACAGAACATCTATACACAGGAAAGCGTCCACAACGGACATTACAATCACCTTGAGACGATCAACCGCGTGAGATATCACGGGACAGTCGCGAAATTCCTCGAGGAAGAGCACGTCGACAACGGTATCATCTACGCGTGTGAGAAGATGGGCATTCCGTACGTACTCGGCGGATCGATCAGAGATGACGGCCCGCTGCCTCCTGTTTTCGGCGATGTATATGAAGCACAGGACAGGATGCGTGATGAAGTCAGAGGTGCCACAACAGTGATCTGCATGGCAACGATGCTGCATTCCATCGCTGTGGGCAACATGACACCTTCATACAGAGTACTTGAAGACGGCACGGTAAGACAGGTATACTTCTACTGTGTAGACATCTCAGAATTCACAGTCAACAAACTGGCTGACAGAGGCAGCCTAAGCGCGAAGGGCATCATCACCAACGTGCAGGACTTCATAGTCCACCTCAGCAAGGCTTTGGGAACTTGGGAACAGTAATAAGGGGACAGTCACATGACAATCGAGAAAACCAGAAACGACGGTGATTTCCTGGTCAAGGTATCAGGAAGGCTGGACACGACCACAGCTCCGGAACTCGAACGCGAACTTGAAGACGGCCTTCAGGGCGTGACGAAACTCACGATCGATTTCAGTGACCTTGAGTATATTTCATCTGCCGGACTCAGAGTTCTGCTCAGAGCGCAGAGAATGATGAACAATCAGGGTGAGATGATCGTCAGGGGCGTTAACGATATCGTCAAAGAGATCTTTGAAGTCACAGGATTCACCGATATCCTCACAATAGAATGATCTGCTGCATCAGAGGATTCTGATGCGACAAGACCTTCCGATTGCTGACGCTTCCGGAGGGTTTTCGTATGCAGAGGATGGGCAGGACAGCAGTTGTCGCAGTACAGAAAGAGTAACCGTAACCATGAGTGATGCAATCAAAATAGAACTGACCGGACGCATCGATTCCGGTAATGCAGAGGAAGTCAAGAAGGACCTTCTGAGCCGTGCGGGAGATGACAGAGACACGCCGGTGATCCTGGATGCCCAGGATCTCGAATACATCTCGAGCGCAGGACTGAGGGCTATACTTCAGCTGCGCAAGGATCATGAACAGCTCACCATCATCAATGTCAGCCCGGAGGTATACGATATCTTCGATATGACCGGATTCACACAGATGATGGAAATCCACAGAGCATATAAGGAAGTGTCCATTGAGGGCTGCGAAGTGATCGGCAAAGGAGCGAACGGGACCATCTACCGTATCGACAAGGACAACGTAGTCAAAGTATTCAATAATTCTGACGCACTTGAAGAGATCGAACATGAGCGCGAAGTGGCCAAACTCGCGCTGATCCTCGGCATACCTACGGCAATTTCGTACGATGTCGTCAGAGTCGGTGACACCTATGGTTCCGTATTTGAGCTGCTCAACGCCAGATCCTTCTCCACGATCCTCGCAACAGAACCGGACAAACTCGACTGGTGTGTCAACGAGTATGTTGATCTGCTGAGGAAGATCCACAGCACTGTCGTTCCGGAGGGCAAACTCCCTGACATGAAGGAGACAGCACTCGATTGGGCGAAGTTTACCAGTGAATATCTGCCGGAAGAGGAAGGCAGCAAGCTCCGTGCGCTGGTCGAAGCAGTACCGCACAATGACCATATGATCCACGGAGATTATCATACCAAGAACGTCGAACTTACGGATGAAGAAGTCCTGCTGATCGACATGGATACACTTGCGGTCGGAGATCCGGTGTTCGAGCTCGGATCGATGTTCAACGCGTTCATAGGATTCAGTGAATACGATCATAACAAGATCCTCGAATTCCAGGGATTTGACTACGAAACAGCTGCAAAGTTCTGGGACAAGGTCCTCAAGGCATACGCGGGCACCGATGATCCGGATGTCATCAAGGGCATCGAGGACAAGGCGAAGATCGTGGGATACACCAGACTCATCCGCCGTTCCATAAGACGCAAAGGCCTTGAGACGGAAGACGGCAAGGCAGAGATCGAGCTGTGGAAAGGCGAACTCATATCGCTGCTGGACAAAGTCGATTCTCTTGCTATCTGATCATTGCATTTTGGAGATACAGCCATGAGAAACTGCGCAGACGCGTATACAACTCTTACGGTACAGGCAGAGGTATCAAATCTGCCTGATGTGCTCGAGTTCGTCGACACTGAACTCGAATCGGTTGGCTGTGACATGAAAACCCAGATGATGATCGAGATCGCGGCCGAAGAACTGTACACTAATATCGCCAAGTACGCCTATGAACCGGGTACAGGCGAAGCCGTTATCAGGATCAGACACCTGGAGGATCCGAAGGCGGTAGAGATCACCTTCGAGGATTCAGGGATCCCTTACGATCCGCTGGCGAAAGAGGATCCTGATGTGACAATGCCAGCCGAGGAGAGGGAGATCGGCGGACTTGGGATCTTCATGGTCAAGAAATCCATGGACGAAGTCACATATGAGTTCTCAGGCGGCCATAATATCGTCAGGATACTCAAACTGCTCTAAAACAGCCGTAATATCGTAATATGAGGAGACATTAGCCCTGCCGGATGGACCGGCGGGGCTTTTCAATAGTGTGAATTAAACAACAATCCTAAGTTCATCCATTAAAATTTCCAATCAGGCCACAATATGTGGTATTATTTGCATATGAAACAATATCAGACCAATCCAATTAGGGAGAAGCTCAGCAATGAGCTGATCTATCTGTACAATACCGGCAAGTGCTATCACGCCTACCGGACTTTTGGTGCGCATATAACCAACGGCGGAGTCCAGTTCACTGTCTGGGCACCTGATGTGAAGGAGGTCAGGGTCACGGGTGATTTCAATGCTTGGAATCCGTCGGATGAGGAGTTCGTGCTGGAGTGCATAGGAGATACCGGTATCTATACCGGCTTCGTTGAGGGAGCCGGCGTCGGTGACAGATACAAATACGACATAGAGTTCCTGTCAGGCGAGCATGTGCTCAAGGCCGATCCGTTCGCGTTCGGAGCGGAGAGAAGACCGGGGACCGCATCTGTGATCAGAGATATCTCATACAGGTGGAATGACGCGGAGTGGATCAGCAGGAGAGAGCAGACGGACTCGTTCACTTCTCCGATGAATATCTACGAAGTGCATCTCGGCTCCTGGAAGAGACATCCGGGCGAGGACGGATTCTATAATTACAGGGAATGTGCAGACGAGCTGATCCCATATGTCAAGGACATGGGATATACGCATATCGAACTGCTGCCTGTGATGGAGCATCCGCTCGACGCGTCCTGGGGCTATCAGGTCACAGGTTACTATGCCCCGACAGCGAGATACGGAACGCCGAAAGACTTCAAATACTTTATCGATGCCTGCCACAGGGACGGTATTGGCGTGATCATCGACTGGGTGCCGGGACATCTCTGTCCGGACGAACAGGGACTTGCCAACTTCAACGGAGGCAAGCTCTATGAGAGCGTGATCCATCCTGACTGGGGTACATACAAATTCGACTTCGGCAGGACGCAGGTCAGGAGTTTCCTCCTGTCCAACGCTATGTACTGGCTCGATGAATATCACATTGACGGTATCAGAGTGGACGGAGTCAGCAGCATGCTGTACCTGAACTTCGGTGTCACGGATCCATCGGCTAAGAGGACCAACAAGGAAGGCGGAGACGCTGACCTGGACGCTATCGATTTCCTGAGGGAGTTCAACTACATGGTCGGAACGTCATTCAAGGGCGTTTTCACCGTAGCGGAAGAGAGCTCTGCGTGGCCGATGGTGACCAAACCGCCTGAAGATGGCGGCCTGGGATTCCACTACAAGTGGAACATGGGCTGGATGAACGATACGCTCGAATACATGAAGTATGACTTCCCATACAGGAGCACCGGTCATAACAAACTGACTTTCTCCATGACTTACGCGTACAGCGAGAACTATATCCTGCCACTGTCGCACGATGAAGTCGTGCATGGCAAACTCTCGCTGATCGGCAGGATGCCGGGCGATATCTGGAGACAGTTTGCGGGGATCAGGCTGCTGGCGCTGTATCAGATGACACATCCGGGCAAGAAGCTCAATTTCATGGGCTATGAGATCGGACAGTTCATCGAGTGGCGCGAATACGAGCAGCTCGAGTGGTTCCTGCTCGGATACGACAATCACGCGAAGTATCAGAAGTACATCCACGATCTGAACGCAGTATATCTGGAGCATCCTGCACTCTGGGCCGATGATAATTCCTGGGAAGGATTCAAGTGGATCGATGCCGACAATGCTGCGCAGAACATCTATACATATACGAGGATGAGTCATGGGGCAGCGAAGGACGGCTCCGAAGACGAGCTGCTGGTAGTAGCTCTGAACACGGCAGTCGTAGCCTTTGATGAATTCACGATAGGAGTTCCTGAGAAGGGATTTTACAAAGAGATCTTCAACTCTGACGCTGCGAAATACGCAGGCAGCAACAGAGTCAATACAAGGCAGGTCAGAGCGAAGAAGAAACCTGCACACGGAATGCCGTACTCGATCACCGTCAAACTGCCGGTGGTAGGAGGCGCGATTTTCCGCAAGAAGAGATAGATACAATATAACTAACAGAAGGGATAAACGAGATTATATGATCAAAACAACAGAAAGTTTCAAGAGAGAATTTGCAAGTATAGCTGAAGAGTTATTCGAGAGACATCCGGAGAAGCTCAACGACAGAGACAAGTTCGCAGTACTCGTAAGACTGGTCAACCGCGAGGCAGCGGTCCGCAGATCAGCTGTTACAGATCCTGCAGCACCACCGGAAGGCAAGAAAGTATATTACTTCTCCATGGAGTTCCTGATCGGCAAACTGATGGAGAACTACCTCATCAATCTGGGCATCAGAGATCAGGCTGACGAAGCCCTCAAGTCATTCGGAACAGACCTGGAGACCCTTTGTGCGGTCGAGCCGGATCCGGGCCTCGGCAACGGCGGCCTCGGAAGACTGGCAGCGTGCTTCATCGATTCGATGGCAGCGCTGGGGATCAAGGGCGACGGAATGGGCCTCAGATATAAGTTCGGTCTCTTCAAGCAGAAGATCGAGAACGGATATCAGATCGAGCTGCCGGACGCATGGCTTGACGAGGGCTATCTCTGGGAAAGACCGCTTCCTTATGAATCCGTGATCGTAAGATTCGGAGGACATGTCGACAGACAGTACAAAGACGGCGTGATGGAATACGAGCATGTCGATTACACCACGATCAGGGCGGTGCCATACGAAGTGCCGATCCTCGGTTTTGGCGGAACGACGATCAACACACTCCACCTGTGGGACGCTCAGCCTGTACACGACACCATCGACATGGATGCGTTCAATGCCGGCAATTACAGCCTTGCTATGAAGGAAAGAAGTGAGATCGAAGCTCTCACCAGCATTCTGTATCCGGATGACAGACAGGGTATCGGCAAGAAGCTGAGACTCAGACAGGAGTACTTCCTGGTCGCTGCGGGTATCGGAATGATCATCCGCGAATACAAGTCGAAATACGGAACAGAGTGGGAGAAGCTCCCTGAGAGAGTACAGATCCATATCAATGATACACATCCGACGATGTGCATCCCTGAACTCATGAGAGTTCTGATGGACGAAGAAGGTCTGGAGTGGAAGGACGCATGGCAGATCACCAGGAACACCATTTCCTTCACCAACCATACAGTACTTCCGGAAGCGCTCGAGAAGTGGCAGATCCCGCAGTTCCAGGAACTGCTTCCGAGGATCTACATGATCATCGACGAGATCAACAGACGCTGGCAGAAGAGCCTGCCTATCGAGGCGCCTGACTGGCAGGAACTCTCGAGAGAGACATCCGCTCTGTGGGACGGCGAAGTCAAGATGGCAAATCTTTCCGTCATCGGCAGCCACTCAGTCAACGGCGTATCGGCTCTTCACAGCGATATCCTGACCAAGACCGTTTTCAAGAAGTTCTACGAACTCAATCCTAATAAATTCAATAACAAGACCAACGGCATCAGCCACAGGAGATTCCTGATCCAGGCAAATCCTCCGATGACCGCATTGTTCAACAAGACGATCGGCAACAAGTGGCAGAGCGATCTCTCCAGACTCAATATGCTCAACGATTACATGGATGACCCTGTATTCCTGAGCGAGTTTGCTGATGCCAAGAGGCAGAACAAGCTCAGACTTGCTGAGTACATCAGGAAGAATATGGAGATCGATGTCGATCCTGATTCCATATTCGATGTCCAGGTCAAGAGGATCCACGCGTACAAGAGACAGCTGCTCAACGCGTTCAAGATCCTGGATCTGTACAACAGACTCAAGGAGAACCCTGATCTGCCTATCAACAACTACACATTCATCTTCGCGGGCAAAGCTGCTCAGGGATATGTGTTCGCCAAGGAAGTCATCAAGTTCATCAACAGCCTTGCGGACATTGTCAACTCTGATCCTGTCGTCAGCAAGAAGATCAAGGTCGTATACATCGAGAACTTCTGCGTCTCGAATGCACAGCTGATCTATCCTGCAGCTGATGTCAGTGAGCAGATCTCGACAGCCGGCAAGGAAGCCAGCGGCACCGGCAACATGAAATTCATGATGAACGGCGCAGTCACACTCGGAACGATGGACGGAGCGAATGTCGAGATCAATCAGCTCGTCGGTGACGACAACATGTTTATCTTCGGTTATTCGTCAGACGAGGTAGACAATTTCTACAGACACGGCGGATATTCCTCACAGATCACTCGTGACAGCGACCCTAGACTGATCCGCATCACAGATCAGCTGATCGACGGTTTCTTCAGAGGCAGCGGTCAGGACTTCTGGGGCATCCGCGATGCTCTGCTCAATCAGAATGATGAATTCTTCGTACTCGGAGACTTCGATTCTTACGTCAAGACATGGGAAGAACTCGACAGAACGTACAGCGACCGTGCGAAATGGAACAAGATGGCGCTCGCTAATGTCGCGAATTCAGCATTCTTCAGCAGTGACAGGACGATAAGAGAGTATGCAGAGGATATCTGGCATGTACTTTAATGTACTTCTTGTGGTTGATAATAATTATTGATACCTGTTTTAGGGTACAATTGAGACAGATAATAAACAGTACTTCAAGAAATGAGGAGGCATAAGATCATGAAGAAGAAAAAAATGATTGCGATGCTCCTGGCCGGAGGTCAGGGAAGCAGACTGGGCAGCCTGACTTCGAGCATCGCCAAGCCGGCCGTTTCATTCGGCGGCAAGTACAGGATCATCGACTTCGGTCTATCGAACTGTAAGAATTCGGGGATCGATACGGTAGGTATCCTGGTACAGTACAAACCGCTGGTGCTGAACAAATACGTCGGCACAGGAGAGTCCTGGGACATGGCTGTCAATGATGGAGGAGTACATATCCTGCCTCCGTATGCCGGGGAGACCGGCGGTGAGTGGTATGAAGGAACCGCAGACGCGATCTACCACAACATCGACTTCATAGACATGTATGATCCTGAGAATGTACTGATCCTTTCCGGCGACCATATCTACAAGATGGACTACAAGAAGATGCTGAAGGCGCATACAGATAATAATGCAGACCTTACAGTATCTGTCATCGAGGTCCCTTGGGAAGAAGCCAGCAGATTCGGTATCATGACCGCTGACGAAGAGGGCAGGATCGTGAAGTTCTCCGAGAAGCCGAAAGAACCGGACAGCAATCTCGCTTCGATGGGTATCTATATCTTCTCATGGAAGGCGCTCCGCAAAGCTCTTCTTGAAGACCATGCTGATAAAGAATCCAGCCATGACTTCGGTAAGGATATCATTCCTAAGATGCTCGCAGAAGGCCAGAGCCTGCACGTCTACAGGTTCGAGGGTTACTGGAGAGACGTCGGAACTGTCAAGAGCTACTATGACAGCCAGATGGATCTGATGGACGATCTGGAGAACATCAATGTATTCAACAGAGACATGAGAGTATTCTCCAACTCCAATATGTATCCGCCTCAGTATCTCGGACCGAATGCTAACATCGGCAAGTCCATGATCTGCAATGGCTGCACAGTTTACGGCACAGTCAAGCACTCGATCATCGGATCCGGTGCGGTGATCGGTGACGGAACAGTTATCGAAGATTCGATCGTTCTGCCGAACGCATGGATCGGCAGGAACTGCCGCATCACCAAAGCGATCATCAACGAAGGTACTATCGTTGAAGATAATGCAGTTGTCGGCAGTGAAGACGGAGAAGTTATAGTCCACGGCAATGCCAGACTGACAGTTTAAGGATAAGGAGGCGTAAGAAATGAAGACTATTGGATTGATTTCCGCTAATTACGACAGCTCCAGTCTCGGCGAACTCACCAAGGACAGGACAATGGCGTCGATCCCATACGGCGGCAGATACAGACTTATCGACTTTGCACTTTCCAACCTGGTCAACTCGGGTATCACGACCGTAGGAATCATCGCTCCTTACAATTCAGGATCGCTGATCGACCACATCGGTATCGGCAACCCATGGTCCCTGGGACGTAAGACAGGCGGCCTGTTCCTGATGCCGGGCTCGGTATATGGCCTGAAGTCAGAAGGAAGCAGATTCCTCCTGAGAGATATCGTCAAGAACAGGAAGTTCTTCGAGAGAGATGACGCAGATTTCGTCATCTGCATGGGCAGCAGCGATGTATGGAACATCGATTTTGAACCACTGATCAAACAGCACAGCGAATCATCAGACCCGATCACTATGGTATTCAAGAAGGTACCTAGGGGAGAGAATCACCATGGATATTTCCTGGAAACTGACGAAGACGGCAAAGTAACATCCATCGCAAGAGAAGGCTTCGGATGGTCCAACTACTTTGCAGACTGCTTCATCATCGACAGAGACTACATGGAAGACTTCATCGACTGGTTCGGCGCACTGGATCACATGGATATGATCGATATCCTCAGAGACAATCTGGATACGATCGATATCGGAACCTTCGAATTCAAGGGATATCTCGGCAAGATCTACAATGCTGCTGATCTGCTCAAGGTCAACCAGGCGATGACTGACTATGATATCCGTAACGAAGTTTTCTGCAATCCGGAGAGACTGATCTTCACTAAGACACAGGACGAAGCTCCGGCACTCTTCCTCCCGGGTTCCGATGTAAGGAACTCCGTTATCTCTGCAGGCTGCAGGATCGAAGGCCGCGTTGAGAACAGCATCATATTCCGTACCGTCAACATCGGTAAAAATGCTGTCGTCAAGAACAGCGTGATCATGATGCACGGCGAGATCGGAGAAGGCGCAGTTCTTGACAACGTTATCTGCGACAAGTATGTCACGATCAACGAAGGCATCAAGATCTACGGCGGTGACGGTGACCCTATCATCATTGGAAAAGAAAAGACCATCTAGGAGGGTCCCATGGGTGACAAGACCAGAGTGTTATTCGCCGCGTTCGAAGCCACCCCGTTCATCAAGACGGGCGGACTCGGCGATGTAGCAGGTTCTTTGCCTGCATATATCAAGAATGACAATTTTGATGCGAGAGTCATTCTGCCGCTGCTCAATACGATTCCGGAAGAATACCGGAAGAAGATGAGATTCGTCGACAGCTATGAAGTACCGCTCGGATGGAGAAGGCAGTATTGCGGACTGTACACACTCCGCAAAGCCAACGTAGTTTACTACTTCCTCGACAACGAGTATTACTTCAGGAGAGGCAGTGTTTACGGAGAGCATGATGACGGCGAGAGAGTCGCGTTCTTCTCAGCTGCTGTGCTTGAGAGTATCAAGCATATCAGCAAGAATTATGCGCCGGACATCCTTCACTGCAACGACTGGCACACCGCTCTTGTACCGGTGTTCCTGCGTGAGCTGTACAGGGGGGACGGACGTTTTGACCGCATCAAGACCGTATTTACGATCCACAACCTCAAATTCCAGGGCATGTATGACAAGTACATGATTGGAGATGTACTTGGTCTGCACAAGACCCCGGCCGAAGGCCAGCTGGAGACCAGGAACGCGGTCAACTTCATGCAGGGTGCTGTCATCTATTCAGATGCAGTCACTACTGTAAGCCCGACATATGCTGAAGAGATCTGCACAGAGCAATACGGAGAAGGTCTGGACGGTCTGTTCAGATCCAGGAAGTACAAACTCTACGGTATCATCAACGGTATTGACCGCCGCAACTACGATCCTAAGACCGACCAAAATATCTTCGTGAACTACTCTGCGAATGATCTGGGCAAGAAGGTCGAGGACAAGCTCGCTCTCCAGAGAGAACTCGGACTGAAGGAAGATCCTGATGTTCCGCTGTTCGCTATGGTCAGCAGGCTTACACAGCAGAAAGGCGCAAATCTCCTCACAGAGCTCCTTCCTGAACTCGCCAAGCGCGGCGATCTGCAGGTCGCTATCCTCGGAACGGGAGACTTCAGATTTGAGAACGCGATCGGCAGATTTGCGTATGAACATCAGGACAGTTTCGCTGCAAGGATCACCTTCAACGAAGCGATGTCGAGACGTTTCTACGCCGGCGCGGATGTATTCCTGATGCCATCCGAGTTCGAGCCATGCGGCCTTGCTCAGATGATCTCCATGAGATACGGCACACTGCCGCTCGTCAGAGAGACAGGCGGACTCAAGGATACGGTAGACGGATATTGGGACGCAGGAGAGAATGCGAATGGATTCTCGTTCAAAGACTTCGATGTCAACGGACTGAGGAAAGCCATCGAGCTTGCTGTAGAACTGTGGTATGAACACAAGGATACATGGAAGACTCTCCAGGCGAATGCTATGGCTAAGCATTTCGGCTGGGAAGAATCCGCAGAAGAATACCGCAAGCTGTACGCAGGACTCCTGGGAAAGTAGGATAATGAGAATAATACACGATTCAAGACAAGAGAAATACAGGAAACCGTTCGGCGCTGTACCAGTTGGTACAGCGATCGAACTTTTTATTGAGATTAATGGGCTGTATCCTGAGAATGTCAGCCTGATGCTGTGGCGTGACGAGGCAGGCATGCCGTCGATGATCGATATGAAGTCGGTCGGAGACGGGATGTATTCTGCTGTGATCAACGCGCCGAAGACCGGATGCCTGCTGTGGTACGCGTTTGCGATACAGGTTGGCAGCGACGATGACCGCGGTTACATCTATTACGGCAATAATGACGGGAGGACCGGTGGAGAGGGAAGAGTTTATCACGAGCACGAGTTTACCGGAGATACCCCTGCACCGTTCCAGATCACCGTATACAAACCTGCGGATGTGCCGTCGTGGTATACGGACGGGATCATCTACCAGGTATTCCCGGACCGTTTTGCGCGCGATAAGAACTGGAAAGAGCGTGTCGAGGCATCCGTCAGAGAGGTCAACAGCAGACCGGGTGAGAACCGCATCCTGCAGGAAGATTGGAACAGGCCGGCTTATTATATCCGCGACGAGCAGAACAAAGTCACGGACTGGCCGATTTACGGCGGAAGTCTGAGGGGCATCGAAGACAAACTCGATTACCTCAAGTCGCTTGGTGTGACCGGGATCTATCTCAACCCGGTGTTTGAGTCGACGTCCAATCACCATTACGATACGGCGGACTACATGAAAATCGATCCGTCGCTCGGAACGGAAGAAGATTTTGCGCATCTGGCAGCGGAAGCCCGTAAACGCGGGATCCGGTTGATCCTCGACGGAGTTTTCAGCCATACCGGCGCGGACAGCAAATACTTCGATATGTACGGCAATTACGAGGCGGACGGCAATCTCGGAGCCTACAAGCATAAGGACTCTCCGTACAGGAGCTGGTTCCGGTTCGATAAGAACGAGCCAAGCGGTTACAAATGCTGGTGGGGCGTTGAGGATCTGCCGGAAGTCGAAGAGAATGATCCGGGATTCAGGGAGCTGATCCTCGGTGAGGAAGGCGCGGTATCGCACTGGATGAAAGCCGGCGCGTCAGGCTGGAGGCTGGATGTGGCGGATGAGCTGCCGGATTCCTTTATTCAGGAAGCAAGAGAGCGGATCCGCAGCATCGACCCTGAAGGGCTTCTCATCGGAGAGGTCTGGGAGGATGCCAGCAATAAGATCAGCTACGGCGAACGGCGCAAATATTTCATGGGAGACGAGCTGGACGGAGTGATGAATTATCCGCTCAGATCGCTGCTCCTTGATTATGTCAATTATACGATCTCGTCGGGGCAGGCAGGAGAGATGCTGCTGAGTCTCAAAGAGAACTACCCAGAGGCGAACTTCTATGCGGGGCTCAACCTCATAGGAAGTCATGACAGGGAGAGGATCATTACCGCGATGGCTGCTGAGGAGGACTATCCGTCGGCGGTCCGCAAGGTGAGACTGCTCTCCGTGCTGCAGTACGCGCTTCCGGGTGTTCCTTGCATCTATTACGGAGATGAGGTCGGCCTGACCGGCGGAGTCGATCCGCTGAACAGGAACGGATATCCTTGGGGATTCGAGAATCTCGACCTCGGGTATCATTACAGGATGCTTGGCCTGATCTATGACGAACACCCTGTGCTCAAACACGGTGATGTAGTGATGCTTTCCGGCAGGGAAGGCATCAGTGATGATGTGTTTGCATTCGTACGCTGCGAACGCGGCGGCAGAGGCGAGAGGGTCCTGGTCCTGGCAAACAGGAGCTATGGACCGGTCGATGTCGATCTGAGGAAGTGTGCTGAGACAGCCGGAGGATACGCTCTGGAACTGCTGACTTCCGAAGAGGTCAAGGTCGGCAGGGAAGGCCTGGGTGAAGTCATCCACATGGAGAGACTGTCCGCTATGGTCATCTGCATCATGGACGAGGAGCCGTTGAGAGAAGACCTCGGAAGGGCTGCAGGCGTGATATGCCACATCAGCTCTCTGGGCAAAGGCGTTCTGGGAACACCGGCGAAAGAGTTCGCGGATTATCTGTCCGACGCGGGCATGAAGGTTTGGCAGGTGCTGCCGCTCAACCCTGCGGGACTTGGCGGGTCACCGTACAGCAGCTACGCTGCTTTTGCCGGCAACCCTGCATTCATCAATCGCGACGAACTGCCGGACGACAGCGGATATGAGAGCTTTTGCCGTGAGAACCATGACTGGCTGACAGAGTACGCTGCGTTTACGGTGCTGAGCAAGATGCATCGCAGGAAGAGCTGGCACGTTTGGCCGGAAGAGTACAGAGACGGAGACCCGGCGGAACTGCTCGACAAACTCTCGGCGGATCATGCGGAGGAGATCGACAAGCTGTTCAGGGATCAGTACTATTTCCACGAACAGTGGAAGGACCTCAAGGAATACGCGAACGGTCTCGGCATCCGCATGATGGGAGATCTGCCGATGTATATGGCAGAGAACAGCGCGGATGTCTGGGCAAACAAGGAAGTGTTCCGCCTGGACGAGGACGGCAGGCTCAAAGTCCACGCAGGAGTACCGCCTGACGCGTTCAGCAAAGACGGTCAGGACTGGGGCAACCCGTTGTACGACTGGGACAAACTCCGCGACGACGATTACGGATGGTGGCTCAGGAGACTCAAGCAGTGCGCGGAGAGATATGACATCCTGAGACTCGACCACTTCAGAGGACTCTCCGAGTACTACGCGATCCCTTACGGGGAGAAACCGCTTCAGGGCGTGTGGCAGCACAGCGCGGGCATCGGGTTCTTCAGAGCGATCAGGAAAATGCTCGCGGACGAAGGCCTCGGCATGAAAGTGCTCGCAGAAGACCTCGGCTTCCTCGACGCAGGCGTCAAGAACCTGCTCAAACTGTCCGGCCTGCCGGGCATGGACATCTGGCAGTTCACAGCAGCAGAGATGCTGGCACTGGAGCCGGAAGCAGCCGCCCGCAGAGCCTTCTACACAGGGACTCACGACAACGACACCCTCATCGGGTTCGTTCTGGAGAAAGTCATCCCGGACAAGCTCGCCAAACTCCCTCCATACGAAGCCGCCAGATACCTTTCAGAAGAAGTCGCCAGACACCTTCCGCATGACTTCACCAAACTAACGTCGGAAGAGCTCGCGAAATACCTGATGGCAATACACGCAAGCACAATCCACCCGAGCAGCGTGGATGCAGGCAGCACACATCAGAGCAATTTGTATGCAGGAAGCACGCATTCAGGCAGCTCGTATACAGGCGCAAGTGCGGGTGATGCGCATGGGGCAGATGGTTTTGGCAGAGACGCGGAAGCCGGGAACAAACTCCAGAAACTCGCAGAGACAGAAGCCCTCGATATCATCAGGCAGATCTACGAGAGCCCGGCTTCGCTGGCGATGGTCCAGCTGCAGGACATGTTCATGCTTGGCACAGAAGCCCGGATGAACGTCCCGGGCATTGCAGAAGGCAACTGGACCTGGAAGATCCCAGGCGACTCAGTCAAAGCAGCCTTCCCGGATGCAGCAGAGAGAGCAGCCTGGTTCAGAGATCTGGCAGAGAAGACCGGAAGACAGTGAGCCGGCCTAGACTCATAGGATGCATAGAAAGAACTATTCAAAAGTAGGAACGGCTGTGACCAATCAGACCACTATGGAGATCTGAACAGGGAGCAGCCGTTTTTATTTCGGAATTCTCCTGTCGGGGCAGTACATATGGTTCCCGAATCAAAATTTCGGCAAATGGAAACCACAAAACCAACTGAATTGCCGGTATTAGTTGTGGAGCTGTATGTCATTTGCCGGTGCTCAACTATCAATTGACATACATGCCACCGCTGGCACAAAGGTTGTGTATGCCATTTCCCTGTTAGAACCTTAATTATGGCATACATTTCAGCTCAAACTTCAGTGATTCAAGATCAAGTTGTATGTCATTTGCCGGTGCTCAACTATCAATTGACATACATGCCACCGCTGGCACAGGGATGTGTGGGCCAATTGCCTCTGTTCAGCTACTGAATGACCTGCATTTCAATCTGAATTGCCGATGTTAGTTGTGGGGTTGTAGGCAATTTACAGTTAAAGCCAGGTCTATAGTTACGGATTGAGAAAGATTTAAAACCGTAACTATAAACAGAACAGGAAATCCTGAAATATAGTTATGGATTGAGAAAGATTTAAAACCGTAACTATAAACAGAATGAAAAATCCTGAAATATAGTTACGAAATGAGAAGGAAATATAACCGTAACTATAAACAGAGCCGGAAATACCTGAGATATAGTTACAGATTGAGAAGAAATTAAAACCGTAACTATATTGTGAACAGATATAGTTACGGTTTAGCTGAAATTCAAAATGGGAACTATATGGGCCTCTGCGAAGTGCTTGGCTGATCTATGCGGCCACGCCCTGATGCCCCTGTTTATTTGCTGAGTTCTCCCCGCATGTCTGTCTCCATCAGGATGCTGATGCTTTCCCGGCTGAGGTCCTGGCTGAGCAGATAGGAGAGTTTGGTGACGGCGGCTTCGGTGGTCATGTCGTAGCCGCTGACGGCGCCTGCCTTGACGAGGGCGGAGCCGGCTTCATAAGCGCCGAGCTTGACTGAGCCCTGCGGGCACTGGGTGCACACGACAACGATCGCGCCTTGCTGAGCGGCGTCGCTGATCAGGGTGGAAAGCGCGTCATCATAATCCGGGATGTTGCCGGTGCCGAAAGTCTCCAGGATCAAACCCTCCAGGTCCTCCTTGACGATAGGGGAGAACAGGTCAAACTGGATGCCCGGGAAAACCTTGATGACGCCGATCCTAGTTTTGCGCAGTTCGCGGATGCTGAACGGCGTGGACTCGTCGACATCACGGAGATATTTTGTTTTGTAATGGATGTCTATGCCGGCGGTCGCGAGCTGCGGATAATTAGGAGACTGGAACGCGACCAGCTCGTCAGCGGAGTGTTTGGTCGCGCGGCAGCCTCGGAGCAGTTCGTTGCCAAAATACAGACACACTTCGCGCACTTTGCCTTCACCGGCGATCATGACTGACGTGATCAGGTTGTCCTTGCCGTCGCTTCGCAGTTCACTGAGAGGGATCTGCGACCCCGTGAAGATGACCGGTTTGTCCAGCCCCTCCAGCATGAACGAGAGCGCTGAGGTGCTGTAAGCCATGGTGTCAGTGCCGTGCAGCACGACAAATCCGTCGTAATCATCATATCTGTCGCGGATCGCTTCGGCGATCTGGTTCCACTGCACATAAGAAATGTTGGACGAATCCAGCAGCGGATCGAATTCCACAAGATCCCATTCCGGCATCAAAGGCGAGTGCAGATCACGGATCGCTTCGAGCTCTCTGCCAAAATACCCCTGTGCCGGCGCAAAACCATTCGCCGTCCGCAGCATCCCGATCGTTCCCCCGGTATACAGAATGCAGACCTTACTCCTTGCCATGCGAAACCTCCTTCATGCGGCCGATCCCAGCAGTCAGCAGCGATGATAACTGCCGATTCTCAGTGATGCTGGCCGATTCTTAATGTGGATAACTGCCGATTCTTAATGACGATTATTGATAATTCTTATTATACATATCGCAGGGTTCCGGCAGGCATGGGCTGCGGCAGAAATACAAGTTGATACAATAAGAGCCCGCATATTATAATTACTTCAAATGGGGACTTGAGAGAACCTCAGAATCAGATAATCATAATTATTCATTATATAAACGAAATAGGAGGCATATAATGGCGAAAGTTGATCTGACCAAGTACGGTATTACCGGTACCACAGAACTAGTTTACAATCCATCCTTTGAATTCCTCTTCGAAGAGGAGATGAAGCCTGAACTTGAAGGATATGACAAGGGCGTGCTCACAGAGCTTGACGCTGTCAATGTCATGACAGGAATTTACACAGGACGTTCGCCTAAGGACAAATACATCGTAATGGACAAGAACTCCAAGGACACTGTATGGTGGACCACAGAGGGTTACAAGAACGACAACCATCCGATGTCAGAGGAAGTATGGGCAGAGATCAAGAAGCTCGCGATCGAAGAGCTCTGCAACAAGAGACTGTTCGTAGTTGACGCTTTCTGCGGAACTAACGAAGACACCCGTATGGCTATCCGTTTCATCATGGAAGTTGCATGGCAGGCACACTTCGTCAAGAACATGTTCATCGTTCCTACAGACGAAGAGCTTGAGAACTTCGAGCCTGACTTCGTTGTTTACAACGCTTCCAAGGCTAAGGTTGAGAACTATAAGGAACTCGGCCTCAACAGCGAGACCTGCGCAGCATTCAACATCACAAGCCGTGAACAGTGCATCATCAATACATGGTATGGCGGCGAGATGAAGAAGGGCATGTTCTCAATGATGAACTACTATCTGCCACTCAAGGGCATCGCTTCCATGCACTGCTCCGCTAACACCGATATGGAAGGTAAGAACACAGCTATCTTCTTCGGACTCTCCGGAACAGGCAAGACCACACTTTCCACAGACCCTAAGAGACTCCTCATCGGCGATGACGAGCACGGCTGGGACGATGAAGGCGTATTCAACTTCGAGGGCGGCTGCTATGCTAAGGTAATCAACCTCGATAAGGAATCCGAGCCTGATATCTACAATGCTATCAAGCGTAACGCTCTCCTTGAGAACGTAACAGTTGACGCAGAGGGCAAGATCGACTTCGCAGACAAGAGCGTCACAGAGAACACTCGTGTATCCTATCCGATCGAGCACATCACCAACATCGCTAAGAAGGTCAACGGCAAGTCCGCTGGCCCACAGGCAGACAATGTTATCTTCCTGTCCGCTGACGCATTCGGAGTACTGCCGCCAGTATCGATCCTGACACCGGAGCAGACACAGTACTACTTCCTCAGCGGTTTCACAGCTAAGCTGGCAGGAACAGAGAGAGGCATCACCGAGCCTACACCTACATTCTCCGCTTGCTTCGGACAGGCATTCCTCGAGCTGCACCCGACCAAGTATGCTGAGGAGCTCGTCAAGAGAATGGAGAAGAGCGGCGCTAAGGCTTATCTGGTCAACACAGGCTGGAACGGAACAGGCAAGCGTATCTCCATCAAGGATACAAGAGGCATCATCGACGCTATCCTGAACGGCGATGTACTCAAGGCTCCGACCAAGAAGATCCCGTACTTCAACTTCGAAGTTCCTACAGAACTCCCAGGAGTTGACCCAGGAATCCTCGATCCGAGAGACACATATGCTGATCCTGCAGTATGGGATGAGAAGGCTAAGGACCTTGCCGGAAGATTCATCAAGAACTTCGACAAGTACACAACAAACGATGCCGGCAAGGCACTCGTTGCTGCAGGTCCTGCACTCTAATCGCTGATAATCGACCTTTCACAGAGGGGCAGCTGGCGACAGCTGCCTCTCTTTTTTGCGGCCAAAATCCAATCGCCTCACGCCATGATGGCCGGCGGTCAACCAGTCAAAAAAACAATCGCAAATGTCCCAAAAATACACGCTAATACGTCAGTTTGATTGCTTTGTAACAAAGTAATTAGGTATAATAGAAGATGTATAGGTATATGTAAATCATAAACATTTACTGATAAAAGGAGGTACTGATGAAGGTAAAACCTAGCGAAGAGAGAACTACCGCAGCCGGCAAAATAATGCAGCTGCTGGATGCTGGTAGCTTCATGGAAGTGGGCGAGCGTGTATCGGCCAGATATACCGAGTTCTACCATCCGGACGCTGTAACAGAGTCCGACGGTGTGATCACCGGTTACGGCACGATAGACGGCAACCTCGTCTTTGTTTATGCGCAGGACAGTGAAGTCATGGGCGGAACATTCGGCGAGCAGCATGGCCGCAAGATCGTAGATCTGTATGAGCATGCGATGAAGGCGAATGCGCCGATCATCGGACTTCTTGACTGTGCAGGGTTCCGTATCGAGGAAGGCCTGGATGGACTGTATCAGTTTGCCAAACTGTACAAGAGGCAGTCGGAAGCATCCGGCAAGATCCCGCAGATCGTAGCTGTCATCGGACAGTGCGGCGGCGGAATGTCGATCGCAGCCAAGCAGGCAGATTTCGTATTTATTGAGAAGGACAAGGGCAGCATTTTCGTCAACCCTCAGAGCGTTGTAGGAAATGCGATCGGCGACAATCCTTATGTCAAGGCCGTTGATGACGGTACATTCACATGGCCGGAGATCGCCAAGAAGATCCGCAAGCTCGTCGGACTTCTGCCGCCGGCAGTAGGATTTGCTCCTGAAGTCCTTGAGACAAGCATTGAAGAGCTCAACCGCGTATGCCCGGACATCGAGTCGATGATCGGTGATGGAAGAGCACTCCTTGCCGAGCTCTCCGACAACAATGACGTTCTGGAAGCACAGCCTGATTTCGGCCAGGATATGATCACCGGCTTTATCAGACTTGCAGGACAGACAGTAGGATGCGTAGCGTGCAACAAGGTCAACGGAGAGAAGAGACTCTCTGCTGACGGATGCAGCAAAGCCGCTGCAATGGTGGATGTATGCAGCAGATTCGGCATCCCGGTACTGACACTGATCGATACTGACGGATATCAGACGACATCCGAGAACGAGAAGTATCTGCCGGAATCCGCAGGAAGACTGCTCAAGGCACTCATCACAGCTACCGTTCCTAAGCTCAGCGTGGTAACAGGCCGCGTGGTAGGAAGCGCATTCAGCCTTCTGAATTCCAAGGGCCTCGGTGCTGACTACGTATTCATGTGGGAAGGCGCAGATATCAGCATAGTCGAGCCAAGACAGGCTACAGAGATCATTTTCGGCAAATGGTCAGAAGAGCTTGAGCAGCAGTATCGTGACGACCAGTCCAGCGCTGTTGCACTTGCAAGACACGGATTTGCAGACAAGGTCATCGCACCGGAAGATACAAGAAAGTACCTGATTGGCGCACTGCAGACCTTCGTTAACAGCAGGTAGGTGATCATATGAGTATAGGAGAAATACTGAAAGTAGGTGCGATCGATACTGTACTTGGTATGGGAACAGTATTCTGCATACTGATCTTCATCGCTTTCTGTATCTGGCTGATGGGCAAATTATGCGCACCGAAGGCAGCTGCAACGGCAGCCGCGGCAGCAGCGCCACAGCCGGAAGCTGCTCCAGAAGACGCATTTGACGGTTTCACGCCGGAGACTGTAGCAGTGATCACAGCAGCGATACATCAGATGATCGCAGACGAACAAGGAGAAGCCGCAACTGAAGGATACATAGTTAGGAATGTACGGAGGGCACAATGGAAACGTATATAGTAAGAGTAAACGGAACAGAATTTGAAGTAGAAGTTGAGAAGGTCGGCAGCGATACAGCTCCTACATTCGCAGCAACAGCACCTGCAGCACCTGCACCTAAGGCAGCAGCGCCTAAGAAGGCAGCAGGTAAGGGCGAGCCTGTAATATGCGGTACTGCCGGTAAAGTCTTCAAGGTAGTTGCCAAGGAAGGCGATGCAGTCAAGTCCGGAGATACAGTTATCATCCTCGAAGCAATGAAGATGGAGATCCCTGTAGTCGCTCCTAAGGACGGCACAGTCAGCTCGATCGTTGTCAAAGAAGGAGACAGCACAACAGCAGGACAGGCAGTAGCATACATCGGATAATATAGGAGGCCTAATATGGGTGATACGTTAGTTAATCTGGCTCACCAGACCGCCTTTTTCAACCTGACATTCGGCAACGTCATCATGGTCGTTGTTGCCCTTGTCCTGTTGTATCTGGCGATAGTCAAAGAGTATGAGCCATTACTGCTCCTGCCTATATCCTTCGGTATGCTGCTGGTCAACCTCTATCCACCAATCATGGAAGATGGCGGTCTTCTGCACTACTTCTTCATGCTGGATGAGTGGACCATCCTGCCGTCGCTGATATTCATGGGCGTCGGAGCACTTACAGACTTCGGACCGCTGATCGCCAACCCTAAGAGTTTCGTACTCGGCGCGGCTGCTCAGTTCGGAGTATTCGGAGCGTTCTTCATGGCGATGGCCATGGGCTTCACTGAAGCACAGGCTGCTGCCGTAAGTATCATAGGAGGAGCTGACGGACCGACTTCCATCTTCCTCGCTATGAAGCTCGGACAGAGAGAACTCATGGGCCCGATCGCCGTAGCAGCGTACTCATACATGGCGCTGGTACCGATCATTCAGCCGCCTATCATGAAGGCTCTTACAACAGAAGCAGAGAGAAAGATCAAGATGGAGCAGCTCCGTTCCGTTTCCAAGAGAGAGAGGATCCTGTTCCCGATCATCGTAACAATCGTCGTATGTACACTTCTTCCGTCAACAGCTCCGCTGGTCGGAATGCTGATGCTGGGCAACCTGTTCCGTGAGAGCGGTGTTGTACGTCAGCTGCAGGAAACCGCTTCCAACGCTATGATGTACATCGTAGTAATCTTCCTCGGAACTTCCGTAGGAGCTACGACAAGCGCTGAAGCATTCCTCAAATGGACAACGATCAAGATCGTTATCCTCGGTCTGGTAGCATTTGCATTCGGTACCGCTGCCGGAGTCCTGTTCGGCAAGCTCATGTGCAAACTTTCAGGCGGCAAGATCAATCCGCTCATCGGTTCTGCCGGAGTATCCGCAGTACCTATGGCTGCAAGAGTTTCGCAGAAGGTCGGCGCTGAAGCAGATCCGACAAACTTCCTGCTCATGCACGCGATGGGTCCGAACGTAGCGGGAGTTATCGGTACAGCCGTAGCAGCCGGAGTATTCATGGCGATATTCGGTGTATAGTTTCTACAGTATAGATTTCACATCATACGTGATGAGACCTCGTTCAATGGAGGAATACAGAACATGGAAAAAAAGAGACTCAAAATCATGGAAACCTGCATCAGAGACGGACAGCAGTCTCTGATCGCGACAAGAATGCCGTTCGAGGACATGGAGCCAGCTCTGGCGCTGATGGACAGTGTCGGATATGAAGCGATCGAGTGCTGGGGCGGAGCTACATTCGACTCCTGCATCAGATTCCTCGATGAGGATCCGTGGGACAGACTCAGGAAGCTCCGTGCAGCAATGCCTAACACCAAGCTCCAGATGCTGCTCAGAGGCCAGAACCTTCTCGGATACAGGCACTATTCGGATGACGTAGTCGATTACTTTGTCAAGAAGTCCATCGACAACGGTATCGACAACATCAGAATTTTCGACGCTCTGAACGACCTGCGTAACGTAGAGACAGCAGTCAGAGCGACCAAACAGTACGGTGCACATGCTCAGGTAGCGATGTCCTACACGATCGGCGAGCCGTACACACCGGAGTACTGGAAAGACCGCGCGCTGCGCATCCAGGAACTCGGCGCTGACTCGATCTGCATCAAGGACATGGCCGGCCTCATGCTACCGACCGCAGCAACAGAGATGATATCCATGCTCAAGGCTAACGTGGATATTCCTATCCAGCTGCACACACACTGCACCAGCGGCGTAGCGCCGATCACATATTACTGCGCTACACTGGCAGGCGTAGATATCATCGACACAGCGATCTCGCCATTCTCAGGCGGCACCAGCCAGCCATCTACAGAGGTAATGGTAGAGACCTTCAAGGGAACTGAGTACGACACAGGCCTGGATATCGCCAAGCTGGAGAAGATCGCTGCTCACTTCCAGAAGATCAGAGATAAGGATCTCAAGAGCGGACTCATGAACACCAAGGTTCTCGGCACAGATATCAAGACCCTGATCTATCAGGTACCTGGCGGAATGCTTTCCAACCTGGTATCCCAGCTCAAGGATCAGAACGCTGAGGATAAGTACCTCGAAGTACTGCAGGAAGTTCCTCGCGTAAGAGACGACCTCGGCATGCCACCGCTGGTAACACCGTCCTCACAGATCGTAGGAACACAGGCTGTACTCAACGTCCTGATGGGCGAGAGATACAAAGTTCTCTCCAAAGAGACCCAGCAGATCCTCAAGGGCAAATACGGCGCTACACCAATGCCGATGAACCCTGAAGTTCTCGCTAAGATCGATCAGAGCGAGAGGATCACATGCCGTCCGGCAGACCTGCTCGAGCCGGAACTCAAGAAGCTTGAGGAAGAGGTAGGGGACTACAAGGAACAGGATGAAGACGTTCTGACATACGCACTCTTCGCGAATGTCGCTATGGACTTCTTCAAGAAGAGAGCAGCCAGGAAGGCCAAAATGGATCCGAATGCGATCGACACCAAGAACAAAGCCTATCCGGTATAGCCTGACAGAGAAGGAGGTACACTCTCATGGGATTCCTTAAAGAAAACAACAGGACGATTCCTGTTGCTGACAAAGTATTTGCACTCAACGGACGCGCCAAGGCAGCGACTGCTGAGAAGGGTAAGGACAAAGTTATCAACGCCGTTATCGGAGCTCTGCTCGATGACAACGGCGACCTGGTCGTAATGTCATCCGTTGTAGATGCTATCAAGACTCTCGGACCGGTCGACTATGCGGAATACGCGCCGATCTCAGGCACACCTGCTTTCAGAGAGGCTGTCAAGAAGGCACTGTTCGGCAAATTCGTTCCGGAAGGATTCATTGAAGTCAGCGTTACGCCGGGTGGTACCGGAAGTATCTCCAGTGTCGTAGCTAACTACACCAATGTCGGTGATGCGGTACTGACACACGACTGGTGCTGGGCGAACTACAGGAACATCTGCAGCCAGCAGGGCCGCAAGCTCAAGACCTTCAGATTCTTCGATGAAGAGGGTAAGTTCGACAGCGCGGATCTCGAAGAGCAGCTTAATGAGCTTGCGAAGGAACAGGATCAGATCGTCCTGATGATCAACAGCCCTGCACACAACCCTACAGGCTACTCACTGTCGCTTGAGGACTGGGACAATGTTGTCAGGATCGTCAACAATGCACCATGCAATGTCGTACTCTTCCTGGACGTAGCATATATCGACTATGCAGGTGAGGAAGACGAGGTCAGAGCGTTCATGCCTAAGTTTGAAGCGCTCGGCGATCACGTTATCACGATCTACGGATACAGTGCTTCCAAGACTCTGACTGCTTACGGAATGCGCTGCGGCGCTATCGTTCTCGTAACGAAGGACGAGCAGACTGCAGTTGAGTTCAAGCGCGCTTCCGAGTATTTTGCCCGTTCGACATGGTCGAACTGCAACCGTTCCGCACAGGTCCTGATGGGCAAGATCTACAGCGATCCTGAACTGCTCGCCAAGGTAGACGAAGAGAGAAGAGGATACCGTGACATGCTGCTCGAGAGAGGCAGAGTGTTCGAGAAGACCCTCAATGACAACGGCGTCAAGTGTGTGCCGTTCAGCGCGGGATTCTTCGTAACGGTAGGCTGTGACGATCCGGCTGCAGTAGGAGCTGCACTCGAGGCACAGGACATTTTCGCTCTGGCTCTGCCTAAGGGCATCAGAGTATCCATCGCATCGATCTCCAAGGAGAAGTGCGTGAAGTGTGCAGAGGCTATCGCTGCACTGATCAGGAAGTAGGAGAGGTCACAATGCTTAAGACTATTGGCATCATAGGCGGTATGGGACCGGCAGCGACTGTCGATCTGATGGACAAGATCATCAGCATGACCGAAGCGAGCTGCGATCAGGATCACATTCCTATGCTGGTAGACTTGAATACAAGGATCACAGACAGGACCGCAGCCATACTGCATGGCGGAGAGAGCCCGCTGCCGGAGATGCTCCGCAGCGCCAGGCGGCTCGAGGCCGGCGGAGCAGATTTCCTGATCATGCCCTGCAATACAGCGCATTACTTCCGGCCGTATATCCAGAAGGAGATAGGTATCCCGCTCGTGAGCATGCTTGAGGAATCAGCAAAGTTTCTCAGCAAAGCCGGAGTGGATAAAGTCGCCGTGCTCGGCACCGACGGTGTCGTGCAAAGCGGGATCTACGGGAAGGCGCTTGGCGACTATGATATAGAGGTGATCTATCCTACCGCTGAGCAGCAGCGTCTGGTGATGTCGGTCATCTATGACTATATCAAGAAAGGCATCACAGATCCTGAAGCATTGCCATACGAAGAAATGAAGTCACTGATCGAATCTCTTGAGGCCAGAGGCGCGCAGCAGCTCCTTCTGGCCTGCACCGAGCTTCCGCTGGCTTTCAGCATCATGGGCTTTAACGGAGAGAATGTTGCGGATGCGACAGGCATCCTGGCAGCAGCCGCCGTCAGAGAGGCAGGAGCCGAAGTCAAGCCGGGAACTCGCTATTGACAAGTTAATAAAGTGCCGGATAGAGGACGGCTCTCTATCCGGCACTTTAGGCATCGCATGCGGATGTGTCACTCGGAGCCGTTCCCGCAGGCACGGAGGAGGTATTGAGGTTTACTAGAGATTTATAGAAATTATAGAGGTTTATAGAGGTAGTTTATAGGTATTTTAGAGGTATTTAAGAGAGGTATTAAGTATGGAGAAAATCAAAAATTCACTGCCGCTTCAGATCTTTATTGCTCTAGGTCTGGGTATTGTTGCAGGTCTGATCTTCCTGGCACTTGGCCTTGCTGACTTCACGACAGCATACATCAAGCCATTCGGAACGATCTTCCTTAACCTGCTCAAATTCATCGTAGTTCCGATCGTACTCACATCGATCATCCAGGGTGTCGTTTCACTCTCCGATGTCAAGAAAGTCGGAACCATCGGTCTTCGTACCATCATCTACTATTTCTGCACAACAGCATTCGCTATCGTTATCGGCCTGATCTTCGCGAACATCTTCAAGGGATCTTACCAGGTACTCGAGACATCTGATCTGACATATGAAGCTGCTGAGCCTACCAAGTTCATGGATACGATCGTCAACATCTTCCCGTCGAACCTGTTCCAGCCTATGGTAGACAGCACTATGCTGCAGGTCATCGTGATCGCACTCTTCGTCGGATTCGGTATCATCATTGCCGGCGACAAGGGTCTGCCATTCAAAGAATGGATCGACAGTGCTTATGAAGTATTCATGGTCATCATGAGAGGAATCATCAAGGTCACTCCGATCGCTGTATTCTGTCTCATCGTACCAGTCGTTGCCGTAAACGGACCGCAGGTTCTCGGATCACTTGCTATGGTACTCCTGACAGCATACATCGCTTACGCGGTACATGCACTGTTCACATACTCGGTGGCTGTCAAGACACTTGGTCACATGAGCCCGGTAGAGTTCCTCAAGGGTGCATTCCCTGCATTCCTGTTCGCATTCTCCAGCACATCCTCGATCGGAACCCTTCCGGTCACCATGGAATGCGCAGAGGATATGGGTGCGCGTAAGGACGTTGCAGGCTTCACACTTCCGCTCGGAGCTACCATCAACATGGATGGTACTGCGATCTATCAGGGCGTATGCGCGATCTTCATCGCCAGCTGCTTCGGCATCCAGCTGACACTGGGACAGATGATCACCATCGTTCTCACAGCTACACTGGCATCCATCGGAACAGCAGGAACACCTGGTGCAGGCATGATCATGCTCGCTATGGTACTCCAGTCTGTAGGTCTGCCGGTTGAAGGTATCGCTCTCGTTGCCGGCGTTGATAAGATCTTCGACATGGGCCGTACCGGAATCAATGTAGTAGGAGACCTCTCCGCTGCAATGATCATCAGCGACTACGAGAACAGAAGAGAAGCCAAGGAAGGCAAGAAGTAATCGCAGAATTACATAGAGACAAATCACGAAGAGCGGGCGTTAAGCCCGCTCTTTCAATGCAGATATTCAGGATTTGCAGAAACAGCGCATCTGCGATTAGCATAGTGCGTGCCAACTGATGTATACTTATTATGTATGGGCATTGAGAGAATCAAGCGAGGGAATTATGAGCGAGACCATTACGCAGGAACAGAGACTGGATTATCTGGTGCAGCGGTTCAAGGATGAGAAGCCTGAATACCGCAGGGTGAGGATCCCGAACGATACAGAAGGGAAGCAGCGCCTGCTGAGATCCCTGATGAATATCCGGGACGCCAGGCCGGCTCCGGCTTCGGTGCTGTCCGTGCAGGACATCTATCTCAGAGGACGCGCGCTGGAGAAGGGTATCGTCAACATCAATAATATAGAGACGGTTGAGGAGAGCCTCGGCAGTACACATCCATGCGCGACCCTGATCTCGGTCTGGCAGGGCGACATCACCCGCATCGCCGCGGACGCGATCGTGAATGCGGCAAACTCACAGATGATCGGCTGTTTTATCCCGATGCACAACTGCATCGACAACTGCATCCACACCTACGCAGGGGTGCAGCTGCGCGCGGAATGCAGCAGGAAGATGAACTCGATGAGGCTGAAGTTTGGCGAAGAATACGAGCAGCCTACAGCCGTCCCGATGCTGACAGACGCGTACAACCTGCCAGCGAAGAAGGTCATCCACATCGTGGGACCGATCGTGCAGTACGGGCTGACTCCGGAGCATGAGCAGAAGCTCGCCGAGTGCTACCGGAATGTCCTGGACATGTGCCGGGAGAACGGCCTCAGGACCGTAGCATTCTGCTGCATCTCGACAGGCGTGTTCATGTTCCCGGGCGAGAGAGCGGCAGAGATCGCTGTCAGGACCGTCTCGGATTGGCTGACCAATAACCCGGACACAATGGACAGAGTCGTCTTCAACGTATTCAAAGACGAAGACAAGGAATATTACGAGGGGCTCTTCTGATAAGCATACTTCGGAGAGCGATCCGCGTGAAAATACATTTTTTCAGAGAGGGCATTTACTATGCATGACTATATCATTAGAGCGACTGCAGCTGGCGAGACGGTCAGGGCATTCGCGATCAGATCGACAGAACTGACGGCAGAGGCGAGGGAGATCCACCACACGTTCCCGGTCGTGACGGCTGCACTCGGCAGACTGCTGAGCGCAGGTGCGATGATGGGCTCCATGATGAAGGGAGAGAATGACAAACTGACGATCCAGATGAAGGGCGACGGCCCGATCGGCCAGATGACGGTCACCGTCGACAGTCACGGCAATGTCAAAGGCTTCCCGGCCAATCCGTCTGTCAATATCCCGAGGAAGTGGGCCGGCAAACTCGATGTCGGCGGTGCGGTTGGCAAGGGGATGCTGACCGTCAGCATGGACCTCGGACTCAAAGAGCCATATAACGGACAGGTCGAGATCCAGACTGGAGAGATCGGAGACGACCTGGCGTATTACTATACCGTTTCCGAGCAGACACCTTCGGCGGTCGGTCTCGGAGTCATGGTCGACGTAGACAGCTCGGTGAAGCATTCGGGAGGTTTTATCATACAGATCATGCCGGATGCGGCAGAAGAGACGATCGCTGCGATAGAGGCCAAAGTCTCTGCCGCTGAGCCGGTCACGACGATGATGGACAAAGGCATGACGCCGGAAGACATCCTGCAGTACTTCCTCGGAGATCTGGGGCTCGTCATCACCGAGAAGCTCCCGGTCAGGTACTACTGCGGATGCTCCAAGGAGAGAGTAGCCGGAGCACTCGCGACGATCAGCACCAAGGATCTCGAGGATATCATCAACGATGGAGAAGAGATCGAAGTGAAGTGCTATTTCTGCAACTCTGCCTACAAGTTCAGCGTTGCGGAACTGGAAGAGATCATGGCATCGAGAAACAATGGGTGATCAGGTCGTTTTCACAGAATACAACGGGACAGAAGAGCGTTTCGTGATGCCCGATGATGTGACGGAGGTCGCAGAAGGGGCTTTCGCCAAGAACAAGAGCCTCAGGCATGTAGACCTGAGGAATGTCAGGCGGATCGGGACCAGCGCTTTCCAGGACTGCTCCAATCTGGAGTCTGTTGTGATGAGCAAAGTCACTGTGATCGACCCGCTGGCTTTCGAATTCTGCCGCTCGCTCCGCACCGTCGTCATCGGAGACATCACAGACGTCGGAGAGCGGGCGTTCTTCTGCTGCAGCCTGCTGGACATCCCGCAGCTGCCGCGCTCGATCAGATCGGTCGGCTCAGGCGCGTTCTCACACACGTCCATAAGGCGCGCGGATCTGCACTGGCTCAGCGAGATCCCTTCATACCTGTTCAGCAGCTGCAACGCGCTGGCATACGCAGATATCAGCGGTGCGCGCGAGATCGGAGCGGAAGCTTTCTCGGGCTGCGGCGCGCTCACCCGCGTGCTCTATGACGCAGCGGAGAAGATCGGGGCCAAAGCGTTCTACCGCTGTGACGCATTCATCGTCTCGCGACTGCCGGACGGCCTGCGGGAGATCGGCGATGACGCTTTCAGCAGCATCCAGAACGGACTCACCGTTCCGGGGAACGTTGAGGCGATCGGGAGGAACTGCTTCGGGCCGGCAGACCGGAAGAAGAGCATCCGGATCTACAGGCCGGCCCTCTACGAGCTCAGGAACTACTTCAAGGATGACCGGACCGATCCAGAGTATGAAGATGACCATTTCTACCTGTGGGAGAGCTCGATCGACATCACTGTGCTGGACGAGCAGACGGATGAAGTCATCGGACTTCTGCCGCTGTATTCAGACTTCGATCCATACCTCAGGAGCGCTCTGGCCGAGGCGTTCCGGGAAGACAATACATTCGACTACACGATCCTCGACACCGTCATCTTTGACGGCATGAAGTGGAACCAGCGGTGCAAGGACAAACAGGCAGTCACGCGGATCAAATTCCCTTACGGCCTGTCCGATACTGCCCGCGAGCAGTACGACGGCTACCTGCACAGACATTTTGGCAGGATGGCGCAGCGTGCGCTGCGCGACAGAGACATCGACATGCTCGCGTTCATGTGCGAGCATGACCTGATAGGCGAGGAGAACATCACAGAGATCATCGACAGTTCGATCTCGCTTGCCGCTCCGGAATGCACTGCGTTCCTCCTCGAGCGCCAGGCAGAGTCGGGCTGGCACGGCGACCCGCTGCTTGACGAATTATGACCGACAACGACAACAACGTTAAGAATACAGTTTCACAGGATGACCTGATCGCCAAAGCCGCGCAGGACGTGCTGACGCTTGCCCGCAACACTTTGATGGTCAAGCTGCGCTTCCTCGATATCGCTTTGAGCAGGCTGGAGATGGTCCCTTCAGACGACGCGACGCTCGCGACGGACGGTGTCAGGCTGAAGTACGGGCCACGGCATGTTCTCATGTGCTTCAGGAACGACCGCGACAAACCGGCGCAGGAGTATCTCCACGTGGTGCTCCACTGCATCTTCAGCCACATGTTCATCGGACCGGATGTCGACCGCAGGCTGTGGAATCTCGCCTGCGACATCGCGGTAGAGAGCACGATCGGTGACCTCGGGATCAACCCGTGGGGATCGGTGCGGAGGATGGCCCAGGACCCGGAGATCGAGCGGCTCAGAGCAGAGCTCAAGACTCTGACGGCTGAGAAGATCTACCACTACTACAAGGAAGGCGGCATCCAGGAATTCGAGATCGACATGCTGGGCAAGCTCTTCGAGGCCGATGAGCACCGGGGCTGGTACAGCAACAAGCCGGACAGGGACTTCAACGACGTTCCGGGCAAGAGCGGCGGGCGCAATGACCTCTTTGACACCGAGACGCAGGACGGCAGGAACGATGCGGTCGATGCAGAGGAGCAGGCCGAGAGCCTCCCGCTGGAAGAGATCATGGAGGAGTGGAAGAAGATCGCCGAGAAGATCCAGGAGGACCTCGAGACCTTCTCCAGAGAGCAGGGCGACACCGCCGGCGGTCTCATGCAGAACCTGCTGGAGGTCAACCGGGAGAGATACGACTACACGGCATTCCTCAGGAAGTTCTCCGTGCTTGGAGAAAACATGATCGTGAACGACGAGGAATTCGACTATATTTTCTACACGTACGGACTCAAGCTGTACAAAAACATGCCGCTCGTTGAACCTCTCGAATACAAGGAAGTCAGGCGGATCCGGGAATTCGTGATCGCCATCGACACCTCGGGGAGCACTTCGGGCGACCTGGTCCAGCGGTTTCTCCAGAAGACATACAACATCCTCAAATCGACCGAGAGTTACTTCTCGAAGATCAACGTGCACATCATACAGTGTGACGCAGCGATCCAGGAGCATGTCAAAGTCACATCGGAAGAGGAGTTCGACCGGTACATCAGCGAGATGGACATCCACGGACTCGGCGGGACCGATTTCAGGCCGGTGTTCCACTTCGTGGACGAACTGATCGAGCAGGGCGAGTTCGCAGACCTGCGGGGACTGATCTATTTCACCGACGGACGCGGGACCTATCCGGTGCGCAAACCGTCATACGAGACCGCTTTCGTCTTCCTGGACAACGAATACAACGAACCGGAAGTACCGCCTTGGGCAATCAGGCTGGTACTGCAGAACGAAGATATATAGGGAGGATCACCGTGAATATCAGAGATGCCAAAGACCAGATCCGTAACGCGATCATCGCTTACTTCACCAAGGACGAATACGGAGAATACCAGATCGCCATTGAGGACCAGAGACCTGTTTTCCTGATGGGCCCTCCGGGCATCGGCAAGACTGCGATCATGCAACAGATCGCTTCCGAGCTCGGCGTAGGACTGGTATCTTATTCGATGACGCATCACACCAGACAGTCCGCGCTCGGCCTGCCGTACATCCTGACCAAGAATTACGGGGGCAAGGAATACAGCGTTTCCGAGTACACGATGTCCGAGATCATCGCTTCGGTCTACGATCTGATGGAAGAGACCGGGCTCAAGGAAGGCATCCTGTTCCTCGACGAGATCAACTGCGTGTCCGAGACACTGACCCCGTCGATGCTGCAGTTCCTGCAGTTCAAGACATTTGGCCGCCACCGTGTTCCGGACGGCTGGATCGTCGTCACAGCCGGCAACCCTCCGGAATACAACAATTCCGTGCGCGAATTCGACACCGTCACCTGGGACCGCCTCAAACGCATCGATATCGAGCCGGACTATCAGATCTGGAAAGAGTACGCGCTGGACCGCGGCGTCCATCCATCGATCTCGACCTATCTCGACATCAAGAGCGGTGATTTCTACCGGGTCGAGACGACCGTCGAGGGCAAAACGATCGTGACTGCCCGCGCGTGGCTCAACCTCTCGGACATGATCCGGCTCTACGAACAGAACGGCATCGCAGTCGACGAGAAGATGATCGGGCAGTACCTGCAGGACCCGCGGATCTCCAAATCATTCTCGAATTATTACGATCTCTTCAACAAATACAGATCCGACTACCAGATCGATGACATCCTTGCCGGCAAGGCTTCCGATGAGATCATCGAGCGCGCGAAGGCTGCCAGATACGACGAGCGCCTGTCGCTGCTCGGCCTGATCCTCGACAGAGTGGGGAGCGACCTGCGGAAGTTCTACTACAGAGAACAGGTGCTGACCGAAGAACTGGCTTTCTTCAGGAAGATCAAAGCGGCGCTCGCCGACCCGTCAGCTTCCGTCGCGCAGATGCTGGAGGCGGAGCTTGTGGCAAAGCACACCGAACTCGATACGGGCAAACGCTCCAATTCGCTGTCTGACGACAGGCGGAGGATTTTGCACGGGATCATCGCAGATCTGGAAGCGGCGGTATCGGCTTTGGCACAGGCAGGCGGTCCGGAAGGAGCAGCGGCGTTCGAGATCATCCGGCAGGATTTCAACGCGAGAAGGGCGGATCACCGGAAATATGTGGATGCAATCGCAGCAGAACTCGAGAATATGTTTGTTTTTGCAGAAAAAGCATTCACGGATGGGCAGGAGATGCTTATAATAGTTACGGAACTGACCAAAGGCTCCTACTCTGCCCATTACATCAGCAGACACGGGTGCAGCAAGTATTTCGAGCACAACAAGGAGCTGCTGTTCTACGAGAGACAGAACGAGATCCTCAAAGTGATAGAGGACCTCGAACTATAACAAGCACTATTTCAAGATGAAAGGGGAACACTAATGATCAAAACACCTGCTACAGAAGCGCTTGACGCAGTAAATGCTAAGTACGAATTCCTGGAGTGCCCGGGAGCCATCAGCGGCGAGGACTATTTCAGAATGCTGGGAGCTGACAAAGCTGACAGACTGTTCAAGACTCTCGTCATGAAGGGCGACACCACCGGCAGCATCTACGTATTCGTCGTACCGGCGCTTGCAAAGCTTTCACAGAGACAGACCGCAAGAGCACTCGGCGAGCACGCTCTTGAGATGATAAAGCCAGTTGAGCTCAAAGCCCTCACCGGATACATGCACGGCGGCACATCCCCGCTTGGAATGACCAACCAGTACAGAGTCATCTTCGACGAGTGCGCCGGCAGCATGAAAGACGTCATCATCAACGGCGGAGGCGGCGGATACCTCGTTGAGCTCACCCTTGACGAATTTGCCAAAGTCCAGCCATACGAACTGATGCCACTCAAGAAATAATGAACCATGACCTCGGATCGATCCTGAATTACAAGACCAGAGGCGGGGCCAGTCCGCAGGGGCGGCCGCGCGTGTATTTCTGCTGCCACGAGGAAGACTTCGGTAAGTATTTCGACAGGATCACGGACGAGATCCTGGACATCCAGCGGAATGCTGCGATCTGGTACCGCGATCCGGATATGTCGTTCCCGGACACTGAAGAGTTCCTGGAAGACCTGGCGCTCATGCAGCTTTTCGTCGTGCCGGTGACCTCCAACTTCCTCTTCACGGATGATCCTGCGAGAACGGTGGAATTCGAGTTTGCGGAAGAGCACCACATCCCGGTGCTGCCGCTGATGCAGGAATCCGGGCTTGCGGAGCATTTTGGCATGATCTGCGGAGACCTGCAGTTCCTGGACGAGAGGGCGGCGAGGACTGACTCGACGGCACTTCCTTACAGGGACAAACTCAAGAGATTTCTCGGATCGGTCCTGGTCGATGATAAGACGGCAGAGCGGATCCGGAGCGCTTTTGACGCGTACATCTTCCTGAGCTACCGCAAGAAAGACAGGGCGGCAGCGCAGAAGGTCATGAACAGGATCCACCAGATCAAAGCCTGTCGCGACATGGCGATCTGGTACGACGAGTTCCTGACGCCGGGCGAGGATTTCAATGATGAGATCCGGGAGGCCATGCGCAAGAGCGAACTCTTCACTTTGGTCGTCACACCGAACCTCCTCGAACAAGGCAACTATGTCCAGACGACGGAGTATCCGGCCGCTCAGGACATGGGGATGAAGACCCTGCCTGTAGAGACTGCAGAGACGGATCAGGGGGACCTGCGCCAGATGTATGAGAACATCGGCCAGTGCTTCCCGCTGAGCGATCCAGTCGCGATCGCAATGAGGCTCAAAGAGCTCCTCAAGGATGTCGTTCTGGGCACCAAGAGGAACGACCCTGAGCACAAATTCCTCATGGGCCTCGCGTATCTCTCCGGTGTCGATGTCGAGATCAATCAGGGTCTGGCAGTGAGTCTGATCGCTGAGGCGGCAGAGGACGGCAAACTCCCTGAAGCGTACGAGAAGATGGTCGACATGTTCCGGACAGGCGACGCAGTCGAGCGTGATTTTGACGAGGCGATCGCCTGGCAGGAAGAGTACGCAGATGTCTTGGCCGAGAAAGCCGAGGCGGAACAGACCGGGCAGGCTTACCAGGATTATTTCACCGCACTCGCTTATCTGGAGCAGTATCAGGCAGACCAGGACGAGTCCGAAGATGCCTATGATACCGCGATGAGGCTGCAAGAAGCAGCGGAGCGAGTCAGGGCGTTTGGCCACGAGAAGGCCCTCTGGGATCTTTCCGTCGCGTACGAAAGACTCGGCGATATCTGCTATGACAATGGCGACATGGACGAAGCCAGAGACTGGTACGAACAGGCGCTGGAGGCCAGAGAAGAGATCGCCGCACAGGAGGGAACTCCGGAAGCGGAAAGCGATCTCGGCTTCTCCTATTCCAGAATGGGCGACATCTGCAGGGCAGAAGGTAGACACGACGAAGCACTGGAATGGTACAACAAAGAGCTGGACATCCGGCTGATGGCCGAGGGCGATGCCGCGCGCAAACCTCTGGCAGACACCTACAACAAGATCGGTGACGTTTACGGGGAAGCCGGCAACTGGGATGAAGCCCGGAACTGGTACCACAAGGACGTGGAAATCAGCAAAGCCCTCTACGAAGAGACCGGCACAGCAGAAGCCACACAGGATCTGGGAGTCGCGTACGGGCGGTTGGGTTTTGCGAGCCAGAAAGAAGGCAACACCTACGAAGCCCGGCACTGGTACGAGAAAGACATCGAGTTGTGCAGACAAGCCTATTACGAAGCTGAGACCCTCGAAACCCTCTGGAACCTGGCAGTCGTATACGAATACATGGCAGACCTGTGCGTGGCAGAGAGCAAAGCTAGTTCAGGCATTGCAGGAAGCAGGGGCGACCATAGCAGCGTAGGAAGTAAGGCCGACCAGAGCGGTGCAAAGAGCAAGCTGGAAGAAGCCCGCGAGTGGTACTTCCAGTGCGAAGACAAGTGGGACGACATCTGCGAGATGACAGAAACCATCGAGTCCATGCGGAACCGAGCAGGCATTTGCCTCAAACTGGGCGACCTGTACGTGCTCATGGGCAAGAACGACTTCGCAAAGGAGTGGTATGACCAGAACAGAGCCTACATACTGCAGATAGCAGCCGCAGAAGCCGAAGACGCAGAAGCTGAGGACGAAGAAGAAGATGAAGCCGAAGGCGTCGAAGGCAGTGGCGAAGATGAAGGAGAAGGCGGCGGAGATGAAGGAGAAGGCAGTGAAGGAGACGGAGGCGTTTCCATACTGACCATGGAAAACCTGGCAGTCAACTGCTACAAGCTCGGAACCCTGGATACACTTCCGGCAGCAGAGCGGAAGCACTACCTGGAAGACATGTACCGGATCGGGACCGCCCTGTACAGAGCAACCGGAGCCCCACAGCACGCAAACTACATCCTGGCAGCACAGCACGAACTGGCAGAACTGCGGTAACAGCAAGGCGCGAGTGCAATTTGGCATAGAACAGCAAGGTACAGAAACAATTTGGCACAGTTGCACTTTGGTGCATAACAGCCAGACGCATCAATCCGAATAATATGCATGACAAGAGACCGGAACTCAGATACGAGGATCGGTCTCTTTTGGTCTGTGAGGCTCAACAGAATCTCAACTGAACTTCAATGGGACCCCAACTGAACCCCAACTGAAGCCAGACTGAATCCCAACTGAACCTTAACTGAGCAGCAACCAGCATAAACAGAATGCAATCCATCTTTGTTGCAACAGTTTAGGGTGGAAAAACACCTTATAAGTAGATGCAGTAAATAACGATCCTATCATTGTTGAGTGTAAAGTACACAGATTCTAGGTCGGTCAGCGGGAAAGCACACAACCATTGTGTGCCAAGTGACCGGATTACATAGTGACAAGGCATGTAGGCACACAACCATTGTGTGCCGAAGGCCCGGATTGCACAGTGACAAGGCAGTCAGGCACTCAACCATTGTGTGCCGAAGGCCCGGATTGCACAGTGACAAGGCAGTCAGGCACACAACCATTGTGTGCCGAGTGACCGGATTGCACAGTGATAAGGCATGTGGGCACACAACCTTTGTGTGCCGAGTGACCGGATTGCACAGTAACAAGGCAGTCAGGCACACAACCATTGTGTGCCGAAGGCCCGGATTGCACAGTAACAAGGCATGTAGGCACACAACTATTGTGTGCCGAGTGACCGGATTGCACAGTAACAAGGCATGTAGGCACACAACCATTGTGTGCTGTGCCTGTCGGATGGGACTTGTCGCCTGTGAAGCGACCCCAAATACTAGGGATCTTGCTATACTATCATTGCAAGAAGGGTAGAGCTTATTGCAAAGCCAGTGGAGATCATTGCAAAGCCAGTGGAGATCATTGCAAAGCCAGTGGAGATCAATGCAGATGCCAAAGGTGCTCATTGCAAGGGCCAACGGCCACCGCCTCAAGGCCAAGAGACTGGATTAAACTACGGGTTGAATTTACAACGTTTGGCATGTGTGATATAGTCTCTGCAGATGAAGGGCCGGAAGGCCACTAGATCAAAGAAATTAGAAAGGACCACGAAATGATGCTATATCTGAGTTATTCATTCAATGAATTTGATATGATCATTGATCTTCAGGACATTTGCCTGGAGCATGGTTTCGTGTGCAGATCTGAGACATACAGCGGGTGTGTGCGGCATGTAATGTGATGTAATTAGGTGCCGGGCATAGAATAGAGTAATCAAGGCCGCTTGTCTCAGATGGGATAAGCGGTTTTTCTTATGTAATTGTTATTGAATCGATGCCCGAAGCGGTGAACACAGCTTCATCGAGAATTGGAATTCATTTTGTTTAAGGTACGAAACTTGCCGGTTCGAATCCGGCCGCACATGCTTGCATGTGAAAAAGGCTGTTTCTATATTCTCGGGCATCGCATTTGCTCCAGTATCCCAATGGGTAGAGGAAGTGGGCTGAGAGTCCATTCAGTACAGGTTCGAATCCTGTGTGGAGCACCAAATTTTTATCATTGTTGCGGAGTGGAGCAGCGGTTTAGCTCTCTTGGCTCATACCCAAAAGATCGTCGGTTCGAATCCGACCTCCGCAACCACATGGTCTCCTCGTCTAAAGGTAGGACATCGGGCTTTCGCCCCGACAATGTTGGGTTCGAGTCCCACGGGGATCACCACATGGTCAGTTCGTATAACGGCTATTATCTCCGACTGTCTATCGGAAGACATGGGTTCAACTCCCATACTGACCGCCATTTGACCCGGCACTTACCCAGGTGCCAGCACTAGTGCATCCACAGGAACATGCACTAGTACATACCCTGATAGTTCAATGTCAGAACAACGGCCTCCAAAGCCGTAAGATGTGAGTTAAAATCTTACTCAGGGTGCCAAACGTCATAAGGGATCCACCATCTTCGATGGTCCCCCTTGTGACAAGTATGCGCTATTAAACTCAGTCTGGTATAGAGTTCTCGTCTGATATGCGAGCGGTCCATGGTTCGAATCCATGATAGCGCACCATAAAGTCCGAAGCGGAGTATACAGTTACATCGGAATGTAAATCCCCTAGTCATTGGTTCGAATCCAGTCTGTCGCACCTATGCGACAGTAGCTCAGTAGGTAGAGCAGGAAAAAAGGCTGTTGCGTTATTCTCGGACTTTTCATTCGAAATTACAGTAGCACTGACACCCCCGGATGGCGCATAATAGAAAACGTACAGAGAGGGGGTGCAGTATGAAGAAGATACTGACATTAGTTTTACTCACAGCAATGCTCATCAGCCTGTGCGCTTGCGGCGCCAAGGCACCGGAGCAGCCAGAGCCGGCAGAACCTTCGGCTACAGCAGATATATTCTTCACGGCACTGAAGACCCAGGACGATGAGACCATGGCAACAGTTTACGCCGGAGGAAAACTGGATCTGCTCGCGACCGCAGCCCAGATGGACAACCTGGACAAAGTCATCGAAGACACCGGGCTCTCCGCAGTCTACGAAGAGGAGATGAAGCCCAAACTGCTGGATTTTGACTACGAACTCAGCAACGAGCAGATCGACGGAGACAAGGCAACAGTAGACGTCAAGATCAGGACCTATGGGATGGGAGAAGCTTTTACCGAGACCTTCAACGATTTCATCGCGCAGGCCTTCATCATGATGGCACTGACCAATGCCACCGAAGAAGAGATCGCGGCCAAAGCAGCAGAAGCCCTGACCGCCAAACTCACGCAGCTCAACACGAAGAACTACGAGAAGACCGCGACGCTCTCGATGACCAAAGTCGAAGACCAGTGGATCGTCGACGAGCTCAAGTCAGACGACGCGATCGTAGACGTGCTGACCGGAGGGCTTGTGAGCGCAGTCAACGGAGTTTTGGATTCGATCCCGGAATGGATGCTGAAGAACTAGATAACGAAAGAGCAAACAAGAAAGAAACAGGAAAGGAACAATCAGGAATGCTATATTGCCATCATAATTCGGAGATCATGAATAGCAGAGCAAAATTCCAGAGCACGGAGCTGGGAAGCAGCTTGGTGTGCAATAAAGAGACAAGAATAGTGGGCGCGCGGCAAGAACAGAGCTAGCCAGGCGCACCCTCCGGGAAACCAGTTAACCACGGCCGCTTGTCTCGAACGAGGCAGGCGGTTTTTCAATGGGCCGAGGTGTCAGGACCCAGGCTCCAACAACACAAGTATCAATAACACAAGTATCAATATCGGCAGGTGGCATAGCGGCGATTGCAGTGGGCCGTAACCCCACGACGTAGAAACACGCTGGTTCGAGTCCAGCCCTGCCGACCATGATCCTCTCGTTCAATCGGTCAGGACGGCGGACTGTTAATCCGTTGATGTGAGTTCAAGTCTCACGGGGATCGCCAATTACAGACCATGATCCTCTGGTCAAACGGCTACGACACCGGACTTTTAATCCGGATGGTGTGGGTTCGAATCCCACGGGGATCACCAGACCCCGGCAGCGGGGTGACAATTTTGCAGAAAGGAGAGAAAGATATGTGGAAATCCCAGACATACGGACAGCTGAGCCTCAAGGACATTCCGGACAAGCTGAAGGCTTTCTATGACCGGAATGCTGTATACGGAGAACCAATGGAACTGGCGATCGGAACCGACTCCCAGAACCACGCATCCGGCACAAAGATCGTAACGGTAATTTCCATGATCTGCAGAGGTCATGGCGGGATCTTCTTCTACGAGACAGAGCTCCGTGAGCTCATCAAAGCGGTCAAGCAGAAGCTCGAGACCGAGACTTACATCAGCCTTGAGACGGCGGGAGCCCTGCTGGACGAGATGGACAACGACACATATCGCATGCTGATCGACAATTGCCCACTCTCCATTCACATCGACGCAGGCAACGCCCCACACGGCAAGACCAGAGATCTGATCCAGGCACTCACAGGATGGGTCCACGCGATGGGCTACGACTGCGAGGTCAAACCGGATTCTTTCACAGCATCCACGATCGCCGACAGGCTCAGCAAATAACTGGCGATTTGTACAAATCGCCATTAAGTGGCATTAGCGTAACGACCAGCGTATCAGTCTTCCAAACTGATGGTACGGGTTTGAGTCCCGTATGCCGCTCCAACCGTCAGAAGGGCAGCCTTCTGACACATGTGCTCCAGTAGCCCAAACATGGTAGAGGTAATGGCCTCAGAGACCATCAAGTGCAGGTTCGACTCCTGTCTGGAGCACCACTTACGGAGAGATAACCCTAATGGTAAGGGGCCGGTTTGCTAAACCGTGAGTAGCCGCACAGGCGTGGAGGTTCAAATCCTCTTCTCTCCTCCAATAAGGATGGTTACCGAAATGGATATAACGGCGCGGTTCAGAAAACCGATGTGGCGTCAGCCCTGTGGGTTCAAATCCCACACCATCCTCCAATATGTGGTTGGTAGCTCAATGGTAGAGCACCGGATTGTGGCCCCGGTTGTCGCAGGTTCGATTCCTGTCCCTCCACCCAAATTTGAGCACGTTTCCGAGTGGTCCAAGGAGGCGGATTGCAACCCCGTTGTCCGTTGGTTCGAATCCAACCGTGCTCTCCATATGGTAAAGTAGCTCAGCGGGTAGAGCGTTCGGTTGAAGCCCGGAAGGCCGCTGGTTCAATGCCAGCCTTTACCACCAGAATATTATAGGACAAAAGTGTTTGCAAAAACCGCCGGTGACAAGATGAGATTGTCGCCGGCGGTTTTGTTTTACCGTCACTTATTTATTCTTATGGACAGCCAGGATCTCGCTATAGAATAGCTTGTTCACCTTAGACAAGCGCCTGTAGTCACGACACGCAAGTGCTATGGTGCGGGTAGGCGGATTATCCAGCTGGCACCATGAAACAGTACTCGGAAGGATAGGGATCATCGACTGAGGCAGCATTCCTATACCGAGACCCGCTGTGACAAATCCTATCTGAGACAGGTTTCCTTTGACGATCTGCGTGATGTTCAGCCTGACATGATTCTTTCTGAAATGATCCAGGAAGGCGGTCACTCCGCCGTCATCATTCAGAATGAATTTCTCATTCTCCATTTCTGTGATCGGAATAACGCTTCTGCCGGAAAACGGATGATCTTGCCTGAAGAATACTACCAGCGGCTCAGGGTCAAATACATGATTATCCAATTGATGGATAGAAGGGTAATGTATGAAACCGAAGTCCACCTTTCCGTTCACGATATAGTCTTCGACTTCGTTGTAGTTACCCTGCAGCACCTGATAATCGATCAGAGGATATTTCTGCGAGAAAGACTGCATAGCCTCTGGCAGGATGGAGCAGGAAATACTCGGGAAAACTCCGATTCTGATCTTGCTCTTGAGCTGCTCAGGATTATCTGCGAGCATATCACTCAGCGTCTTCTCGGAATCATGGATATCCGTGAAAATCGGGAGCATACGCTCGCCATCTGTCGTCAGCACAAATCCTTTCTTGCTCCTGTGCAGAAGCGTGACGCCAAGGTCATTCTCCAGACTCTGAACAAACTGGCTGATGGCTGACTGGGTATAGTTCAGCTTCTCCGCTGCCTTGGAAAAGCTCCCGCATTGGTATATTTCAACGAAGAAAGAATATTTCGACTGTCTCATACTATCCCTTCCTTTATCAAATTATCCGGTCAATACACCATTCCTGCTACCGCCTTAATTATATCAGATTTCCTAATATTTCGTATAAGAATTATTAGCTGTTTTTACAGTTATGCCGGATGTTAGACTCTTCTTAAGAGAAGAGCAGACAGATGAAAGAAACTGTCGGCGAGACAAAAAGTGGGTCTGGCGATGCCCCCAAGATCGCAGAAGAGCAATGAAATTCGACTCAGACAGAAGAAGAATCGGAATGATCATGCCATCCATCAATATAAGATTGGAGCCTGAATACTACCGTTGTCCTGAACTGTCTGATTTTAATTTCTACACCACCAGGATCAAGCTGGACAAGGTAACAGAAGAGGGTCTGATCCACATGGAGCAGGATGTAGCCTATGCTGCAGAGATGATCAGAGATGTATACCCGGAAGCAATCATCTTCGGATGTACGAGCGGGAGTCTCGTCAAAGGAGCAGAAGGCGAGAAAAAGTTGTGCAACGCGATTTCCCACATATGCGGCTGCCCGGTAGTCACAGCTTCCCGCGCTGTACTGGATGCTCTGGATACACTCGGTGCCAAGACCATAACACTCGTTACACCATACCTCGATTCGATCAATCAGAAAGAGAGAGAATTTCTGGCAAACGAAGGATACACCGTTTGCGGCATGAAGGGTCTCGGAATCACAGATCCGGAAGAAATGCGTACGCAGCCGGTGGAAGTGATCGATCAGATGATAGCAGAAGCAGAATCTGATGAAGCAGATGTGATCTTCATAAGCTGTACGAATGTAGAAGGCTTTCACATCTGTCAGATGCTGGAACAGAAATATCATAAACCTGTAATATCCAGCAATCTGTGCTGTCTCTGGGATACTCTTCGGATCCTGGAAGCACCTGTCAGGATCGACAATCTGGGAATCCTGATGAGAGAGCATCTATAGACGACACATATCACAGATCAACAGCATACATGAAAGGACCGGAACAAGATGAACAAGGATGATATCAGATATTCAGCATATGTAAACATTCTGAAGAGAGAACTTGTCAAAGCAATGGGATGCACTGAGCCGATTGCTGTTGCTTACGCTGCGGCCAAGGCCCGTGCAACTCTCGGAGATATTCCGGACAAAATCGTGATCGCGGCAAGCGGGAACATCATCAAGAACGTCAAGAGCGTCATCGTACCGAATTCCGATGGAAGGAAAGGCATTCCTGCCGCTGCTGCTCTCGGTGTTCTGGGCGGAGATGAAGACGCAGAGCTGCTGGTCATCGCCAATGTAACAGACGCTGTCAAAGACGAGCTGCCTGTTTATATAGCTAATACAGATATCACTGTAGAAGTACTTGATTCAGAATCGCTTCTGGATGTTGAGATCACAGTCTTCAAGGGAACATCCAGCGCGATGGTACATATAGTAAACGAGCATACCAACATCGTATGCATCGAGAAAGACGGGGAGATCATATATCAGAAAGACGCAGCTGCTGACGAAGACAGTGATGCTCAGCTTGAAGCGGCGAAAGAATATGAACTCCTGAACGTTGCGGACATATACGACTTTGCTGTCTCCTGCGATCTGGAAGATGTGGAAGAGATCCTGGATGCACAGATCGCATGCAATACAGCGATCGCGGAAGAAGGCCTGAGAAATGACTGGGGTGCATGCATCGGAAAGAACCTCCTAAATAACAACGAGAACAGCACCAAGACGAAGGCAAGAGCGATGGCTGCTGCCGGCTCTGACGCTCGTATGAGCGGCTGTGAGATGCCGGTCATCATCAATTCCGGCAGTGGGAACCAGGGAATGACAGCATCACTTCCTGTCATCGTCTATGCGAGAGAGAATAACGTCTCCCGCGAGACGATGCTCAGGGGACTGCTGATCTCCAATCTGGTAACGACCCATGCCAAAACAGGAATCGGAAGACTCTCTGCGTACTGCGGAGCGATCACTGCCGGCGCAGGCGCCGGAGCCGGGATCGCATATGTGTGCAGCGGCGAGCTCGACACGATCTCTCATACAATCGTCAATGCTCTGGCAATAACATCCGGGATCGTTTGTGACGGAGCGAAACCTTCCTGCGCAGCCAAGATCGCGATAGCAGTAGAAGCTGGGATCATGGGCTATGAGATGTACAAGGACGGACAGCAGTTCTACGGAGGAGACGGACTTGTACTTACTGGAGTAGAGGCATCGATAGCGAATTTTGGCTATCTGGGCCGTGTCGCGATGAGCGAGACCAACAAAGAGATCTGCAACATGATGGTGAATTGCTGATAAGGAGTGATCAGATGAAAGCGGTTGTTACCTTAACACCAAGTGAATCAAAGAGGCTGATCGCTAAGGCGGTATCCCGTATGGATGCCGTCAGAGATGCATGGGACAAGGCCTATGTGCTGATAGCAGACGGGACAACGAATGCATTTATCAAGCAGGAACTGCTTGAGGACAGGTCGATAGCCGCAGGCGGCAGCACGATCGGTCTGAGTACAGCAGGCCTGCTATGTGTGAATATACCTAAGAACCGCAAGTCATACGCCAATGTTTTCTACAAAGGCAAAGCGGTTGAAGGAACATCGTTCGCTGAAGCGCTTGCCGATCATCACCGCGAAACGGTAGTGATCAAAGGCGCCAACGCGATAGATCCTGAGGGAAACATCGGGATCATCACTACAGGTTTTGATGGAGGAACGATCCCTCGGGTCATCGGCCCGATAACGTCCAAAGGGATCACATTCATCACACCTGTGGGACTGGAGAAACTGGTTCCATCCGTTCCTCTGGCGGCCAAAGCATTCAACGGCGCCCAGAATATCGACATCACGATGGGAGCGGCCGGCGGAATGTTCGTCCTGACGAATACGATAGTCGTTACAGAGATCGAAGCAGCGAAGCTGCTGTTCGGACTGGAAGGCACACTCGTTGCAGCAGGAGGGATCGGCGGCAATGAAGGCGCAGTGACACTGGTCTTCAACGGAGAAGAACCGCAGATCGAGGCATTTGTCTCTTTCCTTGAGAAAGAGGTCAAGGGAGAACCCGCGATCCGGGGGATCAAAGGCGACTGCAGAACCTGTAAGTATAAAGACTGCAGGTACAGCGGTCTTGAAGAAAGTGAACAGCCGGATTGGATGAATTAATTGTAGGAGGAAGACAGATGGAAACAAGAAAGATGCTTAAAGGCTGTGTCGGATGCAAAGCCTGTGAAATGGCTTGCAGCATGCATCATACAGACGGATTCGGGTTCAGACACTCCAGCATCGAGATCCAGTGGGAGAAGGAAGGCTACAGCATAGCTTTCAAGGATCCTATGACATGCGACACTTGCGAAGGCGAGGGAGAGAACAATTACCAGTGTGTAAAGTACTGCTACAGAGCGAAAGATGCTCTGAAAGCATTCATTCTGAATACAGAAGAAGGAGGTGAAGCGTAATGGATATGGGAACGATCCTGAGAGTCAATCTGACAACAGGCAAGATGACCAGAGAAAGCGCTGACCGTTATGAGAAATGGATCGGCGGCATCGGCGTAGCGCAGCAGATCCTCTACGATGAAGTTAAACCTTGGATGAGCCCATTTGATCCGGGCAACAGATTCATCGTTGCGACAGGAGCTATGACAGGCATGCTCTGTCCGGGCAGCGGCAGGATCGCAGCTGTTACGAAATCCCCGATGACAACAGGAATCGCGTCAGGCAACGCGGGCGGAGTATTTGCTCCGAAGATGAAATACGCCGGATTCGATTACATCGTATTTGAAGGCCGTTCAAGGAAACCTGTGTATCTCTATCTGAGAAATGGAGAGGCTAAACTCCTCAGCGCTGATGAGATCAGCGGCAAGACAGTCGGCGAAAGCGTTGACTGGTTTGAAGAGAAACATGGCCGCCAGGTCAGCAGCATGTGTATCGGACCTGCAGGAGAGAACCTGGTACGTTACGCATGCGTGACGATCGACCGGTTCAGAGTCATAGGCAAGTGCGGATTTGGCGCTGTCATGGGTTCCAAAAACCTCAAGGCGATCGTTGCGGATGGTTCGGAAGGCTCGGTCAAGCCGGCAGACCTGTACGGACTCAAGAAGAAACTCGATGACATCTACGCACGCATCGATTCCAACGCGAATTACAAGCATCTGATGGATTACGGCACACTTTGCCATATTCCAGGCAAATACCTCACAGCGGGATTCAGCTTCCGCCACGGACAGGATCTGAACATTCCTAAGGAAATGGCTGAAGCGTATGACCCGGACAACATCGTTGGCACGTATCGTGTACATCAGTCATCATGCGGAGGCTGCTTCGTCGGATGTCAGAACCACCACAGAATGCTGTCCGGAGATAATGCCGGAAAAGTCGTCGGCGGAGCACCGTTCAACTCAGTTCTGAACTTCGGCACCAAACTGGACGTGACGAACTACGGGTTCTGCGTGGAAGCCACATGGCTCTGCAATGATCTCGGTATGGACATGGACGCTGTCGCTGAGATCCTCGGCTGGCTGATGGAATGCTATGAGAAGGGACTGATCACTGCAGAGCAGATCAACGGAATGGACCTGCCGTTCGGAGAGGAGAAGAACTCGCTCGAACTGATCAAAATGATCGGCTACAGGAAGGGGGTCGGAGATATTCTGGCTGAGGGTGTTGCGAGAGCAGCTGCATCTTTCTCGAGAGAGACAGAGTACTATGGCATCCACATGAAAGGCAACGATCTGTATGAGATCCTCAGACCACTGATCGGTTACGGATTCGGTGCAGCGGTCAGCACACGCGGAGGCAGCCACGTACTCGGCTCACCGGTGTGTGAATCGAGCAAGTTCAATGAAGCTGAGCGCGAGATGGCGTTCAGGAAGTTCAAAGTCAAGACTTTCAATGATCCGCTCGCATATGATGGCAAAGCAGAGATCGTAACATATTACGAATCCCTGACAAGAGCATGCAGCTCGATGGGACTCTGCATCTTCGTAAGCGACTGGCAGCAGATCCACATGCTGGATCATCAGGATCTCGCAGATCTCCTCAAATACTCGGTAGGACTTGAGATCACTGCTGAAGAGCTGAGAGAACGCATGATGGCAGAACTGAGTCTGGAGAAGGTCTTCAACTACTGCCACGCGGGATTCACCAGAGAAGACGATATGCCTAAAGAAAGGCTGTTCAAGGAGAAGGTACCGAGCGGCCCTGCCAAGGGAGCTGTGCTCGACTACGATAAATGGAACGCTATGCTGGATCACTATTATGAGATCCACGGCTGGGATACTGAGACAGGTACCCCGACACCGGAGACACTTCACAGTCTCGGTCTTGACAATCTGATCCCGGATCTCATGCAGCCGGCACAGGTACCGGGCCACGCCTTCATTCATGAGGACCTGGTCAAGTAACTGAGGAGATATCCGATACATATACAGACAATATTTCTCCGGCTACAGACCGGGAAGAGGACAGCAAAGGAGTAAGAAATGAAATCAGTATGGATCAATGAGCTGACATGGGAAGATGTTGAAGATTATCTGAAGAGGGACAATATCGCACTCATTCCTGTCGGCAGCACAGAGCAGCACGGACCGGCCGGTCCGCTCGGAGTAGATGCATATGCAGCGATCGCTATTGCAGAGGATGCTGCGAAAGGCGCGGATGTTCTGACTACACCGCCGCTTTGGTTCAGTGATGCGCCGCATCACCTGAATTTTCCGGGAACGATCTCACTGAGACCGGAAACCCTGATCAACGTCGTGAAGGATATCGTGCATTCGCTGTACAGAAACGGATTCAGGAAATTCATCGTGATCAACGGTCACAAAGGCACCAATATCCCGGCACTGACACTGGCATGCCGCGAGATCCAGCAGTATGAACTGACTGACGCGAGAATGGCGCTGACGGATCCGCTCTATCTGTGCACCAACGCAAATGAATGCAAGGGTGATCACTCTGAACATCACGCGGGAGTACTGGAGATCTCTCACGTAATGTATAAATTCCCGGGACTTGTCAAAGAAGACAAGCGCCCGTCCGTCGATGTCAGTCTCGGAGATGTCTTCGGTGACTACATCAAGAAAGACCTGTTCAGCGGTCCGCATCCGACTGTAGAGCTCATGTGGAACAGCATCCAGCAGGAGAAATTCGCACCGAGGGGCAACTTCTCAGCATCAGATTTCGGATCAGCTGAGATGGGCAAGAAGTATCACGACAACATGGTCGAGAATCTCGTCAAGTTTATTAATTGGTATAGGACTTATGAGGCTTGAAGGTTATTGTATGATTAACTGGTAGGAGGAAGAAAATGGAAAACAAAGTGGTTAACACCCCTAATGTCGGGAATCCTAATGAACCTGACAAGAAGTACTCGTTCCTGGAACTGCTCAGGACGATCGGACCTGGCGCAGTCGTCTGCGCGACTATCATCGGTCCTGGAACTGTAACAACATGCACACTGGCTGGTGTCAATTTTGAATACGCACTGATCTGGGCGGCTATCTTCGCAACCATCGCAGCGATCATTCTGCAGATGATCTCATCCCGCCTCGGAATCGCTTCCGGACGCAGCCTTGGTGAAGTTATCTACGATACCTATGACGGAACATGGCTCAGATATCTGTTTGCAGTGATCATCTTCGTCTGCCTCGGATTCGGTAACTCTGCTTTCCAGAGTGGTAACATGGCAGGTGCTGTTCTGGGTATCAAAGCTGTAGTAGATATCTCCACACCTGTTGCAGCACTGATCATCGCAGCTATCGCGTTTGCTCTTCTGTGGACAGGTAAGACTCAGATGATCGAGAAGATCATGACCGTACTGGTATTCGTCATGGTCATCCTCTTCGTCATCACTGCAGTCGTTGTAAAACCTGATTTCGGCAGAATGGCAGCAGGCCTCATCCCAAGGATTCCGTCAGGAGCTATCCTCGTAACGATTGGTGTTATCGGTACAACCGTTATCCCGCACCTCCTGTTCCTGCACTCCAGCCTCACATCCAAGAAGTGGGCAAACAGAAACATCCACAACGCTCTGATCGAGAGTAACTTTGACACGATCTTCAGCATGGTTCTCTGCGGACTGATCACGATCTGCGTTATCATCACCGGAGCATCCATGTTCGGAAGCGGCGTTACTATCGCAAATGGTCTTGATATGGCTAAGCAGCTGGAGCCTCTGGCAGGCAGCTGGGCAAGATACGTATTCGGTATCGGTCTCTTCGCAGCAGGTATCACATCTTCGCTGTCCGCACCAATGAGCGCAGCATATGCTCTCTGCAGCGTAATGCGCTGGTCAACTGATATGAAAGACAAGAAGTTCCGTATCATCTGGATCATCGTGCTTCTTGCAGGAACTCTGGTTACCGCTTCCGGATACAGCCCTGTTACAGTCATCCTCTCAGCACAGGCATTCAACGGAATCATGCTCCCGATCTCCGCTATCATCCTGATGATCATGGCTAACAACAAGCAGGCACTCGGAGAATACAGCAACAACAGAAAGTGGAACATCCTCGGTGTACTCGTCATTCTCGTTACGATCGTACTTGGAATCCGTACACTGTACAACGTACTCCCAACTCTGTTCGGTTAATAGAAGAGATGCTTTAGTGCATCACAACTGATATAACAGCAATTGCAGTCTCATTGATGATACCAAGGAGGCTGCAATTGTTTTCTAAGATTCCAATAGAGGAGCATTGCAGACTATGAATAAAGAAATAACCAAACCGCTCCAGCTTGAAGAAGTTATCCGACTCATTCAGGATCAGACTGATATAATTACAGATAGTGAGAAATGCACGCTTGATGATGTGCGGGGCAGGATCCTTGCGGAAGATATTATCGCACCTCATGATCAGCCGCCTTTCCCGAGATCGCCATTTGACGGTTATGCAGTGAGGAGCAGAGACACTGAGGGTGCAGGTCAGGAAACACCGGTTGTCCTTGAGGTCATCGGTGAAGTGGATGCCGGCGGATGGTTCGGTGAGACCGTTGCTCCCGGCCAGGCTGTGCGAATCATGACAGGGGCACCGATCCCTGAAGGGGCTGATGCTGTTATCAAGCAGGAAGAGACCGATTATGGTGAAGACAGAGTCCGGATCTACAGGGAGATGAGAGATCATCAGAATTATATTTTCGCCGGGGAGGACTACCGGCAAGGTTCAGTGCTCCTGGAGAAAGGTGAGTACATCGGACCGGTCGAAGTGGGGATCCTGGCGAGCGCGGGCATCTGCGAAGTCTTTGTGCAGAGAAAACCTCGGGCAGTCGTGATCTCGACCGGTGATGAGATCATCTATCCGGGACAGCCTCTTACCGCAGGCAAGATCTATGACTCGAACCTGTACACAATAGTGAACCAGCTGAAAGACTGGAATGTTGATGTGATCGCAGCGATGCATTCCTCCGACAGAGCGGAACAAGCTGAGGAGATGATACGCAGATATGCAAATGCTGCGGACCTGATCGTCACCAGCGGAGGCGTGTCGGTTGGCAAGAAGGATATCATGCATGAGGTATTCTCGATGCTCGGGATCGACAGAATATTCTGGAAGGTCGGAATGAAACCAGGCGCAGCAGTGCTGGCTGGCAAGTTCGGGAATACTGTGATACTATCCTTATCAGGCAATCCTTATGCTGCATATGTGGATCTTCACATGATCGTTAGACCGACGCTGTCCAGACTTACCGGTAATAACAGACTGGAAATGATAAGGGGCACAGCTGTTCTGGCGAACGGTTATGACCGGAAGAGCCCTGTCAGGAGATTCATCAGAGCCTTCGTTCAGGATGGCAAAGCATATATTGATGGCCATACGGGCGGTAATGGAGACATCTCGTCAGGAAGACACATGAACGCTATGATAGATGTTCCTTCCGGATCCGGAGAACTAATGGCAGGTGCTGAAGTGAATGTGATATTGTTATGAGGAGGACGGATGTCCAGAATAGTAGCGATTTGCGGCGTCAAGAATTCGGGAAAAACAACACTGGTGTCTAAGCTGATACGACACCTTTCCGGAGAAGGGGTCAAAGTAGCGGTCATCAAGCATGACGGGCATGATTTTGCCTGCGATATCCCCGGGACAGATACATATGAGTTCTCTGCGAACGGAGCATACGGAGTGGCATGCTATTCCGGGAACCGTATGTTTGTTCACCGAGCAGGAAGCGGAGAGAATTTCGAGCAGATGACAAGCATGTTTCCTGAGGCGGATATCATTCTGGCTGAAGGCCTCAAGGACAGTACATTGCCCAAGATAGAAGTAGTCAGGGAAGAGGTATCGCGAAGAGCTGTCTCCAATCCTGAAGGGCGATTTCTGATAGCAACAGACTGCCCTCAGTACTTCCCCCATGAGAGAACTGCAGCTCTAGACGATATCAATTTCATTATTTCGGAAGTCAAGAAGAGAACCGGTCTGAGTGTCGTGTGAACAGATATGAACTATTTTGCAATACTGCTGCCTAATCTGATCAAATTCCTGATATTCATTTCGGTGGGATACGGTGTATCCCGATTTGGCGTGATCAGGAGAGAGGGACTGCCTACGATCGCAAGCATGCTGATCAATGTTCTGCTGCCTCTGCTGGTGGTCTCGATCATGGCTCAGCATGGGACCACATTCATGGATCTGCTGTCATACAGGAAAATGATAGCAGGGCAGCTGTTCGGGTACTTTGTTCTGACGGTATCCGGCATACTGGTAAGCAATATGCTTGGGCTGACAGGCACCACCAGGAATGTGCATCAGGGCTGCATGGTCGGTGGCAATTACGCATATATCGTGATACCGCTGATCCTGGCAATGTTTCCCGTTGATGACGGACAGCAGTACATCCCGATCTGCTCAGCGGTGGACACTATAACGGTTTGGACCCTGACAATATCACTGTTCACACGCGGGATAGATACAGGGGAAAAGTCCAGACTGGCGATGATCGGCAGGAAACTGCTGCATCCGGTGATGGTCGCTATCCTGACCATGCTGACGCTAAACTCACTGTCGGTAGAGGTGCCGGCCCCGATCATGGATGCCTGTTCAGAGCTCGGAGGCATCTGCGCAAGCCTTAGCCTGGTGTATGTCGGAGCCATGATCTTCTTCATGCAGATAGGAAGTATTCAGCTGATAAGAAATGCAAGCGTCATGGCGTTGACAAAGCTCCTGATCGCTCCTATGATTATTTACGCAGTCGTATCGCGGTTCCTGCCGGAGACCGAGAGCATCATCCTGATGCTGGTCGCAGGCTGCCCGACATATACGATAGGCTGCGCAATTACAGAACAATACAAACTGGACACAGACTATGCCGCAACCATTATATTCGTGACGACAGTCGGCTGTCTGGTGACAATACCGCTGTTATTCATGTTTGTTTCATTGATAGGATAGGGGAAAGGACATATTTATGGACGTTTTACAGACTATATCGAACCGCAGATCCCACCGTGTGTACAAGGCCGACCAGCTGCCTGAGGATGTGCTGGGCAAGATCCTCAAGGCCGGCCTGGAAGCTCCGAGCGCCAGGAACAGGCAGCCGTGGCACTATACCGTCGTGCAGAACGCTGAGCTCATTCAGGAAGTCCACGACGAGGCAGCCAAAGTGAGATTAGCCAATGGTGGCAGCGCAACCTACAGCAATCCTGAATTCCAGATCTTCTATTACGCACCGACCGTGATCTTCATCTTCGCAGACAAAGAATTCTACTGGTCCCATGTAGATTGCGGCATCGCAGTAGAGAACATGGCCCTTGCTGCAGAGGGACTCGGCATAGGCAGCGTCATTCTCGGACTCCCGAGGGCAGCTTTCGAAGGCGACAAAGCCGATGAACTGAGAGCCAAACTCGATTGCCCGGAAGGTTACGATTTCGTGATCGCACTGTCCCTCGGCTATGCGACAGATACCAAACCGGCGCATGATTTGCGCGAAGAGAACATCAGCAGGATCAAGTGATGATACGGCAGAGAATCGTTTTCCATGGATGGGTCCAGGGCGTAGGCTTCCGGTACATGGCAAGGCATGCGGCCTATACGTATGGAGCCACCGGCTGGGTCAGGAACAACCCGGATGATACCGTAACCATGGAGATCCAGGGGACCCAGGAACAGATCGACCAAGTGATCATCGCGATAGAACGCGGCCGGTTCATACGCATCGAGCGGATGGACGTCAAGACCATCCCGGTCATAGAGACAGAACACGACTTCAGGACAGCATACTGAACAGCAATGCGTTCGCAAAAATTACAGCCCCTATAATAGCAGGGGCACATCATGCAAACTGAGGCGCTCTCGACGGAGGGCGTTTTTCTTGCCGGTTTAAATATCTACAGAGCCGAAACTGTGTCCTCACTTCTTGATATAGTTACCGTTTTGAATTGCTGATGAACCGTAACTATATCCAGGCAATTTCAGTCTCATTTATAGTTACCGTTTTGAATTGCTGATGAACCGTAACTATATCCAGGCAATTTCAGGCTGTTTTATAGTTACCGTTTTAAATTGCTGATGAACCGTAACTATATCCAGGCAATTTCAGACTCATTTATAGTTACCGTTTTGAATTGCTGATGAACCGTAACTATATCCAGGCAATTTCAGACTCATTTATAGTTACCGTTTTAAATTGCTGCCGAACCATAACTATATCCGTGCTATTTCAGGCCCATGACAGGAGGATTGCCGCTGCTGAAATAAAGATGACAAAAGAATTGAAAGAGTAATTCGCAAAAATTACAGCCCCTATAATAGCAGGGGCACATCATGCAAACTGAGGCGCTCTCGACGGAGGGCGTTTTTCTTGTGCAAGAAAGGAGCAAGATATGAGTAAAAAGCTGATACTGGCCATGTTGGCTTGCTTGCTGGTACTCGTTTGCACGGCATGCGGAGGAGGCAGTGATGCAACTTCCGGGACCGAGGCAGCCGGGGATCCGGAGACCGAGATGACTGAAGAGGTGGTACCTGAGGAAGAACCGGAAGAGGAATCCGAGGAAGAACCTGAGGAGGAGCCGGAAGGTCTGCTCGAATCTGCGGTGACACCGGAGTTCAAGGCAGCTATGGACAGTTACGAAGAATTCTTCGATGAATACGTTGAGTTCATGAAGAAGTATGAGAATACCGATGATCCTGTGAGCATGATGTCCGATTTCGCGGATTACATGACGAGGTATGCGGAATTCATGGAAAAACTGGACGAGATTGACGAGGACAGTCTGTCGGATGCTGATCTGGCATACTACACCGAGGTCAATGTCAGGATCTATAAGAAGCTCTCAGAGCTTTCATAAATAGTAGGAGTGCCCCTGCTATCTTTTGCGCTCTTTCATTGAAATTCCATGGCTCCCGGCACTCTTGAAATATGGTGCTGGGCGTTTTTTTACACAGCTATTCCTGTAGGATGTAACCATCAGAGGTTATCAAGTGGGGTTACACCGGACGGGAAAGGCGGTATTTGATATGGATATGACTAAGATCGATTTCATCATGAATGTGTTCAAGACGTTATCTACTGATGTTCCGGACCAGATGTTATTCAGGGACAATGGGGAATGTATCGAGCTGAAGACTCCTGACAGTATCGGCACTTGTTTGCCGCTGGATCTGCAGGATAATGGCTGGCGTCTGGTTGGATGCCGGATCGGCGAAGCTGCATAGCTGCATAGATGAATAGCGGCACAGCTGCATAGCTGCAGCGCTGCAGAGTTGCCTAACAGCAGATTTGGACCAATTCGAACTCAAGCTCTGCTTGAATATTTATTCGCAAGTTCAACTCCTGCTCGCTTCTATAAGGTTGGAAGACCTCCTATCATAATGGTGTAAGGAGGGCAACGGAAATGGAAAGAGCATGTATAGGATTCAAGATGAAGGATGCGGCTCAGGCATACAGGCACATGAAGCTGGAGCTTGTCGAGGATTATGGCAGCAAGGCCTACGGTAATATCCTTCACACTTGGGATGACGGGGAGCGCTATCTGTGCAGGTGCCGATCATGCGGCGGATATGTTCTGGTGCAGTCTTCGGAATATCACAGTTTTACGGATGGCGATGACAGCTACTACAAGGACTATTTCCCGGTGGATTCCCCGGAAGAGGCGGATGAGCTGAACCGCAGGTACAATGGATTTGACATTGAGAGGGAGTCGGGGATCAGATTTATGATCTGCGATAATAACAACCCGCATTGGTCAACAAAGGGGAAGTAAGAGATTCCCTACAACAGTATTGCATCCTTGATCAATTTATATTCAGAAACCCCCGCACCATTGGCGCGGGGGTTTTATGCTAATGCCTGGAATTCTCTATGCCTTGATCTTGAAAAGCAGCCTGAATATGTATTTGTTCAGGATCTCAACGACTATGAAGCCCAGTGCGATCCCGAGGCAGGTGACGATCAGCGTGATCGCTTCGGACACCGCCGTATCTTGTTGTTCCATTACTATGCAGTACATCATGTAATACAGGTTTGGCCCCGGCACGAGCGGGAAGACGCATATTGTCTGGAAGATGGTAGCGGGAGCTTTGTTGACTCGGGCCATCACCTGAGCATACGCGGCTACAAATATTGAGCCGATAAGTGTTGCTATGAAGTTGCTGTATCCGGCGTTGTACAGCAGCGCGTATACAAGCCACGTGAAGAATGCGCCAATTCCTGCATACATGACTTGGATTCCCTTCACATTGAACCAGTAGGCAAAGCCCACGCATGCGGCTGTACACGAGATGAGCTGTACCACGAGGCTTGGAGCGAGTTCCATCATGCTACATCACCCCCTTCAGGAGCAGGATCGGGAGCGCGATCCCTATTGCGATTCCCGTTGCTCCAAGAACCGCTTTGGATATATTGATGATCCCCGATAAAGTATCCCTGTGCAGCAGATTGCTGATGCCGTTGGTGAATCCGATTCCCGAGATCAGCAGCATCACTACGCCGACGGTGATGTTGCCGGCGTGATGTCCGAGGCCGAGTCTGACGGCAAGAAGGATGAACGCTTCCACGATGAATGAAATGATGGCATTGAAAACCAGCGGATTAGTCTCGATTTTGGCGAGAGCATCCCCGAGTGCAACTATCATGAGCGATGCAATCAGCGCGACAAGACTGTCCGCCAGGTCGCAGTTGAAGAAGACGGCAAAACCGGTGCCACCGAGCACGCCCGCCAGATAGTGCATCCATTTTGGCTGGGCAGGTCTTGCGAGAACCTCGTCGAGCTGCCGTCTCAGTTCAGGCGCGTCAGGCGTTTCCCGGCACACTCTGCGGGACAGGCTGTTGAGATAATCGAGCCTGTCAAAATTCATTTCGCCGCCCGGCACGTGGCGGATCTGTGTGAAGATGTCACCTTCCGGAGTTTCAGCTGTTGCCTGTATATTCGATGAAATGACCCAGCAATTGGCTCTGATGAATCCATAGCTGCGGCAAAGTCGGTACATGCTGTCTTCGACACGCCCGATTTCAGCGCCGCTGTTGATCATCTGCTCACCAATATCCAGTATCACTTTCAGTATCTGTTTGTAGTCCACTTCGATTCCTCCCATGATCACATTGAACGAACGGCAGATAGGCTATCACAATGCCTTGCAGCTTTCAATACCTTTTAATATCTGATATTTTTTAAACACGGCCTGGATTGATCAACTAAGGAGAAGTAAGAAATTCTCTGCAACACTACTGCACCCCGGATCAACTTATATTATGAAAGGGCTGATACTGCCTGCTGTGAGCTGGCTTCACCGAAGGATATTAAACTACAGGTTGATAGACAGCCTCGCTGCCGCGTGATATATTCTAAGCGCGAATAAGAAATTAGGCTGCAAGGCCGGAAAGGAAACTACAATGCTGAACACACGTCGTCTGCCGAGAACGAATAACAGGACCACAAGATTCCCGCGCGTTGGTAAGGGAACTGGTTTTGTGTACGAAAATGAGACAGGAATGACGGGTGCGCGGCATGTGAAGAGATAGCCGCACGCATTGCTTGATCGGCTTTAGATCGGCAATAGATCGACTAACGATCGATCACAGATTGACCCACGAACGCTTGTCTCATTGAGACAGGCGTTTTTTCTTCGGGGTGTAGCTCAGCTTGCTGTAGAGCGTCCGGTCTGGGCCCGGAAGGCCGAGAGTTAGAATCTCTCCACCCCGACCACATATATCTCGTTCGTCTAATGCAGAGGACGCGGAGCTACGGACTCCGAGATGCGGGTTGGACTCCTGCACGGGATACCACTTGATCAAGCAATAATGTCCGAAGCGGTGAGACAGTTACATCGGATCGCTAATCCCCATGTGTTGGTTCGACTCCAATCTGCCGCGCCATCTATGCGGCAGTAGCTTAACGGAAGAGCGGGTATAAACACTGTTTCTGATATTCTCGGACGTTGCTTGTGCTCCTGTAGCGTAACGGTATCGCACCTGCCTTGTAAGCAGTGGATTGTCGGTTCAAATCCGACTGGGAGCTCCATGATCCTCTAGTCTAACGGCTCAAGACACCGGACTCTTAATCCGGGTGATGTGGGTTCGAATCCCACGGGGATCACCAATATACTCCTTTAGCTCAACGGACAGAGCAGTGGCCTTCTAAGCCATTGATAAGAGTTCGAATCTCTTGGGGAGTGCCAGATTCTCGCCAAAACGCATAGCGCCTCGCGATGTGAGGCGCTGTTTTGCTGCGAAATCGCATTTGTCGCATGCGCGGCGACCAACGCTGTCAGCTATCATGTATAATACAGGTGTAAGACAGAGGAATCGTTAAGAGAAGGAGGGCAACACTTATGTATGGAGCAATATTAGGAGATATGATCGGCAGCCCTTACGAATTCGACAGAGGGGCCAAAACCAAAGATTTCCCGTTCTTCGACAAGGGTGCGACTTATACGGACGATAGCGTCATGACGATCGCTGTCGCTGAGGCATTGATGCGTGCATGCGGCATGAAGGTGATCGATGACGAGAAGGCGACCAAAGACCTCCTCGTAGATATGATGCACAAATGGGGCCGCAAGTATCCGAACTCCGGCTACGGCGGGAGATTCCGCACCTGGCTGCACAACAACGAGCGTGAACCTTACAACAGCTGGGGCAATGGCTCGGCCATGAGAGTGGCGGCAGCCGGCTGGCTGTTCGATGATCTGGAGACGACACGCAGGATCGCGAGATGGACTTCCGAGGTCACTCACAACCATCCGGAAGGGGTCAAAGGCGCGGAAGCGACCGCTGCAGCGATCTGGCTGGCGAGGCACGGAAGCAGCAAAGAAGAGATCAGAGATCTTGTCATCAAAGTATTTGGCTATGACCTCAGCAGGACCTGTGATGAGATCAGGCCTGGTTATCACCATGTGGAGTCGTGCCAGGAGACCGTACCGGAAGCGATCACAGCATTCCTCGAGGGCAGTGATTTCGAGGATGTCATCAGGACGGCCGTCTCGCTTGGCGGAGACTGCGATACGCTGACATGCATCGCAGGGTCGATCGCAGAAGCGTTCTACGGCGTTCCTGACGAGCTGAAGGCGGAGTGCGAGAAGCGTCTGCCGGATGATATGGCGGAGATGCTGCGGAAGTTCTATGGTAGAATAGAATAACACTGTAATGACAAAGGAGTTGGGACTATGACTGTACAGATGGCGGACTATGTTACATACAACGGGAGGAAGTTTACGCTCATCGATATCGAGATGGGCAAAAGCATGATCGGCGAACTGCCGGGCCCGGGTCCTCTGGAGGAACGCTGGGTATGCACTGCGTGCTGGAGAGGGTATACGGCAGACTACTTTATCATCGATGACTGCTTATATGTGATCAGATCCAAGGGCGGTGCTTATGATGAAGACAGAGATCCTGCGGACAAAACGATCTCTCCGGAAATGAAGAGACTGCATTATACCGGAAGCTGCATCATAGCAGGTGATGATGCAGAGGAATACAGGATCTCGGACTTCCTTGAGTGCTATCTCAACTATGAAGAAGCGCTGGAGCTGCACTTTACAAACGGTGTTCTCGATGAAGTGAGGAACCTGAAAGATGCGGTAAAAGAGTTCCGGGAAGGTGCGGAAGCGCGGGAATATCTGGCGCGAAGAGATCTGAAGTATGAGTATGATGACAGGACATATAGGTGGCAGGAGAGGTAGAAGAAAGCAGATAATAATGGATTACAATGAAATGACTGTATATCAACTAGTAGACCTAATCAACGAGATTGGCGTATGAGCAGAACCCAGAATTAGTTCTCGCATGGCAGGATAAAAAAGAAGGAAAGATATAGATAGGATAGGGGCAGGCGTGCATAAAGTAAATCTGCATGATATAATCGGATCAATATCTGTATTATAGGCGAAGTATTTAGAAGTCAGCAAATACAGGTGTATCTACTGCATCAAAACACATAAAGGTATTAGTAAAGGAAACCGTCATGAAAGCATACAGTGGTGATGATCCGTTTATTTTCGTCAGTTACTCACGTTCAGATCGGGATCTTGTCTCTTCAATCATCGATCATTTACAGAATAATGGGTATCATGTTTGGTTCGATGAGGGACTTCATGCTGGTAATGATTGGCGGGACGAGCTCGCAGAACGCGTAAAGAACTGTCGCGTCTTTCTTTATATGTGTTCCGTGGAGTCAATTAAGTCGGAGTATTGTAAAGCTGAGATATACTGGGCAGATAGCGAGGCGAAACGGCGCATAAGTGAATCTGACACCGAATTTGACCCCATGGAAATGATAACGATTCAATTAGAGACTGCAAATATATCCGGCGGTCTCGGCATGATACTCGCCCCAAAGCAGATGATCTCTGCTATCGATATGCCTGCATCAGAAGTTGTTGAGCAACTAATTAACAGTGGTAAGCTGGAGGATTGCCGTGATGCTTTCCGCTATGTCGAAGGTGTTAACTGGGGTCCCGCAAGAGATGGTTTTTTCTTTGGGGAAGCTCCTCCAGATCAAATCACGATGAATTCGCTGATAGACAATCCTCTGTATGGGGATGAACGGCATTTTCTCGCCATAAATGGGAATTCACAGAAGCCAGAAGATCACCTTGTGCAAGTACAGCCGGGCTCAGTATACACCGCTGAGATTTATGTCTGTAATGACGCAAATCCGGAATTAAACAAGACCGGAAAGACTATTGCGGACAATATCAAAGTCGCCGTTGATCTTCCAAAAGCACTTAAGGCTGGTTCTCCGGAAATTCTGCAAGCCGAAATATGGTGGAGAGATCAAGGACCAGAGTGGTATCGTGTATGGGATCAAATTGCACTCGTCTGTCCCGCAGATGCGATCATCGAATACGTAAGTGCTACCTCAAAAATATATACCTTCGGAAAACTGAATGGAGAAGGGCTCGGTACAGTTCTATTCAGTGAAGGTGTTTATATTGGATTTAACAAACGTAGTGGAATGCTGCCCGGAGGAATAGAGTACAGCTGCAGGATTGAATTTCAGTTTATTGTAAAACCTATACGCAAGGTGTCTTTCCAGCGCACAGTTTCCGTTGACAGACGGACTTTTGCTGACCGGATTGCAGTGGTGCCTGGTGACATCCTTACCTTTCGCATTACTATGCATAATGATCATTACGATGATATTGAAGATGTTACCTTCCGTGACGAGCTGCCGAAGGAACTAGAACTCATTCCAGATACGACAATTCTATATTCGATTCCCGAACAAGACCATACGTCATCTTACGTATATGGAAGAAAGCTATGCGACGCGATTGCATTAAACGGAATCAACACCGGTCTCTACGGTCCGGACATTCCAGGTGTCATCCAATACAAAGCCCGGGTTCGGGAAGATATCACCGAAACGTGTGAATTAATTACAAAAAGTTTCTTATACTATAGACCGATGAAGAGAGATGAAAACAATCCATTAGAAAAAATCAAAGGCGAGCAGGTAACCTTATGCTCTGAGGCAACCTGTTATGTTCATAAAGAAACTTAGCGGTTGGCATTCGTTTCAGCTGCGAACGTCACTGAAAGCTCCTTTATAAAGTAATGAACTGAAGGGCATAAATCAGAAATGAAAAGATAGATAGGATAGGGCAGGCGCAATGGTCTGCCCATTTTTTTGTTCTTTAAAACATACGCATGTTTTTGTTGAAGCATGTATCATGCGCGAGAGCAATTTAATCATGTCGCCTATGAAGAGAACAGCGGAAATCCACCAGAATGCTGTCCTAACTGGTATAACACCATCAAGAGCTTGGGGACACTGGACGGATGTGAAGTGGTAACCATAACTAATGATGGAATACGTCCTTACAATGAGCCTTGTGAATCATACTTAGATACACTCAGGAGAGGGGTGCCGGAAAACTATTCTGATATGACAGATGTGGAGATCAATCAGTACTTGATGTCATGCATTAGATAAGGGCCTAAGGCTAACAATTCGCTCACTCTTGTGGGCGTTTTTTGTTACATTTTTTTTGATAGAATCCTAGCAGCAGAGGGTTAGAATCAGGTAAATGAAGGGGCGTGTGAAATGAAATATATCCCGGCAAAACAAATCTCACTAGGCTCCCACTCAGCTAAATGACGTATCTACAGCGATCATAGGGATGGGTGATACAGGCTATAATCGTCCTAAATCGTAAATGAACCTGGTAGAGGGCTTTTCTTGACTTTGAGCATATTATTTACTCTTCATACTTTGACCTCGGAAGTATTTACGGATATAATTACATACGTACAGATGTAACTGCTCTGCTATGAGGAGGAATAGATAATGGTTAAGAAAACGAATGCTTTCGATTTAACGAATCAGGCCAGTGAACAGGCAACTGTAAGCGGAGCTCCCAAAGAGACAGCCAAGAAAAAGATTACACTTTCTATCACTCAGGAAGACAGCGACGCCGTGAAAATGTATGCCTTGAAAAATCACACTACCGTCAGCGATCTTCTTCATGAGTGGATTCAGAAATATTGCCAATCATTATTTTGAAATCATGAATACCCGTGGTGAACAACTTGAACAGCAGGATATTCTGAAAGCTCAGTTAATGAGTTATTTGGACAATAGGTATATGGCAACTTTCTCAAAGATATGGGATGCCTGCAGCGATATGACCGGCTATGTTCAAATGCATTTTGATACCGATATTCGAGCAGAGATATTTGGCTCTGAGTGGGAATATGAACCAAATTGTAAGATTAAAGTACATGACCGCAGCAAGAGCGGAAAAAGTATCAAAGACATTATTGATCCGAAGTTTGTTGTTGATCATAAAAGCATAATTGCGGATTCGGATGACAGGGTTCGATTTGAAAGCATTATTACCTTCCCTTACTTTTTACTGCACGTATTGAAGATTTATGTATGGGCAAATGGAATTGATGCCCATATAAATGAATTGCTTGATGATAAGAAATTGTCTGAGACTTTTACAAGTGTAATTGAGGAAGGGACGAAGAATGGGGATTTACTCGACAAAGCTTCCTTTTCCAAGGGATTTGTTAAGTGTCTTTTGAAATGCAGATTTCTGTTTGATAAATACATTGTAAAAAGGGAGTTTGTGAACGATGATTCTGATGGGAGCTGGAGCATTAAAGCGTTTCATTCCTCTGGGCAGCAGTCAAAGAAGAAGCCATACTATTCAAACAGCTATATCGGAGTTAAGGGTGAATGGAAACAAACATACGATGCAAGGCATAGGAGAGTTCTTATGCTTCAGTCGCTTCTGAGAGTATCATACACATCTCCCAAAATCATGCACTGGATAACAGAGCTTCTGAGATGGTTGTATATAGATTCGAATAGAGACGATATGAGCCAGTTTGAATCCGTGATCGAAGAGTACATATGCTTTGGTGTGGAAAGCAGTGCAAATGGAAGTGTCACCGTAAAAGATTATCTTGATGCTGGGGATTATGATATGGGTGTAAATACACCGCATTTAGTCTTTAACTACTTGGATTATCTTCTTTGGAAACGTGATCAGAGCAAATACTCGAATTTTGTATTTGAATTCCGGAATTCAGTTGAGCACTGGTATCCACAGCATCCGTCAGAGGGGACGTTTGAGCAGTGGGCACCAGATGCCGGCGTTAATAGTTTTGGAAACCTATGTATTATTCAGAGAAATGTTAATTCAAAGTTCTCTAATATGTCGCCGGAATCAAAACAAAGTACATTTGAAGATATGATTTCAAAAGGAAGTATAAAGCTGAGGATAATGGCAGAAATCGTAAGAGACATGATCCATGAGGGTATTAATCCAAATAAGGAATGGAAAGAGAGCGCCTATGAAGAGCATGGAAATGAGATGCTGGAGATATTAAGAAGTGCTTGCGGATTATAAGGTGGATCTTCTTGCGGCAACGACAAAACCGAGAAAAATGCGCGATAGGAGGTTATCATGACATCTGATGAATTTGGAAAACTAGTTGAAAGATTTAACGAGCAAGGGAAAATGATTTTTATTGAAGGGGCAACAGAAGACCAGATTACTCAATTTGAAAAAGATAATGACATCGTGTTGCCGTCAAAATATAAGGAGTGGCTACTTTTCTGTGATGGCGGTGAGTTTTTCCTGCCTGCTGGTGTACAGATGTATGGTGTTGATCATAAGCCGATAATCGATGGCAAGAACGATGACAGACCTGATGACAGTTATGTCGTAATCGGTGCATTGGCATCTGGAGATCCTGTATTATTCCAGAAAGGTGATGAAAAAATATATGTATATGACCACGAGACTGGAGAACTTGATGAAGAACTAACATACGACGATTTTTTTGCTTTCTTGGACGATCTTTATGACTTGCTTGGGATAGGAGAGTGATCCTATGTCAAAAACAAGTATGAAGGAGAGAAACAAAGCAATAAGACTGGCATGGGAAAGAGAGCAACAATTAGTTCAGGAAGGGAAGGCGACCCGAGACTGGACTGAGGAGCAGCAGGCAGATATTCTTAATCCAGATAAAGGCAAGGCATGGAGTGATATGGAAGGACAAAGCCCCATATCATAGAGGTGGAAAGGACAGCTAAAGAATAAGCGGCCTCCGGCGTAGTAAAGAACCGGGAGCCGCTTTTCTGATTCAGTCTTTTTTATAGAATTGTGTCTCATACCCATCTGCCCGAAGAAGGATATCCGGCATCCATTCAGGGGATCTGCCCATCTGTTCACAGACGGTTTTGAGATCGACGCGG
>JAFRGC010000065.1 GCA_017434025.1 Mogibacterium sp. | reverse complement strand
TGTTGTCGTCAGGTTTTGGATCCGGGGACGAAGGCTTATCAGAGGTATAAACTGTCTTGCTGTTTCCTGACTTCACAGAACCCGATCCAAGGCTGCCGATCACGCCGCTTCCGGTGAAAGCAGCTGTAGTATGAGTAGCAGATGAACCGCCCTGACCGCCCATACCATAGCAATCGAGTACGCGAACCAGGATAGCGTCATTCAGAGTGAATGGGGTAGGATCATCTATAAAGTAACGCTGGCGGCCAAGATTCTTATCAATGATCTCTACTGCAGTGAAGTACTCTTGCTCGTCGTTATAGCCTTCCAGACCGTAAGTTTCCAGGAAAGAAGCACAAGTAAACGGCGTGTCTTTCACTCTCTGCAGCGATGTCAAGGCTTCTTCTTCAGAGTCTTCTTCCGAGTTTATTTCTTCAAAGGCGATCCATTCACGGACCAGTATCTTCTGCGAGACCAGAGAATCCATTACTTTGAGTCTCATGAAAGGAATCGTTTCGGACGTTCCTCTGTTCGCTGCGTCTGCATAGGACATGTTAAACGGATAGTCTTGTGATGCAATGTCGAATTGCGAGATGTTTACTCTTGAAGCATATCCTGACGGGACGACAGGAATATTACGGGTTTGCGTACTGACGTATTCAACGCAGCCTCCGACAACATAAACAGCCCCTCCGGTGATCAATCCGGTGATCTTCAGGGAACCGTCTTCCACATATCTTGGAAGCTCACCCGGGGAAAAAGGAGCGACCTGGTGATCATTGCATGCGATCCTGAGACTGCTGTCTTTGCTTAGTGTGATATTGCCGATACTGGCAGTAGCCACACCGACTATTGTGTCTGCAGCATGCCCGGTATCGACGCCTACCCAGGAAACACCGGAAGCTTTCAGTTCAGATATGCTGATATCCTTCCCCTTGATATATATGGCACTGTCCTTGATCTCCGGCGTGTTCAAAGTCACATTATCGCCTTTGATCGTGAGGAAACTGCTGTCGAAAACAGCATCTGTCGACAGTTTCCCGCCGGCTTCCAGGGTGACATCGGAAGAAAGGATAGTGCCGTTGCCTGCCAGTTTGCCGCCATTCACAACATCCACGAAGCCCCCTTCCAGAACACCCTTGATATCCAGGATGCCCTTGATGACCAGCTCAGATGCTGCCGGTTGGAATTCCTGTCCGAACGTGTTGCACTGGATCTTCTCCAGACGAATGGATGCTTCACTGTCAACTGTAAGGGAACTGTTCTCACCGAGTACCAATCTGGAAGCGTATGATTCTGTATCGATCCGGCCGCCAACATGGACTGGCTGGAAGTCCTCCGATTTCATGACATCTTTAATTACTTTGAACTCTGTCCGCTCTGTTTCATTATCAGCGATCCAGGTCTCTGTGCGGATCGCCATAGCGTTGAGCAGAAGAGAAGAACCTTTCGGTATCCTCAGGCTGACATTATCCAGGGAATAATCCTCATCCAGGATACCGGTGATATCGCGGTTGATAAGAAGGTAGCTGCCGTCTTTCTGCAAGAGGAATACAGCGGCGCTTCCTTCATCATAGAGAGCAGTATTAGTGAGCAGAGAGATGGTGTTGTCGCCTTCGATATCTATGCTGTCGATCAGAACGATACCGGTACCGACGATCTGATAAGAACAGTCTCCCTTGAGCGATTTGATCCTGTTGATCCCGGCGACAGCCAGTGTCACGACATCTCCGTCCGAAGAGATCTCTGTTTTGCTGCCATTGTAATCTACCATCGCTACATACTGTCCGGCGATATTCTTCCAGCCCTTGCCCTCAGACCATTGGGATGACACATCCTCATCAGTGCCAAAAGTAGTGGTTCCGATGCGGACAGAAGCCGCAGTGGCGTTACTTGAAGAGCTTGCGGTGCCTCTGACCGGTGCAGGCGCAGATAAAGTGCGGACCGCTTTCGTGCCAGCAGAATCATTGTCTGCAGTATCCGTTGTTATCGCATCTCCGGAAGCATTCTGGACTGGTTCCGGCTCTGCCGTTTCAGTGACATCAGCTGGTGTTTCTGTAACTGCATCCGGCAGAAGGGCAGGCGAAGAAATCTCTTCCGCAGTCTGTTCAGGAGCTGCAGGCTCTGCTTCAGCAGGTTCTGTTGTTGCCGGCTCTGTTGCTGCAGGGTCTGCTGCCGGAGGAGTGACTGCCTGCTCTGGCGAATTCTCCTGTACATTTGTCGCAACCGGCTGGCCGCTTGAATGATCCTGTTCCGCAGTACCGTCTTCCGCAGCAAAAACAGAAGCAGCAGGAGATAGTATCAGTACCAGAGCCAGTCCGCAGGACAGAAGCCGGTCGATTAATATATCAGATCTCTTTCTCATATTCTTCGTCTCCATATACTTGTAACAGTGGAAATGAATCAAAATAATCATGATGGAATCGACATTATTATCAATTAATTTTATCAAAGTCTGCTTCTTATAGCTATATAAATAAATTATGGACAAACGCTGAAGACCGGGCATGTTTGTTTTGTGGTAAAATCATTAATAACTAAAAAATTAACGGAGAGTAGTGTTATGAGTTCATTCAAGAATCTAAGGATCGTTGACAATTTCTATCAGACATCGGCGTTCTTCCCGATGCCGACGGTATGTATCAGTACTGTAAATGACGACGGGAGCCTCAATATCGGGTCATATTCGCTGTGCTTCCCGTACTATATTGCCGGCAAGGACTACTATGCGATGCTGCTGGATTGTAGAAATACATCGAATACCTGCCACAACATCCTGCAGAGAGGTAAGTGCGCGATCAATTTCATTCCGGACGACAAGAAGTACTTTAAAGAAGCGGTAAGGCTTGGATTTCCGGGGCCATCAGAGGAGAAGATGAAGGAGAAACTTCTTTTCACCATGGAGGACGGGCAGGCGGATCCGTCAGATAAGGATCGTCCGCAGGTGATCGCGGAGGCTTTCCAGGTCATGGAATGCACATGGGACCGCGAACTGGAGAATGCTGGGCGGTTCCGTGCCGAGGATATTGATGACGGACACGACGGCCCTTACAACGATTTCAACGGGATCACTTCGAAATACGGCGCACATTTCATCCTCAAGGTCGATGACATCCTGATGAAAGAGAAGTATTACGATGCCATCGTAGACGGTGTGACGAAGAACAATTTCCCACCGGTACCGGTGGATTATGGATACAGGGATTCTACAAACTTCTGGTATACGCAGTTCCCGAAGTGGAAGAAACCTATCTCCGAGCCGATCCCGGCACCTAAGGAGATAGATCTCAAATCCATCCGCTATGCAGCGGACCGCTGTGACGACAAGATCCGGTTCACCGATGAAGCGCTGGCGAATTTCGTGAAAGTACCGCGCCCGTTTCTCAAGACAGTATTGAACGGATGCATTGCGTGGGCGAAGGAGAATAATGTTGAACTCATCACTGACGAGCACGTCAGGATCATAAACGATAAGCGCAACAGAGAGAAGGCAGAGAGAGCCGGGAAGAGATGATACTACTGGCAGAAACAGGGGAGTCAGACAGCTGTTCAATGGCCTGTACTGATCACTGTAAATTGTCCGTCCGGAAGCTTGTCATCGGTCTTGTAACTGATGCGCAGAGCGGGATAAGCAGATGCAAAATATGCCTTATTGCAGGCTTTATGACCGATCATATTGGAAAACCAGCGGCTGTTGGAACTGATGGTGACCGGAACATGATGCTGATCATGGAGAATTTCAAGGAGGAGCGGTTCTATCCGCTCCTTTGCTATCTGTCCTTCTACGAGCTGGCGGAAGGCCGGGTGATAGGTGCCGCCGTTGATGGCTCCGCCTTCCCCGATGATATCAGTGCTCTTGAGTCCGACTCTCATGATCGTGATCCCGGCGTCATCCAGGATCTTATACATTTCCGCAGAGCGGGAGACGGCCTCCTCTCGTGAGAGAGGAGTGTACTCGCCGCGCCTGTACATATTGTACAGTTCGGTGTCGTCGAGGACGATGGTCGGGTACAGGCGCGCGAGGGCCGGCCGCAGGCCGGCGGTCTCCCTTGCAGACATGATGCATGACTCGAGGGAATCGCCCGGAAGACCGATCATGAGCTGTATCCCTAGCTCAAATCCGTATGCTTTGATCAGTTTAACAGCATGATAGACATCCTGTGCGGTATGTCCTCTGTTCGATTTCTTGAGAACTTCATCGTCAAATGACTGGACACCCAGCTCGATCGTGTCCACGCTGTATTTCCTGAGATTGTCAAGAATATCTCTGTCGATATAATCCGGTCTGGTAGACAAGTGGATCTTGTCAACCAGGCCTTTCTGCTTATAGTCGAGAGCGACCGCAAGGAAAGAAGACTGTTCTACGATGCTCAATCCGGTGAAACTGCCGCCATAGAATGCGATTTCGACGATGCCGCGGCTCTCCTGCGTGTTATCAGGGCATCTTAAAGTCGTCAGCCAGGTATCGATGATCTGTCTGGCATCTTCCGGCGTGACATCGTCTGTCCTGGCTGTGATCTTGCGCTGATTGCAGAATACGCAGTCATTCGGACATCCGCGGTGGGGTATGAAGATCGGTATGATAGCGTGCTTCTTCAAATCTGATTCCTTCCTCGTTCAGATAATAGATCCGATATCTGTCAATGGCCATTCACTGAACCATTTTACCTTGAGACCGCGGGCCTCAATGAACTCGATGATCCTGCCGCAGTCAGGATGTGCAGTCAGATCCCCGTTAAAATACACTGTATTGCCGATGCGTCCGCTTGCTCCTCCGATGAAGCCCGTATTATAGCCGGGCAGGAGAACGTGGCCCGGTTCGACAGTCAGTACATCTATTCCCGCGTCTTTGCATGCCGAAGCGATGCCCTGGTCATAGGTGATGATCGAATCCTCATCTACAATGACGATGCTGCACTTGGCATATCCCTGCCTGACATTGACCGGCGTCATGCCGAGATCAGTAGCTCTTGCCATTAATTCCGGAGCTGTATATCTGAGATTATGTATGAAAAATCTGCCCGTGCAGGCGGCATTATACGCGATATCATGAGGATAGTCGGGTGAGAGGACAGAAAAGTCAGCCGGTACGATTTCAGAGTCCTCCGCACAGCCCATTTTACACATGAACATGTCAGGATGATTGGAAACAGGCACGGAAACGATACCCTCCGTCCGGACGGATTCGACCTCAAATCCTTTTTCTGAGAACCATTTCTTCAGTCCCGGCTCGCAGTCTGCGGCCAGATGAACCGTTCTGCTCATCGTCACACCTCATAGCTTATGATCACATATCTATTGTATTGTAGCACATTATCTATTGTCTTTTTTCGAATAATACGCAGTAAGATATAGGCATTATCTGAACGTTTGGAGTATTATAAGTTTTGTTATATCGAAAAGGGAAGAGGGGCAAACAATGGTTTACGACAATATCCTGCAGGCAATAGGCAATACTCCGATGGTGAGACTCAACAGGGTCAATCCTCCGGGAAATGCAGATGTATATGTCAAATTCGAGGCGCTGAATGTAGGGGGATCAATCAAGACACGTACAGCCTTCAATATGATCAGAGCAGCTGAGAAGTCCGGGGAGATCGGACCGGATTCGATCATCGTCGAACCTACCAGCGGCAATCAGGGCATAGGTCTTGCTCTGGTCGGTGCAGTCAGAGGCTACCGCACGATCATCGTCATGCCTGACTCAGTCAGCGAGGAGAGGCGCAAACTCATCCGCCACTACGGCGCAGAAGTACGGCTTGTACATGACGCAGGCGATATCGGTGAATGTATCCACGAATGTCTCGCTACAGCACTCAGGATGAGAGACGAGGATCCACGCGTGTTCGTTCCTCAGCAATTCACGAATCCTAATAACGTACTTGCACAGAAGAATCAGACAGCTCGGGAGATCCTGGAGCAGGTCGATGGGCCGATCCACGGATTCTGCTCAGGGATTGGCACCGGCGGTACCATCACGGGTATCGGGGAAGTCCTCAGAGAGCACAATCCTGACATTGAGATCTGGGCGGCAGAACCTGAAGACGCTGCGATCCTGGCAGGCGGCAGCATTGGAACTCATATTCAGATGGGAATCGGCGATGGACTCATTCCGGACATACTGAACACTGAGGTTTACGATAATACTTGTATAGTTCCAGACGATAACGCGCTGGATATGGCCAAGAGACTGGCGAAAGAAGAGGGACTTCTGTGCGGGATCTCTTCCGGGACCAACGTCGTAGCGGCGATCATGCTGGCAGAGAAGCTCGGCCCGGGCAAAACCGTAGTGACCGTCCTTCCTGATACAGCAGAGCGTTACTTCTCGACACCGCTTTTCGAAGGTGAGTGAGGGGAGCGAACGCGCACCATATTATTTCAACAAAAAACGCAGGCCGGACTGTTCCGTGCCTGCGTCTTTGATTGCAGCATATTTCGGTGCTGAGCCGCTATTTGTCTTCTTTCTTCTCGATCTTGCGGATCTCCTTAGTGCGGATCTCTTCACAGAGAGCACTTACGAACTCACCGAGAGGCTTGACGCCTTCATCGCCGAGGTATCTCGAACGAACGGATACTTTGCCTTCTTCAGCTTCTTTGGCGCCGAGAACCAGCATATAAGGAACTCTTTCCATCTGCGCGCGGCGGATCTTGTAACCGATACGTTCGCTGCTGTCATCAACAGTAACATCCACACCATTTCTGCGCAGCTCTTTGCGGACTTCCTCTGCATAATCTGCGATCTTGTCAGAGATCGGGAGGATCCTGACCTGCTCAGGGCAGAGCCATGTCGGCAGATTGCCTGCATGGTGCTCGATGAGCCATGCCAGAGTACGCTCATAGCATCCGATCGATGTACGGTGAATGATGTAAGGGCGTTTTCTCTGACCGTCCTTGTCGATATAGTACATGTCATATCTTTCTGCCAGGAAGGTATCAAGCTGGATCGTGATCATAGTATCTTCCTTGCCGTATACGTTCTTGGCCTGGATATCGAGTTTCGGTCCGTAGAAAGCAGCTTCTCCCTCAGCCTCTGTGTACTCAAGTCCGATCTCGTCGAGAATGTCTCTCATGAATCCCTGGTTGTATTCCCACTCTTCGGCTGTTCCGAGATAGTCTTCAGCGTGCGCAGGATCCCACTTGGACAGGCGGTATGAAACATCTCCTTCAAGTCCGAGGGTTGTCAGGCAGTATTTAGCGAGTTCAACACATCCCTTGAACTCATCCTTGATCTGCTCCGGAGTGCAGACCAGGTGTCCTTCAGAGATCGTGAACTGACGTACTCTCGTGAGCCCGTGCATCTCGCCGGCCTGCTCATTACGGAAGAGGGTGGAAGTTTCGCCCATCCTGTACGGCAGGTCTCTGTAGCTCTTCTGGCGTGCTTTGTACACATAGTACTGGAACGGACAGGTCATAGGCCTCAGAGCCATTACGTTGCTGTCAGCGTCGTTCTCGATGAGCTTGAGGTCTTCTACGCCGTGGATCTCATGCGAGCGGTCTTCCGCAGCCATGATCTCATCCATGTTGTCATATCCGAGCAGGAACATTCCGTCCTTGTAGTGATACCAGTGGTCGGAGATCTTGTAGAGTGTGGACTTAGCCATGAGAGGAGTCCTTGTACGGACATAACCCCATTCATATTCCTCGAGATCTTCGATCCAACTCTGCATCTTCTGGATGACCTTGGTGCCCTTAGGCATGAAGAGCGGCAGTCCCTGGCCGATAACATCTACTGTAGTGAAGAGCTCCATCTCTCTTCCCAGGCGGTTGTGGTCGCGGTTCTTGATATCTGCGAGGTAAGCCAGGTATTCTTCGAGTTCTTCCTTCTTGGTATAAGCTGTTCCGTATATACGTGTAAGCATCTTGTTGTGCTCATCGCCTCTCCAGTAAGCGCCCGAGCTCGATGTAAGCGCGAAAGCTTTGATCGGTCTGGTGCTCATGATGTGAGGACCTGCACAGAGCTCAACAAAATCTCCCTGCTGATAGAACGAGATCTCTTCGTCTTCCGGAAGATCCTCTATCAGCTGGACCTTGTATGGTTCATCCTTGTCTTTGTACATCTGGATCGCTTCTTCTCTAGGCAGAGTGAAGTAGGTCAGTCTTTCGCCTTTCTTGATGATCTTCTTCATCTCGGCCTCGATCTTATCCAGATCCTCTCTTGTGAGAGGCGGCATATCGAAGTCATAATAGAATCCGTTGTCGATCGAAGGTCCGATCGCAAGTTTAGCATCCGGATAGAGGTGCTTTACTGCTTCAGCAAGGACGTGTGAGCATGTATGCCTGTAAGCCTTCTTGCCTGCATCCGAATCAAAGGTCAGGATGTTCAGATCGCAGTCCTTATCGATCATGGTTCTCAGATCGCAGGTCTTGCCATCCACCTCAGCGATGCATGCAGCTCTTGCGAGACCGTCGCTGATATCTCTGGCGATATCGTAAGCGGACATCGGCTGGTCATATTCTCTCTTGCTTCCGTCTTTAAGTGTGATAATCAATTCAGTTTTCCTCCTTTTTCTTGCCTATGGAGCATACGAGGCTCCAGGCATTCTGATGATACGCCGGGGGACAAAAAAAGCCCCTCTCCGACGTGCTGTCAGAAGGGACGCATACTCATAGTATCCGTGGTTCCACCCATCTTCCGGCGAGTATTCTCACCGGCACTCATTCAGGCTGATAACGCGGCCAAAGCGGGCAGGATTGGTGCCGCTCAGAGGTGGTGTTCGGTGCACCAGGCCTGGGATGATTCCAGCTGCCATCCCTCTCTCTTGAAGCCATCCGGTGTACTTACTGTCCTCGTCAACGCTTTACCGGCAAATGTTATCATTGCAGTCTGAAAAAGTCAATAAATTGTTGGATTTAGTTGCCTGCAGAACAGATTTGATGTTATTGTGACTGGAGTACATCTATTGCAAAGGGAAACTTGATGACAGACAGAAAAACACATCTTCTGGGAAGCAGAAAATTCTACGCGAGGGCTCTTGCGATCGCGCTGCCTATCATGCTGCAGCAGCTGATCCAGAGCCTGGTTTCGCTTATCGATAATTTCATGGTGGCCGGCCTCGGCGACGTCTGTATGTCGGGCGTCAATGTAGCGGGGCAGGTCCTTTTTGTGTTCATCATTTTCCTCAATACGATCTGCATGTCAGGGGGCATATATCTGACACAGTATTATGGAGCGGCAGACCGGGAAGGGATGCAGCAGGCGTTCAGATTCAAGATCATCATCGGACTGCTTGCATTCATACCGTATCTCCTGGTGTGTATCGTCTTCCCGAGGCAAGTGCTGTCACTGATGCTCATCGGCAACACCGATGCTCCGGCTATCCTCGATCAGGGCGTAGCGTATATCCGCGTCATGGTCTTCGCCGGGCTGCAGATGACCATTTCGATGTGCATCGCCACTTCCCTGAGAGATATGGGACAGGTGAGGACACCGTTGGTGATCTCGGTCATTTCGACCCTTACGAACACACTGTTCAACTGGCTGCTGATCTATGGTAATCTGGGTATGCCAAGGCTGGAAGTCAGGGGCGCGGCATTTGCTACGGTCATAGCCAGATCGCTCGAACTGATCCTGTACATCATCGTATGCATGAGGATCAGGCCTGCATTCATCGTCAGACCATCCAGACTATTCGATCTGGATCTGCCGCTGTTCTTTACGATCCTCAGGAAAGGCGGGATGGTACTGATCAGCGAGATGGCATGGGTGTTCTCTGAGACGATCACCACTGCGCTCTACAACGGACGGGGAGGTGCGGATGTCGTATCGGGAATGGCGGCGAGTTTTGCCATAGCCAATCTGTTCTTTGTCGCTTTCAGCGGTATCACATCCGCTACTGGCGTTATTCTGGGCAGCACACTCGGCGCGGGCAACCTTGAAGAAGCCCGCAAACAGAAGAACTGGCTTCTGACCGGTTCGTTCATCATGGGCATATTCGTATTCTTCTTCGCGCTTGGCACGACTCTGCTGATCCCTGTGGTATTCGGCAGACTCAGTGATGAAGCACTGCTGCTCTGCAGGAGGATGGTGTATCTGATCGCTGCGCTCATGCCGCCGTGGGTGTATATGATGTGCCAGCTGGCGGTCTCGAGGGCAGGCGGAGATACCGCGATGGGAGCATATGCAGATGCGACGATCACGGTATTTGTCATGATACCTATCGTTTTCCTGCTTGCGATATATACTGAAATAGGGCCTGTAGGGCTGTATTTCTGTGTTAAGATCATCGATATTCTGAAGATCGGTGTCTTCCACCTGTGGCTCAGGAGAGAGCGGTGGCTCAGGAACCTGACGATAGAAAGTCAATAGATAATATAAACAGATCCGTTTGCCGGATCGGATGGAGGGAAGCTATGAAAACCATATATCTTGCAGGAGGATGCTTCTGGGGAACACAGAAGTTCTTCGATCAGTTCGATGGGGTGCTGGAGACAGAGGTCGGCTACGCGAATGGCCCTGACAGCGCTCCGACCTATCAGGATGTGTGCCGCAGCAGCGGGCATGCCGAGACAGTTCGTATCGTTTATGATGAGACCAGACTGCCACTGACTGAACTGCTCAATTATTTTTTCATGGTCATCGATCCTCTGTCGGTGAACCAGCAGGGGCATGATGTCGGTATCCAGTACAGGACAGGCATCTACTACACAGAACCGGATCAGATCGATGAGATCCGGAAAGTTTATGATGCAGAGGAGGAGAAGGCCGGCCAGCCTCTGGCGGTAGAGATGGAGCCGATCATCAATTTCTTCTCAGCGGAAGAGTATCATCAGAAGTATCTGGACAAGAATCCGGGAGGCTACTGTCATATTCCGACAAGGTTCTTCGATCTGAATCAGGAAGCATAAGACTCAAATACGGGGAATAGTGATATAATAAACTATTCAACAAAATGATCAGATGAGGAAACACTATGAATGAAGTAAAGAAACCAAACAGATCACTTATCTATTTCTATGTTATCGTCATGATACTGATGCTGGCATTCAACGCTTTCATCGCGCCGATGCTGACCCAGCAGCAGATCAAGGAAGTCGACTACGGTACTTTCATGACCATGACAGAGAAGGGACAGATCAAGTCCGTACAGATACAGGAGAATCAGATCCTGTTTACCGGAAAGGATGGCAACACTGTCTACCGTACGGGAGTCATGAATGATCCGGACCTCGTGAACAGACTGCACGCATCCGGCGCGGAATTCACCAGCAAGATCGTTGAGGAGATGTCGCCGCTCGCGAGCTTCTTCCTCAGCTGGATCCTCCCGCTGGCAATATTCTACTTACTGGGGCAGTATCTGAGCAGGAAACTGATGGACAGAGCCGGCGGCGGTCCGGGATCGATGATGTTCAATCTGGGCAAGAGCAATGCGCGTGTCTATGTTCAGTCGTCTGACGGACTCAAGTTCGACGATGTTGAAGGTGTCGATGAAGCCGAGGAGAACCTGCAGGAGATCGTAGAGTATCTGCATGACCCTCAGAAGTATCAGGAGATCGGCGCATTGATGCCTAAGGGCGTACTGCTTGTCGGTCCTCCGGGAACCGGCAAGACCATGCTCGCCAAAGCTGTTGCGGGCGAGGCAAACGTTCCGTTCTTCTCGATGTCAGGTTCAGAATTCGTTGAGATGTTTGTCGGCATGGGAGCGTCCAAAGTCCGTGACCTCTTCAGACAGGCGAAGGAGAAGGCGCCATGCATCGTCTTCATCGACGAGATCGATGCGATCGGCCAGAAGAGGAACAGCGGCAATCTCGGCGGCAATGACGAGAGAGAGCAGACCCTCAATCAGCTGCTGACAGAGATGGATGGCTTCGAAGGCAACAGCGGTGTCATCATCCTGGCGGCGACCAACAGACCTGAGTCACTCGACCCTGCGCTGACACGTCCGGGACGTTTTGACCGCCGTGTACCGGTGGAACTGCCTGACCTTCAGGGAAGAGAAGCGATCCTCAAGGTGCATGCAAAGAAAATCAAAGTCGAAAAGAATATCGATTACGCTGCGATCGCCAGAATGGCGTCTGGCGCATCCGGTGCTGAGCTTGCGAATATCGTCAATGAAGCTGCTCTGAGAGCAGTGCGTGACGGCCGTAAGGCAGCCAGCCAGACCGATTTCGAGGAGAGCATCGAGGTAGTCATCGCGGGATATCAGAAGAAGAACGCGATCCTCACCGACAATGAGAAGAAGATCGTAGCTTATCACGAGATCGGGCACGCTCTGGTTGCTGCCAGGCAGACCAATTCAGCGCCGGTCCAGAAGATCACCATCGTACCGAGGACATCCGGCGCGCTGGGATACACGTTGCAGGTAGATGAGGGCAATCACTACCTCATGAATAAGGAAGAACTGGAGAACAAGATCGCGACACTCACCGGCGGACGTGCTGCTGAAGAGATCGCTTTCGGTTCGATCACTACCGGAGCAGCCAATGATATCGAGCAGGCGACCAAACTCGCGCGTGCTATGATCACGCGCTATGGCATGAGTGACGATTTCGATATGGTCGCTCTGGAAGCGCTGCAGAATCAGTATCTGGGAGGAGACACCTCCCTCGTATGCTCCGCAGAGACACAGGCGAAGATCGATCAGAAGGTCGTTGAACTGGTCAAGGAACAGCATGAGAAAGCGTATAAGATCCTCACAGAGAACCGCGACAAGCTCGACGAGCTTGCAGAACACCTCTATGAGAAAGAGACGATCACTGGCGAAGAGTTCATGGCTATATTGAATAAATAGCAGAAAGAGGGCAGATATGAGAAGATTCATCGGAGTAGATGTTGGCGGTACATCGATCAAGATGGGTATCGTCGATGAGAACGGCACTGTACTGCACCGCAGGGAGATCCCATATAAGGTCTCAGAGGGCAGTCCTACAGTTATGCAGCTGATCAAGGATAATGTAAGAACGCTGATCAGTGAAGAAGGCCCTGATGCAGAGGCATTCGCAGGCATTGGTGTTTCCGCAGCGGGGAATATCAATTCTTCGACAGGAAGCGTTGCTGAGAACGGTGGCAATGTACCGGGATGGTCATTCACAGAAGTGTGCAGTGAACTCCGTGATGAATTCGGTCTTCCTGCGACACTGGCCAATGACGCAAACTGCGCGATCCTCGGAGAGTTCTGGAAGGGTGCAGCTGAAGGATACACAGACGTGCTCGGCCTGACTCTTGGAACAGGCGTCGGCGGAGGCGTGATCACCGGCGGCAGACTGCTGGAAGGATCGAGAGGTTATGCAGGTGAGGTAGGCCACTTCCCGACGCACGCGGGAGGAATTCACTGCGTATGCGGTATCGATGGGTGCTTTGAGCGCTATGCAGCGACCTCCGCACTGATACGTGCTGCTGAAGCTGTAGAACCGCTCTGGAACAACGGCAGAGATCTTTTTGCCGCAGCAGAGCAGGGCAACAAGCTGGCTCTCAGCATCATAGACGACTGGATCGATGAGATCGCATACGGCATTGCAGGATTTGTCCATGTATTCGACCCTCAGCTGGTACTGATCGGAGGAGGCGTCTCCAGACAGCAGAAACTCCTGATCGAGCCACTCAGAGAGAAGGTCATCTCCAGGATCATGCCGGATTTCGCTGAAGGACTCGAATTCAAGTCCGCTACGCTCGGCAACGATGCAGGAATGGTCGGCGCTGTTTATTATTTCCTCAGCAGAGAGAACAGAAACCTGGAGATGTAATGGGCCTTACGAGATACAAGGGGAGACCGGAAAACACTGAAGGCAGGCTGGACAAAGAAATCAGAGTGTATGATTTTCTGGACGATCTGGGAATAGAATACGAGAGGATAGACCATGGCCCGGCTGATTCGGCGCATCCGGAAACGCTGGAGGAAGTGGAGGAATCCCTCGGAGCGAAAATCTGTAAGAATCTGTTCCTTGCCAACCGCCAGAGGACGAAGTTCTATATGCTGATGATACCGGCTGAGAAGGTGTTCAGAAGCAGCGATATATCGAAGCAGGCGGGCAGTTCGAGACTGCATTTTGCCGAGGCTGAATACATGGAGAAATATCTGGATACTACTCCCGGTTCAGCCAGTGTCATGGGACTCATCAACGATAAGGATCATGTGGTGCAGCTGCTGGTAGACAGCGATCTGCTGGAGCAGGAGTTTATCGGGTGCCATCCGTGCATCAACACCTCCAGCCTCAGGATCAGAGGGGAAGATATCTGGCAGAGATTCCTGACAGCTGCAGGACATGACTATATATTAGTCCACGCTGAATAAGATACGGGAGAGTGTATCGGAGGGACTACAGTGAGATATTACGAGAGAAACGTCAACTATTACGAGACAGATCAGATGGCTGTCGTACATCACTCGAATTACATCAGATATTTTGAAGAAGCCAGAGTCGCATTCATGGATCAGGTCGGATATCCTTACGAGAGGCTGGAGAGGGAAGATATCCTCAGCCCTGTGATCGAAGTCTCATGCAAGTATATCCATGCCATCCGGTTCGGCGACAGGATCAGGATCGGAGTTAGGCTAACAAAGATGAGCCGCGTCAAATGCTCTTTCAGCTATGAAATAACAGATGCAGCGACGGGAGAGATCAGAGCGCGCGGCAAATCTGAGCACGGGTATGTCAGCAGGGACGGTAAGCCTGTTGCAATGAACAGAGAACATCCTGATTTCTATAACGCATTTCTTGCAGAACTGGAGCCGGAAGATGAGTGAATACATGAATGAGAGCAGATGCAGATATTACAGGGATATCAGGATACTGCCGAGCATGTGCGACGGCAATTCGCGGCTTAGTATTCCTGCCGCGCTGGATATTTTCCAGGATACGGCTACTCTGCATGCGGATAATTTCGATATAGGACCGGAAGGGATGAACAGACGGAATTACTTCTGGATCATCACCAAGACCAGGATCCATATCAACAGAATGCCGGAGATGATGGACCCCGTCGTATCCAGCACCTGGATCCAGGCCTCGGACAGAGCAAGCTGCGAGAGGGACTACGCGATCATGGCGGGGGATGAGATCCTGGCATACGGCAGGAGCGTCTGGGCAGTCATCAGCAGGGATACAGGCAAACTCGTTCACATGGACGGACTGTATCCGGATCTCGATTTTAACGAGGCACCGCCGGATGACAGACCTTTCATAAGACTGGCGAAGAAGTTCGAAGACGCTGAGGAAATCGGGACATACACGATCCGGTCGATAGACATCGATCTCGGCGGTCACATGAATAACGTCAATTACGTCAGAGCGATGCTCGGCTGCTTTACGGCAGATCAGATGAAGGAGATGGACATCTCTGAAGTAGAGGTGAATTTCATTTCCCAGAGTTTTGAAGGAGAGATGCTCAGATATGTCCGGCGATTTGCAGAGGATGGCAGTATGGAGATCGGCGCGGTCAATTCCGCAGATAAAGCAGTTTTCACAGCGAAAATAACGGGGAGCTTCTAGCTCCCCGATTTTATTGAGATTGAAACGGACGGGAGTATAATACATTTGGTGAGAATCACTTTCAGGGAGGATCAAGTTGGATCGCTGGAACATCCGGAAAATGATAAGAAGCATTGACCGAAGAGATGCAAGATACCTGTGGCTGATCGTGCTGTATCTTGCAGCTTACTTCGTGGTAGAAAGGGCCAATCCCGGCGCTCAGTATCATGTCGTTCACTCATTCCTTGATGATCTGATTGTCTTCAATGAGTACTTCGCAATCGCCTATTTCTCCTGGCATGTGCTTCTGCCAGGAGTGATCATCTATATGCTCTTCACGGAGAAAGAGATCTTCCGCAAGCTCATGGCATTTCTGGCAATAGGATTCTGCATATCGTTTGCGGTGTATATCATCTATCCGACATGTCAGGAACTGAGACCGGAAGTGTTCGAACACAGCAATATCTTCACGAGGATGATGTCGATCGCGTATACAGTGGATACTCCGACCAACATCACTCCGTCTATGCATGTAATAGGATCGATGGGGATATTCTTCGCTTTCGCATATTCGAAGAGAAAAGCTCTGACAGTTTATACCAGACTCTGGATGGCACTGGCGGTCGTTCTGATATGCATATCGACCTTTGTCGTCAAACAGCATTCGGTGATCGATGTCGTTGCGGCATTTCCTGTCATCATGATAGCCTGGTTCTTCACTTTCAATGAGTCGCTGCCGCAGTTCCTCGCGATGATCAGAAGAGAGTTCAGCCGCAGATCAGTCCTCAATATCGTCAATGCGATCACTGCCGTCCGGCTGCTCCTTATCCCGATCATCATCGGGCTGTTCAGGATCGCAGATTATGACAGACTGGCGACATACATTGCAGTCTCAGCTCTGTTCTATGGAGCGGAACTGTACCTTGCACCCGAGAAGGGCTATACCACGCAGGCCGGTAAAATGATCGCGATATTTGCCGACAGGCTCAATCAGGCGCTGCTGATGATCCTCGCTGCTCAATCCTACAGATGGGCTTGGGTGCTGCTGTACTTCTTCATCTTCATGGAGGTGTGCAGGACGATATACGTTTACGGCATTTTCAACAGATTCAACGGTGACTACAGCAACAGGTGGTACGGGGTATTGAGCTCTGTCTCAGTATACATTTGCATGTCAGCCCTGATACTTTATCCGGATATCAGCAGAGGGACGTCGAGAATGCTGACGGTTATCTGTTTCGCGTGCGTTGTGTTCGCGTTGATCATGTACTCTTCGGAATATTTCAGACTGGTATGGGGGAATGATTTCCGCAAGAACTCTGCCGCAGCAGGGCGCATCTGGGCGGTAACAATACTGATCCTGGCGGCTCTTACCGCAGCTCATGTCCTCTCATTTTGATATTGACAATCGATTCACAGATACTACATGATAGAATCTGTGAAATGTGGTAAAATATATTAATTGAATAAACATATAACGCATCTATGATCAATGAAGATACGGAGGATATAAACATGGAAATGAAGTTCTACAGATGTAAGCACTGCGGACAGATCGTAGCAATCGTTAAGAAGACAGGCGTTCCTGTGATCTGCTGCGGAGAACCAATGGAAGAGATCATTGCAGGCACAAGCGATGCTTCAGTAGAGAAGCACGTACCTGTATTTGAAGTCAAAGAAAACAAGGTATTTGTTACTGTAGGTGCTGCAGAGCATCCGATGGTCGATGCGCACTACATTGAGTGGGTATCGCTCAAGACCAAGCAGGGCAATCAGAGAAAGGCTCTCAAACCTGGCGATGCGCCTAAGGTAGAATTCGCGATCTGCGAAGGCGATGAAGTTGAAGCAGTATATGCTTATTGCAACCTGCACTCGCTCTGGAAGGCAGAATAGTAACCGAAGTTCAACAGTAAAGGAGATCACAATCAATGGAAATCACCAAAGACATTATCTTCGCAGGAGTCAACGATCATGACGTCGACCTGTTTGAAGGCCACTATATAGTTCCAGAAGGAATGGCATACAATTCATATGTTATCGTTGATGAGAAGACTGCAGTCATGGATTCTGTCGACGGCAACTTTACCGACGAGTGGATCGGCAATGTTAAGAGCGCTCTGTCCGGAAGAACACCGGATTATCTGGTGATCCAGCACATGGAACCTGACCACTCAGGAAGCATCAGAGGGTTCATGGCCGAGTTCCCGTCAACCGTGATCGTCTCATCCGCTAAGGCCTTCAACATGATGAAGAACTTCTTCGAAGGTGAGGAATATGCCGATAGAAGACTCGTTGTCAAAGAAGGTGATGAGCTCGATCTTGGCAGCCACAAGCTGAGCTTTGTCGCTGCGCCTATGGTCCACTGGCCAGAAGTCATCATGACATACGACAGCACTGACAAAGTCCTCTTCAGCGCGGATGCTTTCGGTAAATTCGGAGCACACGACACCGCTGAGGAAGACTGGGCATGCGAGGCCAGACGTTACTATTTCGGAATCGTCGGCAAGTATGGAATGCAGGTGCAGGCACTCCTCAAGAAGGCGGCAAAACTCGATATCCAGACGATCTGCCCGCTTCACGGACCGGTGCTGAAAGAGAATCTCGGCTATTATCTCCATCTCTATAACACATGGTCTTCATACGCTTCTGAGACACAGGGAGTAGTGATTTCCTACACATCTGTGTACGGCAATACCAAGGCTGCAGTGGAACTCCTGGCAGCTAAGCTTGAGGAGAAGGGTGTACCGGAGATCGCAGTGAACGACCTTGCCCGCAGCGACATGGCAGAGTGCGTTGAGGACGGATTCAGATATGACACTCAGGTCTTTGCGACCACGACTTTCAATAACGATATCGTCCCGTTCATGAAGGAATACATCCACTCCCTGACAGAGAGACTCTATCAGAACAAGAGAGTCGCGTTCATCGAAAATGGTTCATGGGCACCGGTAGCGACCAAGACCATGAAGAGCATGCTCGAAGGATGCAAGAACCTCGAATATACTGAGAACGGAGTCAAGATCGTTTCTGCTCTCAACGATGAGAGCAGGGCGCAGATCGAAGCTCTTGCAGAGGAGATCGCGGCAGCTTACAGATAGGGACAGTTATGCGGGATCAGTCATGATCCCGCAGTTTTGTATAGAAAGGAGAATTGCAATGGCAAACAAATACGAAGGAACTAAGACATATGAGAACCTGCTGGCTGCTTTCGCAGGCGAGTCACAGGCAAGGAACAAGTATACATATTTCGCTTCCAAGGCTAAGAAGGAGGGCTTCGAACAGATCTCCGCGCTCTTCCTCAAGACTGCGGATAACGAGAAAGAACATGCTAAGATGTGGTTCAAAGAGCTGGACGGCATCGGAACGACTGCTGAGAATCTGGCAGCGGCTGCTGACGGCGAGAACTACGAATGGACAGATATGTACGAAGGTTTTGCCAAGACAGCCGAAGAAGAAGGATTCAAGGACCTCGCTGACAAGTTCCGCATGGTAGCGGCGATCGAGAAGCATCATGAAGAGCGCTATCGCGCACTGCTCCACAATGTTGAGGCACAGGAAGTATTTGCCAAGAGTGAAGTCAAGGTGTGGGAGTGCCGCAACTGCGGACATATTGTTGTCGGAACGAAAGCGCCTCAGATCTGTCCTGTCTGTGCACATCCTCAGGCATATTTCGAGGTCAACGCTGAGAATTACTGATTCCTTTCACATGCACATAAAGAAAAGGGCAGATTCCCTCTGCGGGAATCTGCCCTGCTTTTTTGTTATTATGGACCGCTTCCTATTTGATGAACTTGTCGATCGCTTTCCTGAGCTCTTCTATGGACTCCATGTCGTCTTTCTTGACTGCATCTACGATACAGGTCGAAAGGTGTTCTTTGAGAATGACTCTGCTGACGGAATTAATGGCGGATTCGATCGCACTGAGCTGTATGAGGACATCCGAACAGTCACGGCCGTCAGCAACCATCCTGCGAGTAGACTCCATATGACCGATGATGCGAGACATCCTGTTGAGCACAGTTTTGGTATGCTCCTCTGAATGGATGTGTCCATGATCGTGATGATGGTCTCCGTCAGCATGAACGTGCGTATGCGTATAAGGATTGCCGTTCTCGTCAAGGTGTGTGTGTTCGTGCATGTGTTCGTGATCGTGACTGTGTCCGTGATTATCTGCCATAACTATCCTCCGTAGCAAAGCGGATCAAGCGTATTTCCTTGACTATTGTAACAAATTCGTGCTCGATTAGTAAGCCCCCGGAGGGGATAGGCAAATCGCCGGCTGATGAAATGCTTCCTCCAAAAGGTCGTTTGAGGTATAATATATTAGTTAGATTATGGCTAAATCGTCATGGAGTGGAAAGAGGTGCAGCTATGCCAAGTACTAATAATACTATCGACAGACATTATCAGATGATAGATACTGATAAGTCACGAGAGATCATCCGGAAAGCGATGGAAGTCGCGAGACTGGAAATCCCCAAAGGCGCGGTAGCGACCTATATTCCGGAACTGGGCAAAATGGATCCGAACAGGCTGGGCATATGCCTCTATCCGCTGGTAGGTGAGAAGATCTGCATGGGCGACTACGACACGAGATTTACAATGCAGTCCGTGTCCAAAATCCTGATGCTGATCGTTGCTCTGGAGCTGTGCGGACTCAAGAGTGTGTTCAAGAAGGTCGGCGCAGAGCCATCCGGTGAAGCATTCAACTCGCTCGTTGAACTCGACCTCAACAACTCGAAGCCATATAATCCGCTGATCAATTCAGGCGCTCTGGCTGTATGCGGTATGCTGCTGCCGGAGGTATCATTCCAGGATATGGTGAGATTCGCCCGTGAGATCTGTTCAGACCGTGATATCGTCCTCAATAAGGACGTTTACGAATCTGAGATGAGAACGTGCTCGAGGAACCGCTCGATCGCTTATCTTCTCGAGAGCAAGGGGATCATCACCACAGACGTAGAAGATACTCTCAGATTCTATACCAAAATGTGTTCACTCAATGTCACAGCAGAGTCACTTGCCAACCTCGGCAAGAAACTGGCCAATGACGGGGTATGCATGCTCACGGGTAAGCGTTTCATGTCATCGCGTACTTCACGTATCGTCAAAACACTGATGCTGACATGCGGAATGTACGACGGCTCCGGAACTTTTGCGATCAAAGTAGGCATACCTTCCAAATCGGGTGTCGGCGGCGGACTGCTGTCGGTATCGGACAAGCGTGCAGGGATCGGAGTCTTCGGGCCGGCGCTTGATGCACAGGGCAACAGCATAGCCGGTATCAAACTCCTCAGAGAGATCTCCAATGAGCTGAGACTCAACCTCTTCTATGATCCGGAATGGAACAAGGAAGACGATGAAGAAGATACCGTTATCAGGAGGATGGCGGATGCTTCTGTAGGTATCTAGATCCAGATTTTTATTGCGGAGACAGGATATGAACATTACTGTTTATTGCGGCGCGAGACATGGCAAGGATCCGGAATTTACTGTCCGGGCTGAAGAACTCGGAAGGTGGATGGCTGAGAACGGACACCGTCTGGTTTATGGCGCAGGTGATGTCGGCTCAATGGGAGTCATCTCCAACGCAGTCCTCGACAACGGGGGAGAGGTGATCGGAGTCACACCGGGGTTTTTCATAACGGCAGAAGAGATCCATGAAAGGCTGACCGATCTGCAGATCGTTCCTGATCTGCCGGAGAGACGCAGCAGCATGATCGCTCAGGGAGATGCATTTATCGCGCTTCCGGGCGGTACCGGGACACTGGATGAGATCACTGAAGTCATCACACTGACGAGGCTTGGCAGACTGAGCGAGACCGTCAAACCGGTGATGCTGTACAACATAAACGGATATTACGACTATTTATTCAGATTCTTCGACCGCATGGCGGAGGAAGAATTCTTCACACAGAAGGACAGGGAGAACATCCACGAGGTGAGATCTGTGGATGATATCGCCCGTGTGCTTGAGAATGCCGGACGTTACGATGAAACGAGGAACCGGCTTTATTCAGACAAATAATAAATTATTGTATTAGAGTTGCTGCTGATGAAGAATCTTTTCAAAACACTGTTACCATATAAGAAAACAGCACTGCTTGTCCTGCTGCTCATGGCAGGGCAGGCTTATTGTGAGATGAATCTTCCGCAGTATACCCAGAACCTCATAGATACAGGCATACAGAACAGAGGTATTGAGCATATCCTCCCTGAAGCAGCGACTGACAATGATCTGCGCATGCTTAAGGATTACATGACAGAAGAACAGTTCAGCGAGCTGTCAGGGTTGTATGAAGAGAAGGACGGAGAGCAGATCTTCAAGAGGATCGCACTGGATGAGGAGCAGCTGGACTATTACGATGACTATTATCTGGAACCTGTTGCCAGATGTTACGCTGACAGTATAGGAGAACAGCTGCCGGCTGATCTCGATGACAGTGATCAGAATCTCAGAGCGATGGGCATACAGTTTGCCGGCAATTGCGATGAGAATGCCGGTCTCGATATGCTGGCGGTACAGAACCGTTACATGTGGCGTATCGGCGGACTGATGATACTCATGTCGGTTATTGTCATGGCTTTCACTACAGGGATCTCATTCCTTGCGGCGAGAGTCGGTGCGAGTATAGGCAAGGATCTCAGATCCAGGCTTTTCCGGAACGTGATGTCATTCTCGACAGCTGAAATGACGAAATTCCAGACATCGTCCCTCATTACCAGAGCCACCAACGATATCCAGCAGGTCCAGATGACCTCGACGATGATATTGAGGATGATGCTTTTCGCGCCGTGTATCTGCACATGGTCGATCATCAAGGTCTATCAGACTCATGCGCATATGAATTTCATCGTTGTCACCGGGGTGATCGCGATACTGCTTATGGTAGCGCTGCTGTTCCGTGTAGCGATGCCGAAATTCAAGATCATGCAGTCTCTCGTCGACGCGCTCAATGCCGTATCGCGTGAGATACTAACCGGCATACAGGTCATCAGAGCTTTCGGAAGAGAGGAGACTGAAGAGAAGCGGTTCGACAGGGCCAATAAGAACCTCTACCGCAACCAGCTCTTCGTCAACCGGACCATGATATCCATGTCTCCGTTCCTCATGATCATCATGTACGGACTGTCCATATGGATCACATGGGTCGCAGCACGCAGGATCGACATGGGAGAGCTTCAGGTTGGTACCATGACTGCGTTTATCGCGTATTCTATGGAGATCGTATTCTCATTCCTGATGATCGCCAGTATGGCTATATTCCTGCCGAGAGCAGGCGTCGCTGCCGACAGGATCTATGAGGTGCTCGGTACTGAGACCTCGATCAGCAACAAAGACGGAGCGGAAGACATACAGGCTGAGAACAGCGGTACTCCGGACGGGACCGTCAGATTTGAACATGTGTCATTCATGTATCCCGATGCGGAAGAGAACGTGCTGACTGACATAGATTTCGAAGCGAGACCGGGGGAGACGACAGCCATCATCGGCTCGACAGGATGCGGCAAGACAACACTCATCAGCCTGATCCCGAGATTCTTTGATGTTACCGAAGGCCGTGTAACGGTCGGAGGCAGGGACGTCAGAGATATCACACTTCACTCCCTCAGAGATGAGATCGGATACGTACCGCAGAAGGGAATACTTTTCTCCGGTACGATCGGAGACAATATCCGCTGGGGCGATGAGGACGCGACTGACGAGCAGGTGCTGGAGGCAGCAGTTACCGCGCAGGCCATGGAATTCATCGCAGAGAAAGCGGAAGGCATTAACAGCGAGATCTCCCAGGGAGGAGCGAATGTTTCAGGCGGACAGAAGCAGAGACTCGCGATCGCGCGCGCACTAATCAAGAAGCCTGCAATCCTAATATTTGATGATTCTTTCTCTGCTCTGGATATGAAGACAGATATTGCGCTCAGGAGAGCACTCGCAGAGAAGACTGCAGATTCAACAAGAATCATCGTAGCACAGAGAGTCGGAACGATCCTTCATGCAGAGCAGATCATCGTCCTTGATGACGGAAAGATCGCAGGCAAGGGTACGCATTCCGAACTCATGAAGAACTGTGAAGTATACAGAGATATAGCGAGATCTCAGCTCTCAGAGATCGAGCTCGAAGCAGCCGGATAGTTACAGAGATAAGTGGCACAGGAAGAGAACAGATCACAGCAGAATAACAGGCGCAAGAGGAGAGGTGGAGGCCCGAGTGCTATACTGGCTCCGGGCGAGAAGCCGAAGAATTTCCGCAAGGCCGTGAGTGATACCCTCAGCTACATGGGAGGATACAAACTTGCTGTCGTCTTTGTCGTGCTGATATCCGCGGTAGCAACCGTATTCGAGACGGTAGGGCCTAAGGTGATGGGAAGAGCAACGACACTCCTGGCTACAGGTGTTATGGCCAAACTGAAAGGTACAGGCGGGATCGATTTCGACGCTATCGGCAAGGTCCTGCTCCTCACGATCATGCTCTATGCTGTCGGTGCTTTCGCCCAGTGGCTGCAGGCACTGATCATGACGAACATCACACAGAAGATCGTCTACAGGATGAGAAATGACATCTCTGAGAAGATCAATCGCATGCCGGTAGGCTATTTCGAACGCGTACAGACCGGCGAGATCCTGTCCAGGATCACCAACGATGTCGACACCCTCGGTCAGGCGCTCAGCCAGAGCATATCCAATTTCATATGGGCTATTGTCAGCATGATAGGCATCATAGTCGTTATGCTGACGATCAATGTCACAATGACACTCATAGCGCTGATGGTCATCCCACTCTCGGCTCTGGTGATGTCAGTGCTGATCAAAGTATCACAGCCGCATTTCAGGGCGCAGCAGGAATACCTCGGCATCATAGACGGCCATGTAGAAGAGAACTTCTCAGGACATCTTGTGATCAAAGCGTTCAACCGTGAAGAGGCTGTAACAGATGAATTTGACAAAGCCAACGAGAAATTATACGAATCTGCGTGGAAATCACAATTCCTGTCAGGCCTCATGAGACCTCTTATGAGGATCGTCAGCAATCTCGGATATGCCGGAGTTGCGATATCCGGTGGTATACTGTGTGTGAAAGGCGCGATCGGGGTAGGCGATATCCAGGCTTTCGTTCAGTACGTCAAGAACATCGGACAGCCGATACAGGAGATCGCGCAGATCATGAATCAGGTACAGTCAATGGCTGCAGCTGCTGAGAGAGTATTCGAATTCCTTGATGAAGAAGAAGAGATCGATGCCCCGGGAGCGATCGATGACTTCGGAGAAGTAAGTGGCGCTGTGGAGTTCGATCATGTATCATTTGGATATGAACCGGGAACTACAGTCATCAAAGACTTCAGCGCAAAGATCGAACCAGGTCAGAAGATCGCCATCGTCGGACCGACGGGAGCAGGCAAAACAACGATCGTCAAACTCCTGATGCGTTTCTACGATGTCAACAGCGGTGCGATCAGGGTCGATGGACGTGACATCCGCGAGCTGACGAGGCGCGAACACAGAGAGAATTTTGCGATGGTCCTGCAGGACACATGGCTGTTCAAGGGAACCATTCGCGAGAATATAAAATACGGCAGAGAAGATGCGACGAATGAGGAGATCATTGCGGCAGCCAAAGCAGCCAAAGCCCATCATTTCATCAAGACTCTGCCGGGCGGATATAAGATGGTGCTCAATGAAGATGCCACCAATATATCCGAAGGACAGAGACAGCTGCTGACTATAGCCAGAGCTATACTTGCAGATAAGAAGCTGCTGATACTGGATGAGGCAACCTCTTCGGTCGATACCAGGACGGAAGAAGAGATCCAGAAAGCCATGGATACCCTCACGAAGGACAGAACAAGCTTCATAATTGCGCATAGACTATCGACTATCAGGAACGCAGACCTTATACTGGTAATGGATCACGGTGATATAGTAGAACAGGGTACACACGAAGAACTCCTGAAGAAGGGCGGATTCTATGCAGACCTGTATAATTCACAGTTCGAACATGTAGCATGAGAAAGGGGAAGCACAAATGAGAACTTACATGGAAGAGTACAACTATTGGCTGAGCTCGGACGCAGTAGATGCTGCAACGAAGCAGGAACTAGAGAGCATCGCCGGCAACGAGGCTGAGATCGAGGGCAGATTCAAGGCAATGCTGACTTTCGGAACTGCCGGCCTGAGAGGCATCATGAAAGCCGGAATCGGTGCAATGAATGTCTATACCGTAAGGTATGCGACTCAGGGATTTGCCAATCTCATCATCGAGAAAGGCGGACAGATCGGCGGAGATTCCGAAGAAGGCAATGGTGTCGCGATAGCTCACGATTCGAGACTCAACTCAAGACTGTTTGCTGAGGAAGCAGCATCGGTACTGGCAGCTAACGGTATCAAAGTCTACCTGTTCGATGACCTCAGACCTACACCGGAACTGTCTTTCGCAGTCAGAGAGACCGGCTCGATCGCAGGTATCAACATCACAGCAAGCCACAATCCGAAAGAATACAATGGCTATAAGGCATACTGGGCTGACGGCGCTCAGCTGGGACCTGAGCATGCTGATGTAGTTTCTGCAGAGATCGCAAGGATCGATATTTTCAAGGATGTCAAGAGAATGGATCTGAATGAGGCTCTGGAGAAGGGTCTTGTCGTGATGCTCGGTGACGAGATGGATGAGACATACCTGAAGAGAGTAATGGAGACATCGATCACCAGGAAGTATATCGATCAGGTCGCTTCAGAGATGAAGATCGTATTCACACCATTCCACGGAGCAGGATACAAGCTGGTACCGGAGATCCTCAGGAGACAGGGATACGGAGCGATCATCCCGGTTGCTGAGCAGATGGTACCGGACGGCAATTTCCCGACAGTCAAGTCACCAAACCCTGAGAACACAGAAGGCTTTGCGCTGGCTATCGAATATGCGAAGAAGAACGGCGCGGAGTTCGTTATCGGCGTAGACCCTGACAGTGACAGATGCGGCGCTGTAGTCAAGGCAGGAGACGAATATAAGGTCCTCTCGGGCAATCAGATCGCATGCCTGATGCTGGACTATATCATCACAGCCAGAAGAGAGACAGGCACTATGCCTGAGAAGCCTTTCGTATGCAAATCCATCGTATCCACTGTCATGGCTAACAGGATCTGCGAAATGAACGACGTGAAGATGTATGAAGTCCTCACAGGATTCAAGTTCATCGGAGAGAAGATCAAAGAACACGAAGACTTCGGCGATGAGCACTTTATCTTCGGATTTGAAGAAAGCATAGGATTCCTCGGCGGATCATACGCAAGAGACAAGGATGCTGTGTTCGCGGCAATGATGCTGGCAGAAACAGGCTGCTATTATAAGGCAAAGGGCATGTCCGTATATGACGGCCTCCAGGAACTGTACAAGAAGTACGGATATTATATCGAGAATACTGAATCAGCTGTATTTGAGGGTTATGACGCACAGGACAAGATGAAAGCTGTCATGACCAACATTCGTGCTGATCAGCCGTCAGAGATCGGTCTCCCTATAACCGGTATCACGGACTATCTCACAGACGTTCCTGGATTCACCAAGAGCAATGTTCTCTTCTATGATCTCGAAGGCGGCTGCGCTGTCGCAGTAAGACCTTCGGGTACAGAGCCTAAGGTCAAGACTTATGTTATGGCTTCCGGCTCATCCGCAGAAGAAGCAGAATCCAACCGCAAAGCGATCCGCGAGGCAGTCAACAAGCTGCTCGAGGCATAGTACAGCAACCTATCACCGGAAGGAGTTCCTGCGATGAAAGAAGACAGGATCATGACCTGGGTGGGAGTACTCGCTGCCATCATGGGTCTCCTATCGTTTTCAGTCGGCAAATGGATAATGGGAGGCATCATCCTCCTGTTATCTTTTGGTATATTCTTCACCAGAGGAGGCGGCAGGTTCAATGACCGCAGCATCTATGAGAAAGTGATCAGGACTGATATGGATATCCGTGAACTGTACGAGAAGCTCAAGGATATCGAGACCCCTCTGGGCAAGGCCTGGATCGCAGAGCACAAGGGCTTCAGCGGAGACAGTATCGTATTCGGGCCGAATTCATTCAAAGACTGTGTCGTCATCTCCAGGAGCGGCAGCAAACTGGATATCAAGCACATCACCAAAATCGATAACATAATCAGGGATGAGTCGGACGAATACAGATTCAGAGATTTTATCAACGACACTGATATAGAGGTAACGCCAAAACGTTATGCTATATTCGTCTCTCTCAAACTCGCGTCGGTCATGCTGATCAGACACCTCCAGGAACTGATCGAGAAGCTCGACGCTGACAGGAATACTCCTATACCTTCGGATCTCGACTTCTTCAAATTCTATTACCATAATTCCTACGAAGGATGGTTCAAGGATGAAGAGGGCAATGATCTGCTGAGAGTAGAGAGCACTTACAATCCATTCGTTGCAAGAGTTCTGGATGCAGACGGAAATGAGATGGCGTCAGTTGTTCCGAGAGCCAGCAACGGCAAAGGTGTGGTCACAGACAGTGCCGGTTACGACATGTACGCTGATGGAGAACACTTCGGAGAGATAACAAGACATAAGATCAAAGGCCTTGACGCGTTTACCGCAAAGACTGAAGCAGGCGAATTTACGATCAAAAGCTTCCCGGCCTGCCTCAGAGCGAATGTTTCCTGCAACTATACGATAGAGCAGGACGGAGAACTCAAGGCTGTGATCGGCGGATCTCCGAACATTCTGTTCGATACAGTCGGCAGATGTCAGAACGATGTAGTGCTGTCTTATGATGATGATCTGATGGTTCTGTACGCGGAACTTGAAATATTCATCATGACGCTCAACAAGAAGTTCCTTAAATAACAAATTTGTAGTATACTAATAAATCAGAGTAATGTTTTGATATAGCCGGAATGGAGGAAAGTATGAAGAAAATACTTCTGCCAATCGAAGAGACCGAAAGAAGTCTCAAAGCCATGCATTATGTCCTGGATCACTACACACCGGAAGATGCTGAGATCGTCCTTCTGATGATCGATGAGAGCCAGGATTATGTTCTCAGACCAGATGAGGAGAGTGAAGCGCACAAAGCTCTTGACGAGAAACTCGATGTAGTCGGGGAATTCTTTGATGGATACAAGCTCACCAAGAGAGCAGCCGTAGGCAAGGCAGGTGTCAGGATCATCAGAGCTGCCAGGGAACTTGGTATCGATGAGATCATCATGACCAAATCATCCAGAGAGGATATGCTGAACAGCATCGGCACTACTGCGGAATATGTCATCAACAACTGCCCATGCAATGTTGTGATCATCAGCGAAGCCGTCAACTCCAGGAATGAGTACAGAGGACTTGTTTACAGGACTGCTTCTGCTGTCGTCAATCTCTGGGGACAGCTGGGCAACAAGCAGAGCGAATGCCTGCTGCCAAGCGTCAATGTAGACTGCATCTATCACTTCGATGTGACAGTCGGAAAGATCAGATTCCTGCATACAGCTTTCAATCCGGATACCAGGAACTGGGATCTGCCGCCAATTCCGGGACAGGATGTCACCGTTGACATCGCTGCCGGTGAACACGCAGACATTCTGGTCAAGGCTGACAGCACTGACGGCAAGGCCGACAGAATCAGGATCGTCAACCGCGATATGAAGAAGGAAGCGGTATTCACATATAAGATCACCGCTGCGCCTAAGACCGCAGAGTAGTATACTCAACATTGACACAGCCTGAGATTTAATGGTATTCTAACAGGCGTACAAGACAAGGATCATGCGTATTAGGTGCGCATAGACCGATACAGGAGGAACAATATCATGAAGAGAATCAAGACCATCACAACAAGAGATATGGCTAAGTCAAGTATCAACGGCGGCTGCGGCGAGTGCCAGACATCCTGCCAGTCTGCAAGCAAGACTTCCTGCAGCGTTGCAAATCAGCACTGCGAGCAGCGCAAGGAGAAATAAGATACTGCAAGGCGCTGCTTCCGGGCAGCGCTTTTTTTAGTGAGTTGTGAATCATGATACATCAATACAAATTCAATAATTACAACATAATAGTCGATGCTAACAGCGCATCAGTACATTCAGTAGATGAAGTAGCCTATGATATCATCGCCAAAGTGGATGAGGTCATACGCAGAGGAGACCGAACTGCAGCAGAGGTCCTCAATGACGAGGAGATCCGCAGAACTGTGTCAGAAGAGATCCTTGCAGCATATGAAGTGCCTGCAGAGGATACCTATGAGGTCATGGACGATCTGGCAGATCTGGTGGCTGATAATTTGTTATGGTCAGAAGACCTGTTTGAGGCTGCAGCGTCAGATCTCAAGATCAAACAGTCTGTACTCAAAGCGATCTGCCTGCATGTAGCGCACGGATGCAACATGGACTGTGAATACTGCTTTGCAGGAAAGGGCGATTATTCCGGGAAGAGCGGGATCATGAGTCTCGAGGTAGGCAAGAGAGCGCTTGACTATCTGGTCGAGAACTCGGGCAGCAGACGACACCTCGAAGTTGATTTTTTCGGAGGAGAACCGCTGATCAACTGGGATGTCTGCAAAGAACTCGTCAGATATGGCCGCGAACTTGAGAAGAAACACAATAAAATATTCAATTTCACTCTGACGACCAATGGGGTCCTGATCGATGATGATGTGATCGATTTCACCAACCGGGAGATGGGGAATGTCGTGCTTAGCATGGACGGCAGGAGAGAGACTCATGACCGCATGAGACATACCAAGTCCGGCGACGGAACATATGACAGCATCATGGATAATTTCAAGGCACTTGTTGCTTCAAGGACAGAACCTGGCGCTGAGCGGCGTTCTTCGGAATATTACATGCGCGGCACATATACAGCATATAACAAGGATTTCTCCAGAGACGTTCTCGCGATGGCGGATATGGGATTCAAAGAGACTTCCATCGAACCGGTGGTGTCGGATCCTTCTGTTCCGTACGCACTTCACAAGGAAGACCTGCCTCAGCTGTTTGAGGAATACGAGAAACTCGCAATGGAGATGTATGACAGGGAAATGAGAGGAGAAGGCTTCAACTTCTACCACTACACTGTGGATCTGACCGGTGGACCGTGCATCTACAAGAGGGTATCAGGCTGCGGAGTTGCGACCGAATACCTCGCGGTGACACCGACCGGAGACCTGTATCCCTGCCATCAGTTTGTCGGAGATGATGACATGATCGTGGGCAATATCTATGAGGGGATCACTCATCCGGAGACAGTCGGAATTTTCTCCGGAGGAAATAACCTCTACACCAGGAATGCCTGCAAAGACTGCTGGGTCAAACTGTACTGCGCCGGCGGATGCGCTGCCAATAACTATCATTCGAACGGAGATATCAACAAAGTGTATGAATTTGGATGCGAACTGCAGCGCAAGAGGATCGAATGCGCACTTATGCTTGCAGTCGCGAAGAATGAGAAACAGGCAGGCTGTGAATAGACCACGATTAGTGGTATAATTATATGATTGATTGCGCATTTTGTGCGCCGATCCTGACAATACTGAACTCCGGAGGAACTGATGAGAACAGCTATACTTGCATCCCAGAACAAGAACAAAATCAAAGAGATCAGAGCGATCCTTGAGAAATACGATATGGATGTCATCACGAGAGATGACGCCGGACTGCCTAAGGATGACATAGAGGAGACAGGTACTACTTTTGAGGAGAACTCCTATATCAAGGCACGTGCGATCCTGGATATGATTAGAGAGGTACCGGGATTCGGGAAATATCTGGACAGCCCTGTGATTGCTGACGATTCGGGACTTATGGTAGACGCTCTCAATGGGGAGCCGGGAGTTTACAGTGCCAGATATGCCGGAGAAGGCTGCACTTATGCTGACAATAATGTCAAGCTGCTTGCTGCGCTTGACGGTGTTCCGGAAGAGGAAAGAGGCGCAGGATTCGTGACCGTTATTACGCTGATCTATCCTGACGGGAAGGGCGTTCCGGAAGCAGCTGTCAAGGACGGTGAACTTTATGTCCTGACAGCAAGGGGAGAGTGCAGAGGCACGATCGCTTCAGAGACCAGAGGAACGCAGGGCTTCGGATATGATCCGGTCTTCATTCCTGCGGGATATGAGAATACATTTGCAGAACTGGGAACCGATTTCAAGAATACGATAAGCCACAGAGCCAAGGCATTAGCTGAACTGGAGAGACTGCTGGGATAGAGGATCTTGAATTATGAGCGATTTCTGGCGCAATACAGTACAGGATAATGAAGATGACCGACCTAAAGTGCCTTTCACATGGAAGAGGTTTGTTAAAGTCTGCTTCCATCTGTGGCGTCAGTTCGATGACCCTTATTATGCAGGTTTTGCCGCTCAGATCGCGTACTTCTTCTTCATGTCTTCTGTACCGATGCTGATCGTACTTACGCAGGTCCTCGGTATCTTCGATATATCGATGGACTTTATCAGGATATGGCTGGATAATCATCTGTCGTCTGAGATGGGTGCGTTCCTGACAAGTCTGTTCACGGCATCATCGACCGCCGTGTCCAACATCCTGATGATTATACTCGCTTTGTGGTCATCATCATCACTGGCGTTTTCACTGTCGAGACTTACGACATATACGCTCAGCTACGGAAGATACCGGTTCAATTTCTTCACTGAGAGAGTCAAAGCGATCCCTATCGCGCTGATGTCGATACTCGTAGTCGCTTTCTCCCTGATCGTATATGTCTACGGTGATATCATCGCTCACCGTATATTCCACAGTGAATTCCTCGGCGAGCTTATCGCTTCGCTCAGGACACCGATGCTGGGCTGGCTGTTCTTCGTTATGATACTGGCCAATTACTATCTGCTTCCGCGTATCAGAGTACCTGTGACAGCGGTCGTTCCGGGAGCGATCGTGGCGACTGCCGGCATAATGCTGGTCACCTGGATCTACTCTCTGTATACTTCGAGAGCAACGAATTACAACCTTATCTACGGCGCGTTCTCTAACATCGTAGCTATGATGCTGTGGTTCTATCTGATCAGCTGGGTGCTTTGCATCGGAATGATGTTCAATAAGTCCTGGGATATCCATATGCGTAGAGGGCGGCTCACGCCGGCCAAGATCAAAGAATACCTGATCACACAGTATCCGACCCGTGGCGAGGAGATGTTCAACAAACTCATCATCGGTGACTACGATATGGCGGACAGATCTCTTGACAGTCTTGCAGTCAAGATGTCCAGGAAATTTGATCCGGGATATGAAGAGAAGCGAGAACGGGAGATCGAGGAACTCGAAGAGGAGCGCAGGATCAGGCTTAGAATCGAGAAAGAGATAGAGGATGAATTGCAGGAGGGCACATTCATTGATGCCGATCCTATTGACGATTCCCTGACTAATAAATACTTATAGGAGGAAATCAAGGCAATGCACACCAGACGTAAGCTGCTCCTGATAATGAATCCCAGATCAGGAGTGATGCTGGCACCTAAGCATCTGTCAGAGCTCGTAGAGAGATTCTCCAAAGCAGGTTATCTGACGCAGATCCTTATGACTGCAGCCAGAGGGGACGCAAGAAAATTTGCAATGGAATATGGCGGGGAGGTCGATGTCGTAGTCGTTTCAGGCGGCGACGGGACGCTCAACGGAGTGATCAACGGAATGATCGCTGCAGGCCATAAGACGAAGATCGGGTACATTCCATCCGGTTCAACGAACGACTTCGCCAACTCCATAGGACTTACCGGGTCAATATACGACTGCACGGATCTTATTATCGAAGGAAAAGCCGAATCGTTTGACGTAGGCTGCTTCAACGGCAGGTATTTCAGCTACATAGCAAGCTTTGGCGCTTTCACTTCCACGAGTTATTCAGTACCGCAGACTATTAAGAATATGCTCGGGCATACAGCGTATATCCTTGGCGGGATCAAGGATATCATGACGATCAAACCGATCCATGCCAAGGTCACAACTGACAAAGGCACTCCGGATGAACAGGTCATAGAAGGGGATTTCCTCTTCGGCGCAGTCTGTAATTCAACATCTGTGGCGGGAATACTCAAGCTTCCCGCAAGTGAAGTGGATATGAATGACGGCCTGATGGAAGTGTTCCTGATCAGGATGCCGAAAGATATCATAGAACTCAATGATATTGGAGTCAGCATGCTGAACGGCACGCTGAAATCCAGTCAGATCGAATTCTTCTCAGCCAGGACCGTTGAAGTTGTGCCAGACCAGGGGACCCACTGGACACTGGATGGTGAGTACGAGGAAGGCAGTGATGTCTGCACCATCACTACAATGGACTCAGCCATTTCTCTGATCAGATAACATAGGAGGGAAATATGCTAATCAAATACATAGGACATGCCTGCTTCAAGATACGGGACAGTGAGACCGGCTACTCGATAGTATTCGATCCTTATGCACCGGATTCCGTTCCGGGCCTGGGCAGTGTTAAGGATATCTCAAGCGAAGTGCTGTGCTCACACGAACATTTCGATCACAATTTCAGGGATGCTGTCGTGCTGGAACCTCAGGAAGAAAGCCCTTTCGAAGTGCAGTATATCGATACATGGCACGATCCGGAGAAAGGAACGCTCAGAGGTCCGAACCGGATCCATATCATCACGGACAGAAAGACCGGAGAGAAACTCATCCATTACGGTGATATCGGAGAGGTGATGGACGATCTGCTGACACCCGAGAACATGGAGCTTCTGCAGGGGGCAGATGTTGCGCTCATTCCTGTCGGAGGGACTTACACCTACGACGCAGACGAAGCGCTTGATCTGATCCGCAGAACTTCGCCGAAGGTCGCGATCCCGATGCATTTCAAGACCAGAACCGGTTATTTCGGGCTCGACAATATCGGAAGTATTGAGGACTTCCTGGACAAAGCTGCAGCTGCCGGCCATGTGATACGCCATACGAGCTACAGCTTCTACGATACGCAGGAATTCGATCTGGGCAAGTGCATTTTCGCCATAAGGCCGCAGAATATCAAATAGTTATCAATATTATCAGTTATAGATAAAGAAAGGGGTTAGAACTTATGCTTAAGGAATTCAAAGAGTTTATCAGTAAGGGCAATGTAATGGATATGGCTGTCGGCATCATCATCGGCGGTGCTTTCACGGCAATCGTTACAGCATTGGTCGACAACATCATCACACCGCTTCTCGGAATGATCACCGGCGGAGTCAGCTTTGCAGAAAGAGTCGTTACAGTAGGGACCGCTTCTCTGCAGTACGGACTCTTCATCGATGCGATCATCAAGTTCCTGCTCGTTGCCTGGGTGCTCTTCCTGATCATCAAGGCACTCAACAAGGCGAAAGCTGCAGTTGTCAAGGAAGAAGAGCCGGCACCGGAAGAACCTGCACCGGTTCCTGAAGATATCGCACTGCTGACAGAGATCAGGGATCTGCTCAAGAAATAGCATTTTAATGATCATACCATCGGGAGGTTTAACATGTTTACGCTATTATGTATCCTCGCAATCATATACGGTGTCCTCAAATTCCTGAATCTGAGGGATGAATTCAGGCGCAGAGATGCCGCAAGAGCTGAGAGGGAAGCGGAAGCTGCTGCAATGGAAGAAGCAATGGAAGAGGCCGCTGAAGAAGAAGAGATCCGCAACAATGCAGTCGATGTAGAAGCTGAGACTGTTGACGATGCTGTCGAATTCGATGTAGCTGATGCTGATTTCGTTGAGATCCCTGACGTAGAGATCAGAAAAGAAGAAGTTGAAGTATACTAGAAAACTGCAAGGAGGAAATCAATGAGCAAAGAGACGATCCTGGTGATGAATCTGGGTTCCACATCGAGTAAGATCGCCGTTTATGAAGATGATAAGGAACTCTTCAATGACACCATCCGCCACACTACTGAAGAATTGGCTCCTTATGGCGATGTGACCGAACAGTATGAGTTCAGATACAACAAGATCAAAGAGTCGTTGGAGAAGAACGGCATGGGCTTTGACGCCCTTACAGCTGCTGTTTCCAGAGGAGGCAATATCATCCCTTGCCCACACGGTGCTATAGGGATCGACCAGGCGATGATAGACTTCCTGACCAGACCGGAGGATCTTGCCAAGCATCCTTCCCTGATCGGAAGCATGATCGCGTTTGATCTGAACAAAGAGTATGGTATTCCGGTCTGCATCTATGACGCTATCGGAACCGATGAGAAAGTGCCTGTTGCACGAGTAAGCGGTGTTCCGGAAATCCCTCACTTTACGGTAGGCCATACACTTAACACCAGAGCGATGGCTATCAAGTGTGCAGAAGAGAGACTCGGAAAGAAGTTCGAAGACTGCACCTTCATAGTTGCACATCTCGGCGGCGGAAGCTCTATAAGACTGTATAAGAATGGTGTCAATATCGACAGCGTCAATGATGACGAAGGTAACTTCACACCGGAAAGAGGCGGCGGAGTCAGTGCCAAGAGACTGGTCGATCTTTGCTACAGCGGCAAGTATACATACAAACAGGCAATGAAACTGTTCCACGGAAATGGAGGCCTCAAAGCTCATCTCGGCACAGCGGATGCGATCGAGGTCGAGAAAATGATCGAAGGCGGCGATGAGTATGCGAAGATCGTATACGAAGCACTGGCATATGGAGTAGCCAAAGACATCGGCAAGCTTGCTGCGGCAGTTTGCGGCAAGGTCGACCGCATTATTCTGACCGGTGGAATGGCTTATTCCAAGTTCTTGTCAGGATATATTTCAGAGCATGTATCGTTCATTGCACCAGTAGAGGTCATGGCAGGTGAGTTTGAGATGGAAGCTCTTGCTGCCGGCTGCCTGAGAGTACTCCGCGGAGAAGAGAAGCTGCAGGATTTCGGAGAGATCGCAGCAGCTGCTGAGGACAGGATCAGCATTCTTCCGGGTGTCAAGCCTGGAACCGTACCTGTCCGTTAGATCAGAGGGACTGTAATGAGCAGCACTTGGAATGTGTACCCGAGACCGCAGCTGGTCAGGAAAGACTGGCGCAGTCTCAACGGAGAATGGAAATTCAGGACTGAACGGAGCGGTCAGAACAGCACAGAGGAGTGGGAGACCATCAATGTTCCGTTCTGCCCTGAGAGTTCTTTGTCCGGGATCGGCAGGAGAATAGCGCAGGGAGAGAAGATGATCTATGAGAGAGAATTCTCTCTCCCGATGGGCTGGATAGACCGCAGACTGCTCATTCACTTCGGAGCAGTGGATCAGAAAGCGAAAGTTCTGATCAATGGCCAGGAAGCCGGTTACCATGAGGGCGGGTATCTGCCGTTTGAGATCGACATAACGGATCTCACAGATTTTGACGCCGTGAATACTGTGCGTGTTGAAGCAGTCGATGATCTTGATCACAAGTACCCATGGGGCAAGCAGAAGAGAGATAACGGGGGTATGTGGTATACACCGGTCTCCGGTATCTGGCAGAGTGTCTGGCTCGAGTCTGTCCCTGAAGTGCATGTCAAATCTCTCAAGATCGACACCGGTCTTGACTGGGTTGAGATCAGGGCGTATGGAATAGAGACGGGGATCATAACACTCCTGGGTGACAGGCACAAGATGCATACTGAAGAGACTTCTTCGGAGAAATGTGCTTCGATCCATATCGATATCAACAGGCCTCATGTCTGGACTCCGGAAGATCCGTTTCTCTATGAATTTACGATAGAGACAGCAGCAGACTGCATATCATCGTATTTCGCGCTGAGGACGCTGACCATAGAAGAATCAGGGGGATACAAGAGGCTGTGCCTCAACGGAAAGCCTTACTTCTTCAACGGACTGCTGGATCAGGGCTACTGGCAAGACGGTATCTACACTCCTGCGACACCGAGAGGCTTCGAAAGTGATATCCGGGCCATGAAAAGTCTGGGATTCAATACGCTCAGGAAACACATCAAGATCGAGCCAGAGCAGTTTTACTATGACTGCGACAGGCTCGGCATGGTGGTATTCCAGGATATGGTGAATAATTCAGATTATTACTATATCCGCGATTCAGTACTTCCGACGATAGGATTCAGGAACAGAAGTGACAGAGACAGACACAAGGATCCGGGGCGCCGGAAGATCTTCCTCGAATCTATGGAAGAGACTGTCAAGCTGCTGTACAATCATCCATCCATATGTTACTGGACGATTTTCAACGAGGGATGGGGACAGTTCGAAGCTGATACAGCATATGACAGATTGAAGGCATTGGACAACACAAGATTTGTCGACAGCACTTCAGGATGGTTCTGGCAGACCAGAAGTGATGTAGACAGCTACCACGTATATTTCAAAAAAATCGACATAACAGCCGGCGACAGGCCTCTCGTCCTGTCGGAGTTCGGCGGATACGCATGCAAGATCGAAGATCATTGCTTTAACACTGAGAAGACCTATGGCTACCGGAAATGCAGCAGTGAAGCGGCATTACTGGAAGATATGGGCAAATTATATGATAAGGAGATTTTACCTATGACAGATAAGGGTCTGAGCGCAGCCGTTTATACTCAGGTGTCAGATGTCGAGGATGAGACAAACGGGATCCTCACATACGACAGAGACATTCTCAAATTCAAATCCTATGTTGGGACAGGAAGAATTGAGATCATTGGAAACCATACTGATCATCAGGGGGGCAAGGTATTGGTAGCACCGACACCGCATAAGATCCGTGCTTACGTTGCGGAGAACCATCGCGATGTCATCAGAGTAGCTTCAGAAGGCTTCGAGCCGTTTGAAGTCAGCATTACCGACAGGACAGAATTCAAGAAAGGAACAACTGCCGCCATCGTAACAGGACTGCTGGAAGGTTTCATAGATCTGTTCGGGAAATTCGAAGGGAAGAACAACGGATTTGATGTCCACATCAAGACAGAGGTTCCTGTAGGCAGCGGACTCAGTTCTTCTGCTGCGTTCGAGATCCTCATGTGCCGCATCATCAACGACAGATATTACGGCGGCAGAGCAAATGCGGTAGAAATGGCCAAAATCGCTATGTTCGCTGAACGTGAATACTACGGTAAACCGTGTGGTATGATGGACCAGCTGGCGATCAGTCTCGGCAAGATGGCGATGATCGATTTCAATGGACCTGAACCGGAGATCGAACTCATCGACTTCGATCTTGAAGATGCTGATTTTGCTACTGAAATCGTTATGACCAAGGACGACCACGCATCTCTGGACAGTGAATACGCATCCGTACCGGACGATATGTTCAAAGTCGCAGCTGCACTGGGTGTCAGCAGGCTTGGCGATATCAATGATGAACAGTTCAGGAGAAAACTCCCGATGCTCCAGGAAATGGTCAGCAGAGGAGAACTTACCGAACTGCAGGTCAACAGAGCAAGACATTATTTCGATGAGAACGAAAGAGTCCTTGCCGCGGCGATAGCTCTTAAGACAGGCAATATTGACAAGTTCATGCAGTGCATCAATGAATCCGGACTCAGTTCCGAGAACCTGCTGCAGAACGTTGTTCCTCCTGGGGTCAAGGAAAATGACCTGTCCAGAACAATCAAAGAATACAGGTCAAGGCCTGATACTCTCGCGGTAAGACTTATAGGCGGAGGCTTTGGAGGCAGCGTTTTGGTCTTTAAGCGCAAATAGCCGACATAACAAGTGCATTTCGCGTTTGCCGGAGGACGAGACAAATGGATAAAATGCTTTACAGAACTTACGTGGACATCCTCAAAGAGGAACTCATACCTGCGATGGGATGTACTGAGCCGATCGCTGTCGCGTACGCAGGAGCGATCGCCAGAGAACAGCTGGGAAGATTGCCTGAGAAAGTCGAATTGACTGTCAGCGGCAATATCGTCAAGAATGTCAAAAGTGTCATCGTACCTAACACCAGCGGACGCAAGGGTCTGAGGACAGCAGTTTCCGCGGGCATATGCTATGGTGTTGCATCAAAGCAGCTGGAGGTCATCAGCGAGGTGACTGCAGCTCAGCTCGAAGAACTGGATCGATTTCTGGATACAGCAGAGATCAGCATTAATAAATCCACATATCACTGTCCTTTCGACATCCAGGTGAGAGTTTATGCCGGTGATGATCAGGCATATGCGCATATATTCTCGAGCCACACTAACGTTGTCGAGATATCGAAGAACGGGGAGTGTGTTTTCAAGAAGGATTTTTCGGACGAGATCGTTCCTGTACCGGAAAGCCGCAAGCTTCTGACTGTCAATGACATAGTTGACTTTGCGCTGGAAGTAGACATCAAGGATATCAGGCCTGTGATCTCCAGACAGATCGAATACAACATGAGAATCGCTCAGGTCGGGATGGATGAGAAATACGGCGCGTCCATCGGAAAAACCCTGCTGAGATCTTACGGAGGCAGTGTACACAACAGGGCGAAAGCATACGCTGCAGCAGGATCAGATGCAAGAATGAACGGATGCGAACTTCCGGTAGTCATCAACTCCGGCAGCGGCAATCAGGGAATGACAGTCTCGATCCCTGTTGTCATCTACGCCCGTGAACTCGGTGTTTCCGAAGATATGCTCTACAGGGCGCTGGTCATCTCCAATCTGATCAGCATCCATATCAAGACCGGTATCGGCAGCTTGTCTGCATATTGCGGTGCGACAAGCGCCGGAGTCGGAGCCGGAGCTGGGATCTGCTATCTGTATGGCGGAGGTGCCAGAGAGATAAGGCATACCATTGTCAACGCGCTTGCAATCAATTCAGGCATGATATGCGACGGTGCGAAGTCGAGCTGCGCTGCCAAGATCGCATCTGCTGTTGAGGCAGGACTGCTTGGTATGCAGATGGATAAGCACGACAGACAGTTCTATGATGGAGACGGAATCGTCATCAAAGGTGTCGAGAATACCATTAAGGCAGTGGGCGAGATCGCGCGGGAAGGCATGAGAGGTACTGACGATAAGATCATAGATATCATGATGCAGAACTAATCACAGAACTGCGTGAAAATAACGAAGACACGAAAAAGACCCGGTCGGATCAGACCGGGTCTTAATTTTGCAGATCAACAGATCCGAATTAGAGAACTCTTGTCTTGATGATGCAGTCACATTCAAATGGTGCAGTCTCTTCAGCAAGATCAGCGATGAAATATCCGAACTCACTGTTTCTTACTTTGCTGCCTGCGAATCCTACGAGCTTGTCGCCATAGAACTCTGCCATCTTAGCTTTGACTTCATCAGCAGTCTTATCGTTCTTGAGGAGGAAGCAGTGTCTTGCCGCACCCTTGCGCTCAAGAGTAACTCTCGGGAAGTTTACAGAGTTGACGATGTTGCCGTTCTCCAGGTAATCCATCAGCTGGTCAGTAGCCATGATAGCGCAGTTCTCCTCAGCCTCAGCTGTGGATGCACCAAGGTGCGGTGTAGCTACGATGCCTTTCTTGCCGATATACTCAGGCTCGAGAAGGTCTGTCATGTACTTTCTCATCTTGCCGGACTCGAGAGCCTCTACAACGTCCTCAACAACGATGAGGTCAGGTCTTGCGTAGTTCATGAAGATAACGCCGTCTTTCATCTTAGCAATGAGATCCTTGTTGATCATTCCCTTGGTGGTTGGCAGGGAAGGAACGTGGATGGTGATGAAATCGCACTCAGGAACCATTTCCTCTGTGCTGTTCTTGAGTTCAACATCAGCAGTCAGACATGGATGCGGTGTGAATGCTTCGTAACCGACAACTCTCATACCGAGTGCTTCAGCTGCGTTAGCGATCTTAGCTCCGATAGCGCCGAGACCGATGACTCCGAGAGTCTTGCCTGCGATCTCAGTTCCTGCGAACTGCTTCTTGCCTTTCTCAACGTTTGCTGCGACATCACCTTCAAGAGTCTGTCCCCATGCAATACCTTCATAAATATTGCGGGCACCCATGATCATGCCGGCCACTGCGAGCTCCTTAACGGCGTTCGAGTTAGCACCAGGAGTATTGAATACTACGATGCCTTTCTCAGCACACTTATCAAGAGGAATGTTGTTGACGCCGGCTCCGGCTCTTCCGACAGCGAGAAGATTGTCAGAGAGTTCCATATCATGCATCTTGAATGATCTTAAGATGATACCGTTAGCCTTATCGACGTCGTCGGTCAGCTCAAAATTGTCAGTGAGTCTGCAGAGACCCTTAGGGGAGATGTTGTTAAGAGTACCGATATAATACTTTGCCATTATGTCCTCCGTAATTTGAAAAAAAGTAAAAGGTTAATAATCATTCTACGCGACCGGCAGTGCCGATCGTGACACAACAAAAGTATGCGGATTGTCCGCTTGAATGAATTATACAACGAATATTTAGACCTTTCAATAATTGCGTAAACACAGCCATTGAAGTATAATTTAGTTGTTATGGAATGTCCTGATATATACTTGAAAGAAACCACAAGTTGTGCAGGCTTCCACACAACTCTTTTGCTTTTTGTTTTAATTAGTTACGGAGGTATAAACCAATGGCTGATGAATATCGCGTATTCAATTTTTCCGCAGGTCCTTCTGTTCTTCCTGAACCTGTTCTCAGAAAGTGCGCTGCTGAGATGCTCAATTATGAGGGAACCGGCGAGTCTGTAATGGAGATGAGCCACAGATCCCCTGAGTTCCAGAAGATCATTGATGATGCTGAGGCGAATTTAAGGAAGCTCATGAATATTCCTGATGACTACTATGTACTCTTCCTTCAGGGCGGTGCAACTCTTCAGTTCTCAATGGTACCTATCAACCTGATGACCGGTACACACAAGGCTGACTACATCGTAGCAGGACAGTGGGGTAAGAAGGCTTGGGAAGAAGCTTGCAAATTCGGCGATGCAAGATGTGTTGCTTCTTCTGAGGATAAGAAGTTCACTTACATTCCTAAGGTCAGCAAAGAAGATATCAGAGATGATGTTGACTATGTCTATATCTGCTACAACAACACCGTATTCGGAACTCACTACAATGAACTCCCGGATTTCGGCGATCATCTGCTCGTAGCTGATATGTCATCCTGCATTCTCTCCGAGGAAGTAGATGTAACTAAGTTCGGCCTCATCTATGCCGGCGTACAGAAGAACGTTGCTCCTGCAGGCATGACAGTTGTCATCATCAGAAAGGATCTCGTAGGAAAGGCTCCTGCTAACACTCCGATCTATCTTGACTACAAGACACACGCTGATAAGGGATCGATGTACAATACACCTCCTTGCTATACAATCTATGTTGCAGGTGAAGTATTCAAGTATCTGCTCGCTAACGGAGGCATTCCTGCAATGCACGAGAAGGATGTCCGCAAGGCTAAGAAGATCTATGACTATCTTGATTCTTCAGAACTGTTCAAGGGTACTGTTGTTAAGGAAGACAGATCTCTCATGAACATTCCGTTCGTAACAGGCAATCCTGATCTCGATAAGAAGTTCATTGCCGGCGCGAAGGAGAGAGGCATGATCAACCTTAAGGGACACAGGATCGCAGGCGGTATGAGAGCTTCGATCTACAACGCTTTCCCTGAAGAAGGTGTTGATGCACTGATCGAGTACATGAAAGAATTTGAAGCTGAGAATAAGTAATCTGAACTAATGGAGTAATAGCAAGTGTCTGAATATATCCATATCGGAACACTGCGAATAAGAAGACGAACGGTGGCCATCATATCAGTGCTTATTGCGCTGACACTGATGACCACCATCAGTTATAATGCCGCTTTTGTCGCCTATGCTGCCGGAGAAGAAGGCCAGACCCAGCAGGAACAGCCTCAGGCAGATCAGCCGAAGACCGAAGGGGAGATGGTACAGCAGGCTCAGCAGCAAGGCGCGCAGACGGAGACCCCGGCCGGACAGCAGGGAACTGATGCCTCACAGGGAGGTGCAGGAACTGCGCAGCAAAGCACAGATGCTGCCAAGACAGCTGAAGGTGCACCGGCTGAAGGCTCTCAGGCAGGGCAAACACCTGCAGCTGATCCCAACGCTCCTGCTGCAGGAACAGACGCAGCGCAGCCGGATGCAGCAGCTGATCCGGCCCAGGAAGCGGAGGCTGTAGCTAATTCGATCGTTAATCGCAAACCTACGATGCCTGCGGTATCATCGTCATCGTATTTTGTCATGTCCGGATCTACCAGCGAACCGGTCATACAGCATCACGCAGAACGTAAGATGTCGCCTGGCAAAATAACGATGCTTGTCACAGCGATGGTAGCGATCGACAACATGTACAATGAGGATGAGCTCCAGAACACTTACGACGTCACCGACAAGTTGATGGAGTACGGTAACAGCTTCAATGCCGGAGAGAGTATCACAGTCGGATCACTGCTCGATGCGATGCTCGTAGGCGGATCCGAACAGGCTGCAGAAGCACTGGCAAGATACAGCGCCTCCAAGCGCAAGATATTCATCCGCATGATGAACTCCAAGGCAATGGAGCTTGGTCTGATGGACACACAGTTCTCCAATCCTACCGGCAGGTACAGCACTTCGCAGTATTCGACAGCCAAGGACTGCGCTGTGATCACACAGGCGGCGATCAGATATCCTCTGATCAGACAAGCCCTGGAGAAGAAGACGGTAGAATTTGCCGCGACAACCAAAGCCTCGGAGAGAGTCGTTGGATTCAGGAGCACCAATCCGCTGCTGCTCAACGATGACGGCTCGCTTCTGTACCCGCAGACCAAGGGCGGTATCATGGGAACGGTCGGCAAGCCTGTGAAAGGATCACAGTATGCCGGTGTCGCTACGATAGATGATATGCAGCTTATCGTTGTGCTGATGGACTCTGGCGCGGACAAAGTAGCTTATGAGGCGAGGTCGCTTTTCGAGTATGCCAACACGATCGTTACGAGAAATACGATCGTCAAGGAGGGCAAGAGAGTAGGGATTGCGCGGATCCGCGGCGGCATGCTCACGACGGTTTTCGCCTATACAGCGACGAAAGGTTTTGCATATGTGCCTCCTGAAGGCAGTGAATCGCTTATAGAGACCAGAGTGGTTATGGACGATGACCTTGAGGCACCGATGAAAGCGGGAGACAGGGTCGGAGAATACAGGATCTATGTTGCCGATGAACTCAAGGGAACAGTAGATCTGGTGATCAAACAGGATGTTCCGAAGGGGTGGCCTCCTTCGCAGATATATATTTCCAACATGGCAACTGTCATCATATGCCTGATACTGCTATTGCTGCTCCTCCTCGGACTGCGCATACTCTATGTCAAGAGGCGCAGGAAGAAACTCAGACAGGCAAGGAGAGAACGCCGTCTGCAGGAGATAGCAAGACAGCAGTTCGAGATGGATGAGGACAGGAGGAGAAGGAACTGGACCTATAATACATCATCATATGACAGAGAAGGCCTCAGAACTACCGACTTGCGCAGAGAAGCGCTGGAAGCTGAACTGGAAGAGGAGCGTAAGAATCAACCGAAGAGAGAAAAGAAGAAAGTAACACGCGCTGAGAGGAAAGCTTCGGCAAAGAAGGAATCAGGGAAGGCGAAGTAAACAAGGTGTTCGTAATTGAGGAAGAACTCAAGAAACTCCCGACAACGCCGGGGGTTTATATGCATAAGGACAGCCTCGGCGAGGTCATCTACGTAGGCAAAGCGGTCAACCTCCGCAACAGAGTGCGATCGTATTTCCGCAAGACCTCGCAGGCAGATCCCAAGGTAAGAGCTCTTGTCTCCAATATCGCAGAATTTGAGTATATAAGCTGCGCGACGGAGATGGAAGCTCTTGTTTTGGAGTGCAACCTTATCAAGAAATATCTGCCTCGATACAACATTCTCCTCAAGGACGATAAATCATATCCATACATCGAAATGACGGTCACTGAGGCTTATCCAAGGGTGATCAGTACCAGAAGGCTGATAAGGGACGGCAACAGGTATTTCGGGCCGTATACGGACGGCACAGCGGTCAGAAGGATTCTCAAGATGATCGATGAGATGTATCCTCTCAAGAAATGCAGACAACAGGAATTCAGACCAGGTGTAAGGCCATGCCTCAATTACTATATCGGCAAGTGCCCTGGTGTGTGCATAGGTAAGGCAGATGACGCGGAATATAAGAGGATGACAGATGAGATCCTGGACATCCTTACCGGACATGACTCGCACATTACTGCCGAACTCGAGAGGAAGATGAATGAAGCCTCGGAAGCTCTGGAGTATGAAGAAGCAGCGCGATACAGAGACTACATAAGATCTCTCAGAGCGCTCAGTGAGACGCAGAGAGCATCGATGGTCAGAGACCGTGATGTGGATATCCTGATGCCGGTGATCACACAGCAGAGCAGAGTCGTCGCGCAATACAAAGTCAGAGACGGCAAGATGGTCGGCAGAGAGATCACATATATCAGAGGCGATATCTCATCAGACGGCAACGATAATGCGGGAGAGATCCTCTCATCTTTTATCAAGCAATATTACCCTGAGATGTCAATGCTGCCGAGAGAGATCCTGCTGCCGGTACATATCGAAGATGAAGAACTGCTGGCGGGATTCCTTGATACCGTAAATGCTGCGAATGCAGAGGGCAAGACCGACACGCTGCACAGAACGCGGATCGCTGTTCCGGAAAGAGGCGAGAAGAAAGCACTGCTCCGAATGGCGGAAGAGGATACTCTCGAACTGGTAAAATCCCTTGACGAGAGAGCGGAAAGAGAACGGGAACGCAAAGACGCTCTGAAGAACGAGATCGCCGGGATAATCGAATACGCATGCTCTATCAATGGATCAGCTCCGGTGCTGATCCCTGAGGATGATGACAGAGAATACCGGATAGAGGCATATGATATATCGAATTTCAACGGACTTGATACAGTAGCCGGAATGGTAGTGTATGAAGGCCGCAAGCCGGTGAGAAATGACTACAGGAAGTTCAAAGTGAGGACAGCAGAAGGGGATGACTACGGCAGCCTGAGAGAAGTGATATACAGGAGACTTAAGAGGGCAAGGAACGGTGACGAAGGGTTCAGCACTTATCCTGATATCATGTTCATTGACGGAGGCCTCGGACAGGTGCACGCAGTGAAGGCCGTCGTCGATGCGTTCCGCATCGCGATCCCGGTAGTCGGGCTCGCCAAAGACGATGCCCACCGTACACGAGCTATCGTCTTTGACGACGGCCGTGAGATCGATCTGCGCGACAACAGACTCCTGTTCAGCTATTGCGGCACGATACAGGAAGAAGTGCACAGATTTGCTATCACATATATGTCCGGAGTGAAAGGCAAGAAGATGATACGTTCCGTACTGGAGGATATCCCGGGCATCGGGCCGAAGAGAAGGGCACTGCTTCTCAATAAATATGGAAGTATCGAAGCTATCAGGAACGCGGGATATGAGGAGCTGTCATCACTGGATGGCATGACATCCGCAGCGGCAGAGAGCATTGTCGAGTTCTTTGCCGGGAAATAGACGGCACACTTGAATTTTGTTGCTTTACATGTTATATTGATTAAGCATTTGCAGGAAAGGAGAACCGCACTATGGCTGAGGATATCAAGAACGTAAACATCGAGGAAGAGGAAGAAGATATTATCACTCTGGAATTTGATGATGATACAGCAGTAGATTGCTATGTAATGGGCACATTCGAGCTGGACGGCAAGGAATATATCGCTCTGGCACCGGAAGACGGAACAGACGATGTATATATCTATGGATATAAGCAGCTCGCCGATGATGAGTTCGAGATCCTCGAGATCGAGAGCGAAGAAGAGTTCGACGCAGCGGCAGCTGAGTTCGATGCTATCATGGCAGAGGAAGAAGAGAATTAGAAAATCGCTAATTTGTTAAAATTCTACTCGACATCTCACAATCGATAGTGTATAATTCATGGCGTGCGAAAGAGCACGCCAATATATGCGGATGTGGCGGAATTGGCAGACGCGCACGGTTCAGGTCCGTGTGAGTAACATCGTGAAGGTTCGAATCCTTTCATCCGCACCAATGCCTGCGTTTGACGCAGGCTTTTTTATGTATGACGGGCATGCCGTCAGTCTGTGGTGAAAGTCCACAAGGGGCGTAGTTGCCGACGAACCCCACAGTGACTTGCAAGGTTTGCATCGTGAGGTGCAGGCGAGAAGAAGCAATAGCGAAATCGTGGCCCTACGGACA
>JAFRGC010000064.1 GCA_017434025.1 Mogibacterium sp. | reverse complement strand
CCCGCAAGAGCAGTGTTTTTAATTCTTTGGGTTTCATTGTGCACCTCCTCGTAAGGAACGTTGTTACCTCATTACAAGGGCCGCTTTTACCGTCTTTGGTAAATGACCGGTAAAAGCGGCCGCACATATTCCCTGCTGTGTCAAGCGAAATGCAGTATAAATTCACATTGCGTGACCGGCGGGGGCGGGTCACATGGGGGGGCGGGTTTAAAGGCACGCAATCTTTTACGAAAAAAATACCCCCTCATCATTTCTGATGAGAGAGTATCTCTTAGTCATCTTAACTTAATGACATTGCGGGAAACCGGGGCTTTTTCATTTGTTGCAAAGAAGGAGGCGAATTATGAAAAAGAAATGATGGTAAATGTAATTATGAATTGCCTGGCTTGAAAGGAGAACTCAAAATGGAACCGGTAAATCTCAGTATCCTTGTAGTAAACTGCAAACAATACATACCTTCTTACAATTGGTATTTTTGCAAAAGCGGAAGATACTTTTGCGGAACAGCAAATTCACCGGATGATATATGTTTCAATGAAGCACGACTGAAAGAATTCAATGATTCGAGCGATTATGTACTAATGCCGGAATGTCCGGGAATGACTGATGAAGAAGCAGCTGTAGTCTTAAAATGGTGGTGCAGACAAAACGATATCCCGTATAATGATGATATGGATAATATCGAAGCAGCGTATCGATGGTATTATAAATATGAAGATGAGGGCGATGATTACTCACCAATATATCATCTGGTGATGCACTGAATCGCTAAGGTATATTAGGCTTACAATCGAATAGGAATTTGAATAGATAAGCTGCAGATTTGGAAGTGATCCGATATCTGCAGCTTGTTTTGTTTTAAGCCAATAGAGAGTGGCGCAACTAAAAATAACATAAATCAGAGAATTGCGATAATTTCGGTTGGTAGATAATCATGCTACTATTCATTATAATTTTCGTATGAATCAAACAAGGAGGTTCGTATGAAAAGAGTGATGAAGATTACAGGGATTATTTTGTTAGGCATAATCGTTTTACTTGTCGCCGCTTTCGGCATTTACTGGTATAGAAATATTCACTGGTATGACAAGTATGAGAAGGCTCTTAAGAAAGTTGGGGCGGAAGAAAAGCAGGTTACTGTTCCGAACGGAAATGTCATAAACTATGGTGAAGTAGAAAATGATAAGCCTGCACTTTTGTTAATTCATGGACAAATGAGTACATGGGAAGACTATGCTCTTGTCCTGCCGGAATTGAGCCAAAAATGGCATGTATACGCAGTTGACGTTTATGGTCATGGAGAATCTTCTCATGATGCCAGTACATATTACCTGGATGTTAATGGGGATGATCTTATCTGGTTTATAGACAATGTGATAGGAGAGCCAACTGTAATTTCAGGACACTCCAATGCAGCCATAACAGCTGCATATATAGCTGCCTGCGGAGGACAAAATATAGCAGGAGTAGTTCTGGAAGACCCGCCGATATTCTCTACAGAAGGAGAAGGATGGGAGGATAGTTTCGCATATCTGGATACGTATAAACCGCTTCATGACTACAATGCATCTGATAAATCCGAGTGCTGGGAAGCATATTATCTCAGACATTGCTATTGGGGACAGCTATATATGGCTAATGCAATGCAAGGGATCGCGGATTATGCACAGAAATACCATTTAAAGCATCCGGATGAAGCTGTTCAGATAGGGTTTCTTCCTGCATCGATCTGGTTTGTGTTCAAATATGCCAAGGAATATGATTTTGAATATGGCGAAAGATTTTATGATCTGACATGGAATCATGGACTGAAACATGAGGATATACTTAGTGCTATCGATGTTCCTTGCATATATATTCATGCAAAGGAAAGTGTTCATGAAAATGGTACTTACCTGTGTGCGGCATCACGTGAACAGGCTGAGCGTGCAGTTTCATATATCGGAGATAATTGCCGGTTGATAGAGACGGATAGTAGTGATCATGTGATACATACGGTTCATAGTGATGAATATATTGAAGCAGTGAATTCACTCAGACAGTGATTTGTTCGGAAATGACTGATGAGGAAGCAGCGTATCGATGGTATTATAAATATGAAGATGAGGGCGATGATTACTCAACAATACAGCATCTGGTGATGCACTGAATCGCGCAGGGGTATCAGAGCCTGCAGAAGCGCGGGACCTTTTAACATGGAGGATTAGAATCGATGGCGTTTGATTTCAAAAAAGAGTATAAAGAGTTCTATTTACCGAAGGGAATGCCTTCTATCGTAACGGTTCCGAAGATGAACTTTATTGCTGTACGCGGCAGTGGGAATCCAAATGATGAAGATGGAGAATATAAACAGGCTATAGGTCTTCTGTATGGGATTGCATTTACGATCAAGATGAGTAAGAAGGGTGATCATCAGATTGATGGATACTTTGATTATGTGGTGCCGCCTTTGGAAGGCTTCTGGTGGCAGGATGGAGTGGCCGGAGTGGATTATGCACATAAAGATACTTTTCAGTGGATCTCCGTCATCCGTTTGCCGGATTTTGTTACGATAGAAGATTTCGACTGGGCTGTCAGCGAGGCCACGGCAAAGAAGAAACAGGATTTTTCAAAGGTTGAGTTTTTTACTTATGATGAAGGGTTGTGCGTACAGTGTATGCATGTCGGGGCATATGATGATGAGCCTGCCACGGTAGAGGCGATGCACAGCTTTATGGAATCGCAAGGATATGTTCTTGATATTACGGATCAACGCATGCACCACGAGATATATCTGAGCGATGCAAGAAAGGTTGCACCGGAGAAATTGAGGACAGTGATCCGTCATCCTATAAAAGTGAAAGAGGGATAGCATGGCACCGACAAAAATTGCGATAACAGCGACCTTAATATGTGCGTTGCTTCTTTGCTCGTGCGGACCCGACCCCGGCAGCAGTGATCCTTATATGTGCATATGGGGATGAGCAGTTTTCTGAAGAGATCGGCAGACTGCAGGCTCTATCCAAGACTATCGAATATGATGAGGAAGAGTATACGAACAAAATCCTTTATGATGAGGACTCCTACTCGTATCCTGCCTATATTACTATAGACGGATTTGGCAACACTTATGAATATGCACTTATTGATCAGTTCAATAACAGGATAGTGTATGTCTATCTGGCATATCCTGATGAAAAAACGCTGCAGGACTACAGTAATTACGTCAAGAAAGATCTGTCAGCATACGAAGAAGAGAATACCTGGGATGCGTTCTCTATGTATAACCACTCGTTTGACGGAGGAGAATCCTGGGTCGAATTCGATAATGAAGTTACGATGATTGCTACTGATGAGGGTGAGCAGCTGATCAAGGAAATAAAAGAATACTTGTCTGAAAACGAACTTTAGTATATTAAAATGAAGAAAAACTATTTGCTGTTACTTATAATATGCGTCACACTTCTGGCCATGCCCGGCTGCAGGCCGCAGAATGTTGATGACCCTTCTGATGCACGGACCGGTATGCCTGCTGTTACCAACATGGCTGGCAGCAATACATCAGAAGGGGTATGTGATGACCTGAATGCAGCCGGCCTGTCCAATGTAGACACATTCAATGACTGGGTCCTGGATTTTGCGGAATCCGCGGGTGATGGCGCGCGCCTTTCAGATAAGTGGATGCAGCCTGGAGCAAATACTCCGGATCTTGAAGCATGCGCGGACGGCTGGGAAAAGAATCATGATTATTCTGATGCTGACTGCAGGATGACTGCAATGCTGCTCCTCGACGGGATCATCACAGCAGAGAAAACTGACAGCGGGTATAACGGAACATATCTCATGTTCGATGTCGACGCCATAGAGAACGCCGACAGATATGAGGTAATAAGGAAGGACCTTGATCTGTTCACAACACTGTTCGGAGACAGAACTCCCGGAGAGAATGAAGATCCTTCGGAAGTCTTCGGGAACATGTGGAGCGAATATGGCTTCAGGATCAGCAATGATAATGTCTCACTCGTCAGTATCGTTGTATATGATCCCGATTACAATCAGACATTCACAGGCCATACGGGGGTCCTTGTAAAGCTGGCCGAGGATATCTATCTGTTCGTAGAGAAACTCGCATTTGAGCAGCCGTACCAGGCGGCATATGTGAGCGGCACGGATCAGCTTTTCAATTTGCTCGCTGACAGGGAGGAATACTATGGCAGCGAGGGAGATGCGGGACCATACGTTTATCTGAATGGAGAATATCAGGGTGAACTTATAACATGGAAATGAAATCAGGAAGACAGAGCAGTGAACGGAAGAAGAGGTTCAGCTCAGAATTTGCATATGTTCTCGGCATTGTGTTTGTCGCAATGGGCGTAGTATTCATGGAAAAAGCCGACTTCGGTGTATCAATGGTAGTTGCCCCGGCATACCTGCTTTACCGCGGGTTGTCTCAGATCTGGAGCTTCTTTACCTTTGGCATGGCAGAGTATTGCCTCCAGGCTGTTGTGCTGATCATTATGGCATTGGTGGTCCGGCGCTTTCAGTTCTCTTACCTCTTCTCGTTTGTTACGGCTGTGATATATGGCTTTGTCCTGGACGGTTTTATGATTCTGGGAACTATGCTTCCTGTGGATTTCCTGTGGCAGCGCATGATCTACTATGTAGTGGGTATGCTTCTGTGCGCAGCCGGAGTTTCCGCCATGTTCCACACGTATATTTCGCCGGAGGTATATGAACTGTTTGTCAAAGAGGTTTCCCGACATTTCCACATCGATATCAATAAGTTTAAGACTGCGTACGACTGTACCAGCTGCCTGATCGGATTAGTGATGAGCTTTCTTATTTTTGGCATGTGGCATTTTGTAGGGGTAAATTGGGGAACGATTGTGTGCGCACTGATCAATGGAACGATTATCGGACGGATCTCTGCATTTTATGAGAAGCACTGGACATTTTACGACAGATTTGGGTGGCGGAAATATTTTGAAATGGAAAGCCGGTAGTACAGGAATTCGATAGGTGATAAGGCAGGCGCGAGATTCAGATCATGCATTTTGTAGACGCGAAAGGGATACTGACCGGAAAGAGCGGTTATTATGGAATGAATATATACCGTGGCTGCTCCCATGGCTGTATTTACTGTGACAGCAGAAGCAAATGCTATCAGTTTACGCATCCGTTTGAAGACATCGAAGTGAAGCGGAACGCGCCGGAGCTGTTAGAGAAGGCATTGAGATCCAAAAGGAAAAAGTGCATGATCGGTACCGGCGCGATGTCAGATCCTTATATGCACTGCGAAGAGGAACTGCGTCTGACCAGGAAATGCCTCGGGATCATTCACAAATACGGATTTGGCGCTGCGATCCAGACTAAGTCAGATCGCATCCTTCAGGATATAGACCTTCTTGATGAGATAAACCGTTCCGCAAAATGTGTGGTGCAGATCACGCTTACCACTTACGATGATGAACTGTGCAGCATACTGGAACCTAACGTGTGCAACACAAAGCGCAGAATAGAAGTGCTTGAGATACTGCAGGAAAGAGGCATTCCGACAGTTGTATGGCTCACTCCGATCCTCCCTTTCATCAATGATTCGGCGGAAAACATCACATCTATCATGAACGAATGTGTGAGAACAGGAGTGAAAGGGATCATTGACTTTGGAATGGGGCTGACTCTCAGGGAAGGCGACAGGGAATACTATTACGCTGCTCTGGATAAGCACTTCCCCGGGATGAAGCAGAGGTATATACGCACTTACGGAAACACTTATGAACTGCCAAGCCCGAACGCAAAAGAACTGACTGCTGTTTACAGAAGAATCTGCATGGAGAACCGGATGCTGTCGACTCCGGATGACTGTTTCAGATATATGGGAGAGATGCCGGAGAAACATCCGCAGATCAGTATTTTCGACTTATGAATAAATATATTATGCTGATCATCAATCACTTCAGAGATCCACAGAGATGATATTTACTTTCAAAGATACAGAGGTGTTAATAGTAAAATAGGTATGATCGGAGTCGGTGGTATCGCCAGTCAGAAAACAGTTTGAAGAGACAAAAAATAAATAAGACTGTGCAATAAAAAGACTGCCTCACGTGTATACATAGTGAAGGCAGTTTTTAAATACTTATTGTCCGGACCCGAAGGCGGTCACGGCAGCGAAGGAAAAGGAGGACCGATATGAAAAGACTGTTAAGGACTGTTCTGGCTCTGTTTACTGCACTTGCGATGGTGATGACAATGAGCGCATCCATATTCGCAGCCGGTATCACCAGCAATGACACAGCTCTTGAGAAAGCGTTGAAAAATGCAGAACTCAAGAAATCCCAGGTAAAGTGTATCGAAGTAGAATATGACAAGGAAGACGGTATATACGAAATTGAGTTTACACAGAAGAATAACGGGAAGAGATTTGACTATGAGATTGCTGCCGGCACAGGCAAGATCATGAAGAAAGCAATTGACTACAAATATAAGAAGAACACGTCGAAGAAGAAGATCGGTAAAAAGGCCGCAAGGAAAAAGGTTGCCAAATTCTCAGGCACAAGCTATAAAATCGTTAGTAAAGGAACCTGCAAGTATGAATATGACAATAGACAAGGTACCTATGAAATAAAGTTTAAGAAGGGCAGCTACATATACGAGTGTGAAGTACTTGCTCCAACCGGAAAAATCATTGAGTACGAGTGGAAAGTGATCGGATATGACAAGGACTGATTACATAAAATGGCAACACTGCAATTAGACGAAAATTTAATAATCCGGATGGCCTCAAACGATGGCGCTGCTTTCCGCGAATTGTATCAGCAGACATCAGGCGTTGTATATGGCTTTGCAATGTCGATCCTCCGCAATAAGCATGATGCGGAGGATGTGATGCACGATGCTTTCATCAGGATATATATGGGAGCTGCTGCATACAAGCCATCCGGGAATCCGATGGCCTGGATCCTCACCATAGTGAGAAATCTCTGTCTTAATAAGATACGCTCCGGGAAAGTATGTGAGGATCTGTCAGAATATGATGATCTTGCTAGTCCATCGGATGACACCGATGCAGTAATCGACCGGATGGTGCTTGAGTCTGCAATGAGCATACTGGATGCAGAAGAGCGGCAGATCATCGTTTTGCATGCGATGACCGGATTCAAGCATCGGGAGATCGCGGAGATACTGGATCTTCCAATCGGTACGATACTGTCAAAATATAACAGAGCAATGAAGAAGATGAGAAAAGAGATGGAGTCAAAGGGGGTAGAAATATGATCGATAATAATGAGATCGAAAGAAGACTGGCCTCTGCGCTTGATGCGGCTGCCCCTGACATGCTTGACGAGTTGATGGCAGAACTGGAGCTGGCGGAGAAACAAGAGCCACCAATGAGAGAAAAACTCTCCGAAGACGGGCAGGACAGATATAGAAAGCCAGTTTTCCGCAACAGACCATTAAGGATGCTTATAAGTGCTGCTGCCGCTTTCGTTATGATAGTTGGCGGGTTTTCAGCATGGAGAAACGCGGATCAGAAAGTCATTGCTCTTGTAGATCTCGATGTAAATCCAAGTGTAGAGCTTGCGATCAACAATAAAGAAAAGGTCGTTGAAGCACGTCCGGTGAATGAAGACGGCAAGGCCATCCTGGCTGAGATGGATCTTAAGGGAAGCGATGCGACGGTGGCATGCAATGCTATCGTAGGCTCGATGCTGATGAAGGGCTATCTGACCAGCCAGTCAAATTCATTGCTGGTATCGGTAAGCGCTGATGATTCATCTAAGGGTCACGCAATAGAAGAAAAACTTTCCAATGGAATAAATGCGTACCTGGATGATTCTGCTGTCGCAGCTGCAGTCATGGGGCAGTATGTTGAGGGGGATGACGAGCTTGAAGATTTTGCGGAAAAGAATGGAATTTCGGTCGGGAAGGCGTGCCTGATCCGAAAGCTGCTCGAAACAGGGGGGCGGAAGATGACAGAAGAATCCCTGACAGCACTGTCGACGCAGGAGCTGATCATACTTGGGCAGGAACGTAATGCTATGGGCGGCACAATGCACGGTACGGCTAACATGGGCGAATATATAGGCTATGATAAAGCACTCGCCGCAGCGCTCAGTGCTGCCGGGCTGAACAGTTCGCAAATCACAGATCCTGAAGTTGAAATGGACTGTGAGAACGGGGCCATCATCTACGAGGTGGAATTCAGAAGCGGTGGACAGGAATACGAATACGATGTCATCGCGTCAACGGGCGAGATCGCTGGATCAGAAAAGGATCATGATGATGACGATTATGACGATGATGATCATGACGATGATGATCATGACGAGCACGGTGATCACGATCATGACGATTGACCGGTAAGGTAAAGAGAAAAGAGCGTGTTTTGCAATGAACACGCTCTTCTGCTGTAAATATTAAGGGTTCAAATACCGATCTTGTGATCGTGCAGAACGTCTGCGATAATTGCGACCGCCTTGTCTATCTGCTCTTCCGTGTGTGTTACCATCAGGCTTGTCCGCAGAAGACATTCATCCGGCGGGGTAGCAGGCGGCAGAGACGGATTTACGTAAACGCCGCGTTCATATAATTCTTTGGCGATGGCCAGTGTAGTAAACGGCTTGTAAGTGTAGATCGGAATGATAGGGATCCTCTCGCCGTTGGTTTCTTTCGTCCGGATATTGGCCTCACGCAGTTTCTGACGCATGAACAGCGCTCTGTTCTGCAGTGTTTCCGGAAGTTCAGGGTGTTCCTTCAGGATCCTCAATGCGGTCAGAGCTGAAGCACAGCTGGCAGGGGTGATCGAGGCTGAGAAGATAAACGGCCTGGAGGAATGCTTCACATAGTCGACGATCCGGCTGGATGCCGCCATGTATCCTCCCAGAGAAGCCAGGGATTTGGAGAACGTCCCCATATAGATATCAACTTCATCTTCCAGCCCGTAATAACTGGCAGTTCCGCGGCCGCCTTCGCCGATCACGCCGAGACCGTGAGCGTCGTCGACCATCACACGCGCATTGTATTGTTTTGCAAGCCTGCAGATCTCCGGCAGATTTGCGATATCACCGCCCATAGAGAAGACACCGTCGGTGACGATCAGGCATCCCGCGCTTTCCGGAACCTTCTCGAGTTTGCGTTCCAGGTCCTCCATATCATTGTGCCGGAAGCGGAGCATCTTTCCGAAAGAGAGGCGGCATGCGTCGTACAGACTGGCATGGTTCTCCCTGTCCATGATGACATAATCATTGCGGCCGGCAATTGAACTTATAATGCCGAGATTAGACTGGAAACCGGTGGAAAAGGTCATAACAGCCTCTTTGCGCAGGAATTCAGCCAGCTCATTCTCAAGCTGCAGGTGGAGATTCAATGTTCCGTTCAGAAAACGCGAACCGGAGCAGCCCGAACCGTATTCCTCATAAGCCCTGACACCTGCTTCGATAACTTCGGGATGAGTGGTCAGTCCGAGGTAGTTATTAGAGCCGAGCATGATGCGGCGCTTGTTCTCCATTATGACTTCGGTAGCCTGCCTGGACTCCAATGCGTGGAAATACGGGTAGATACCTTTTTCTCGAATCTCATCTGCTATTGTTGTTTCATAGCATTTAGCAAATATATCCATAGGATCTCTCCAATTGTTTTCTCATTATTGTATATATTGTTAACTCTTAACATATCGGGCCGGAAATGACAAGGTTTTAATGAAAAACACGGGGTATATAAGCGGAATCTGTTGGATCGTTCAGATTATCAGGTACTAGGAGCATTCCATGAGAGACAGCAATAAAAAAATGATATAATGAGTAAATAAAACACCTATCAGGAGGGCTGGGACTATGAACAAGAGATTTGAAATATTGATCCGCAGATTCTTCTGTTTTGGATTGATTTTGGGAATGCTGCTTTTCAATACAGCGGCCGCTTATGCGGCGGAAGATGATCCGGAGGAACAGAGCAGGGAAGAGAGCCAGATATCCGAGATGAGCACTCCGGAAGAGTCGCCGTCACAGCAGGTTCCGCTGCATCCGAAGCGCCTGAGGTGAACGTACAGTCCGCAGCTGATGGGGATCCGGAAGACACTATAGGGGGCGCCTCCGACAGAAAGATCCTCAAAGTTGATACTTCATACAGTTCCGGGGATGATGAGTCATCTCACTGGTCAGACGGCAAAGGATGGAAAAATGTAGCCGGGAAGTATATCGCCATGGTTGATTTTGATGGCAGTGATACTGAACTCTGCTCGGATGGAAACATCGTTAATCTGGCTGTTGCAGGAGTCAACAGGATAGGAGCATTGACAGGAGACTGCTCATACAGGATCACCGGCACTGGCATTGTGTTGATCGACAGTATAGATATCGGTGAAGGAAGGTACCTGACTTTAGGTACAAACACCGCTTTATATACAGAAGGAAGCGCTGCTGTTTTCGTGTTACAGGAAGATGGCACATACCGGCTCATAAATGAAGGTATTACCGGGATCCTCGATGAAGACTATTCTCTGGAAGATGTCAGGCTGGTGGTACCGGACGGGTCATCCCTCACACTCAGCGCAATTGGCATCCGCTCAGAAACCTGGACTCCGGCAGGTTCGTCACAAACTGTGACAGATACCACGATCTATCCGACGCTCATACCTGACGACGCCGGCTATCCTACCCACGAGAATGGGAACGTCACAGTCAAAGAATATGCGTCCAGACTGATCCTCGGAAATAACAGTACCCTTATCGTGGAAAACGGCGGGTCTGTCATGCTGAAAGGTGTTTCGCGCAACATGGGGGCCAATACGACAGCCGCAGAGATGGTCATCCGGGGGAGTCTGGATGTCCGGGGCATTGTGGAAGGCGGGATCCTGGATATCAGTGACGGCGGCAGCCTTTCGGGAAGCGGAAAGGTCCAGTCGTCAAAAATCAAGCTGGCAGCCGGCGGAAGTCTCTCGGAGGACCTGCTTCTCGAAGGCGGTTCCCTGACAATAAGCAACTTGGATCTCGATAAGGAACCGAGTGTTTCTGCAACAGTCAAGGACAGTGTCATATATCTGAACGGATATGGTATTACTGTGCCTGAGCTGAATGTTCGGGGAAACACCAGACTCGTAGTGCAATCGTTGAACTTTGGTCTTAACGAAATCGGAAATATCGACCTCAGTCCGCAGAGCCGCCTTGAGATACTCAGCGATGAACACGACTATTACTATGCTGGTCAGTGGCGGGGTACACCTCGCAGAATTCTGGAGGATTGCTTCCTTGAGATCAGCGGGACGATCACCGGAGGTACTGTTTCCGCACTCGCGGGTTTCGTCTACTATACCGGAAAAAAGACAGATGTTCTGCCGCTGGTTCCTGACGGATATGCTTCCCGGGTATTGATCAGCGATATCGACATGGAGTCATCGTTGAATCCTTTGAATATGACACAGAAGGAAGCCTTTTCCCGTGTGACTGCATCTCAGATCCCCGTGTTAAAATGCGATGTGATCTACTCACAGGAATCTGATGGAACACCGGCCCGCTCATGGATCAAAAATGACATAGCGACTCTTGCGCCTTTAAGCAAGGACAAGAAAGACTATACATGTGAATCTTTCATGCAAGCGTATGATCTGCATCCTGAGGAATATGATTATACCAGCGATGATTATCATCCTGCCGGAGGGTATCCTGCGGTTGAGGTAATATACTGCAACCTTGAACATGAGGTTTACTGGCTTGGTGATCCGGAAACTTTTTCTGCTGATGATGGCGTTCTCATGATCAGGATGCTGTATTGCTCCACTCAGGGCGGTCAGGGAGGCTCATCAGTTTCCCATGTCAGTACTTCACATACCGGAAGCGGTGTGATCGGCGGCCCTGGATCAGGCTCTGTGCATGTCGGCGCAAGCGCAATTGTTTACTCAAACGGACAGCCTGTTCCGGAAGAGCCGGAGGAAGACAGCAACGTTGACAATAATAGCGATAACAACAGCGGAAACGGGAATACTGACGTAAACACGAATACCAAAACCAAAACCAATACCAATACCAATACCAGAACGGATACTGTCGTTACCCGCAAAGCTGCGACAAAAAAGAAGACTGCAGCAAGTGTTGTGTCTGCAGTCAAAGCGGGTGGGTTTATTGTGACCATCACTGTCCGGGAACCAGATGCTGCAGATCCAGCCAAGTCAGGCACTGAAACGCAGCGGATCTGGAATCTCGCAGTAACGCGGGGCGGTGCGGCCGTCACTGATCTTGCCGGAAATGCTGTGAAAGCGGTTTTCCGGTTCACAGTTCCAGAAGCCTGGGGAGATCCTTCCCAGCTTCCGGAAGACAGCCTATATGCTGTCTTCGCAGATGAGAATGGCGAACTGACCGCATACAGCGCACAGTACGATCCGTACACCGGTGAGATCTCATTTGAAACAGAGACGTCCGGAGATTTCGTGATCGTTCTGTTTGAATATGATGCAGAACCATTTACAGAAGATTTCTACCGCGCATTGGCTGACTTAGAAGAGATCCGGTCCTTCATCAGTATTTGATGCGGACATCCTTGAACGTGAGATCGTAGTCTAGCTGATATGTCTTCCCTGTGTCTTTGAGTGCGATAGAAAGACCTGTGAAGGTGATCGGCGTAGAGAATGTAAATGTATGAGTCTCTGTCGTGCTGGCAGCAGACTCATTTATTTCCATGCTGCCCGCGATCTGCCAGCTGCCGTCTGCAACGCGAATGTACAGCAGGTAAGTGCCAAACGGGTAACCGCTGTAGTTCCTCACATGCAGATCTGCCTGCATACTGGTACAGCTCGTAACGACTGAGTTAGGAATAAATACGCTTGAATTATATCCGTTGAGGTTGATCTGCTTTGAAGCCCAGTAACCTGATAGCGGGCGAGCGCCCTCGTCGATCTCTCCTGTTTCGACTCCGCAGGTAGTACAATACCGCTCTCCGTTCGCGGATTCTTCCCAGGTATGTGCTATTTCTGTCGGCATTTCACCTGACACAGCATCATCGTTGTTTAACTGACGTACGACTTCATAGGCAATGACGACTACGAACACCAGGAACAACGCGAGGAGGAACTTGAACGTCGTGGAGATCATGCGGCCTCCAAGTGACATCTCTTTCTTCTTGCCGCGTTTCTTCTTCCGAAGTCTGATCCTGCGAGGTCTGACCTCTGTGCCGTCGGCATTCTTCCATCGGCATTCCTGGAGAGCGCTTGCCTGTGCGATCTTCTCGTAGAACCTCTCCGTGGACATCCTGGAAGTGTTGATGCACTGCTGATCAGCCAGCTGCAGGTCAAGTCCATTGGAAAGAGGTGTGTCCTCAAGCATCACATAGATCAGTGGGATGTCTTTATTCAGGGCATAAGTGATCTCCTTCCTGCAGTTGGAGGAGTCGACAAAATCAGATGTGACAAATGCCAACAGCGCAGAGCTGCGGCTGAGATGGTCTTCGATATAGGCAGGCCACTCGGCATCTGCCTCGATACCCTCATCAAACCATATCCTGTATCCCGCTTCATACAGAGAATCTATTATCGGCAGGACTAGGTCAGCATTCTTATGAGCATAGCTGACGAATATATAGCTGTCCTTGCCTTCGTAAGCATTCATCTTAACTTTGTACATCTCAGTCCCTCGTTTCAGGCGGAAATCCCAAAAGAAAAGGTTAATAATTATAGACAAATCATACCATATTATCAGCATGTTTGTTCAAGTAAATCAGCAGAGGATCAAGCTTACCAGAAGCAGTGTTTTAGTGGTATCATGTATAAGATGAAGACGTTACTATAGAAGAAAGGAAGCAGCGTACTATGACTTGGCTGGCAATATGATCATGAAGATCCTGGCACTTGAGATATATTATTGTGCGTTGCTGCTATATGGAGAGGTACTCTGGAGGCGGAACTCTCATACTGTTGAAATGACACCCATCGAGACTGTGTCGGAAACTGTTTGAGGAGGGATCATGAGGAAAAACGACAATGCTTGTCTGGTTTGCGGAAAACCGCTGATCTATTATACAAAGCCGCAGTTGATGAAGTGCCATTTCTGCCATCAGGAGTTCACGAGTTACGCCTGCTGTGAGGATGGACACTACGTTTGTGATGACTGCCATTCGAAGAAAGGGATAGAAGCGATCATCAGTTTCTGCCTGAAGACCGGTTCATCAGATCCGATCCGGATCGCACAGAGTATAATGGAAGATCCGTTCATCTATATGCATGGGCCGGAGCACCATACTATGGTAGGAGCAGCATTGCTGACAGCATATAGAAATGCCGGAGGAGAGATCGATCTTAAGGAAGCTCTGACAGAGATGCATGAGCGCGGCAAACAGTATCCCGGTGGATCCTGCGGATTCTGGGGGTGCTGCGGCGCAGCGGTGAGCGTTGGTATGTTCATTAGCATCATAACAAATACGACTCCGCTGTCATCGAAGACGTGGGGCTGGTCCAATGAGGCGACATCTCGGGCTCTGGCGAAGATCGCTTCCTACGGGGGACCGCGGTGCTGCAAGCGGAATTCCTTTACAGCCATTCTGGCGGCAGTAGAATTTGTATCAGAGAAAATGGGTATCGGGATGGAAGTTCCGGAGAGGATCGTGTGTACATTCTCGGATGAAAACCATGAATGTCTGGGCAAGAGATGTCCTTATAACCAGAATTATCAATAAGGATACAGTTGGCGGAATATGGAGAGACCGGAAGAGAATTTATATATTGAACAGAAAACAACAGATGATCAGGGAAGAGGAAACACATCCCTGGTTCTTGCTTTAGTATGGTTCGCGTGCTTCAGTACGTCCACATCCTCGGTCTTCACACGTTACAGCACCTGCCCCTCGCTCGTTCTCGCGGCATACCGTAAAACATTCGTTACACTTATGATGCTTCCGGTTGTGTTGGGAAGTCCGGCGTATCGCAGGGAGCTGCGCCAGATGAGCAGGAGGACAATGCTTTGGTGTATTCTGAGCGGTTTTTTCCTCGCACTCCATTTCTGGACTTATTTTCTGTCCGTGCATAACACAACGATTGCTGCTTCGCAAGTCCTTGTAGGACTGGAAGTGCTTTTCGTTGCTCTGTTCATGTCTATGACGGGCAAGGAAACATTCAGCAGATGGAGCAGGACAGGCATCCTCGTCGCGCTTGTGGGAGGCGTTCTCGTAGCATACACCAAGGGAGGCCTGCAGTCCGGCGGTATGCTGTTTGGCAACATTATCGGAGTTGTCAGCGGCCTTATGCTGGCGAGCTATTCTATTATTGGGACGAAGGTGAGGGGAGAAGGTCTTTCCAACAACGTATACTCCCTGCTTGTTTACGGAAGCGCAGCGATCATTCTGGACCTGATGGTGCTGGTATCTCCGTATCATTTTACCGGATATGGATCGATCAACTATCTGATGGCACTGCTGATGGCGGTGTTCAACAGTCTGATGGGTCACAGTATATACAACTGGTCCTTCAAATATGTCAGTCCGACGCTGGTTGCTATGATCAAAATTTTCCAGCCGGTCTTTGCATCGATATGGGCGCTGTTCCTGTTCAGGGAAGTTCCTGCGTGGAATCAGCTTGCCGGAGGAGTGATCGTGATCATGGGGATCATCATGTACATCAGGAACAAGACAGAATAGAGGGGGCACGCAGATGCACGATATATGGAACCCATGGCACGGATGTGTCAAGTGCAGTGAGGGCTGCGAGAATTGCTATATGTACTTCCTCGATGACATGAGGGATAAGAAGGGCTCGGAGATCTATCTGACTTCAAATGCCAGATATCCGCTTGCCAGAGACAGAAAAGGAAGATACAAGATACAGAGCGGGGAGAAGATAAGCGTCTGCATGACTTCGGATTTCTTCCTCAGGGAAGCGGACCCGTGGCGCGGCCAGGCCTGGGACATCATGCGCATGAGGAGTGATGTGATATTCATTCTGGTGACGAAGAGACCGCAGCGTATTACAGAGTGCCTTCCTCCGGATTGGGGAGACGGATGGGACAACATCTTCCTGAATGTGACTACAGAGAATCAGAAAAGGGCTGACGAGAGACTGCCGATCCTGCTGGAATTGCCGTTCAAGCACAAAGGGATCTATGTGGCGCCGATACTGGGACCGGTGAAACTCGGCAAATACTTTGACAGCGGACGGATCGAACAGGTCGTTTGCGGAGGCGAGAACTACGGAGGCAAGAGGCCATGCAATTTTGACTGGGTGAGATCACTCCGGGAAGAATGCGAATCAAGAGACATTACATTCTGCTTCATGGAGACCGGTACCGTATTCATAAAGGATGGCAAACAGTACACTCTTAACGGCAAACGCCTGCAGACGAGCCAGGCACTGAAGTCAGGCATGAATTACCAGGGCCAGCCTATGGAGTTTGATCTTGTCGACAGCTGGGGTCTGCCGATACCTGAGGAAAGACTATATGTAAAACATTATCGTGATAACTGCAGAGAATGTGCGATGAAACTGATCTGTAACGGCTGCAGTGACTGCGGGAAGTGTGAGTGAGACTGAGATGCTCCTGACGGAGCATCTTTATTATTTTGCGGACAGTGATCCGGAAGTGAAAAAGTAAAGTATGAAAAGGCTGGTGTGTGCGAAACAATATACCGTATAATATATACATATGAGAGAAGCAGGCTGCTGCCGGCAGCCGCCGGGAAAGGATAATCATGCAGGAAGCAAGGATCTATGTGGGGCTTCGTGACAAAGACAGCCATGAACAGCGCTTTGACACGGAGAAATATAAATCTATATTGAAGGAAGTCTGTAAGAGCTATAAGACACCCTTCTCGATACAGGTGATCGAAGGCGGGTATTTTCACGATGACGGCACCTGGGTGGATGAGAATACACTCCTGATCACACTGATCGGTACACCGAAGGAGATCGTATATGAGATCGCTCGCGATCTGTGCACATTCTTCCGGCAGGAGTCGGTCATGATTACCTGCGCGCCGGTTCTCAGTTATAGTATTCGTGACGATCTGGATTCGTTATAGACTTGAAAATGAACGGTATCATTAAGTATGAAAGGAGGTTTAGCGCATGAATGACAAGAAAATGATCAACCCTGCAGACGCCAATGAGATAACAAGGAAGTATCTTGATTCTATTCTGATCGAGGAGCGTATCATCGATGCACAGACCGCCTCTCTGGAGACTGAGATATTCGGTCAGAAATTCAGCACCCCGATTATGATGCCGGCGTTTTCCTTCCTGAGGGCATTCCTTCCGGAGCGTGAAAACGCGATGATAGAGTACTCCAGGGCAGCCCGGAATCTGGGAATGGTCAACTGGGTAGGCATGACGGACAATAATGATTTCGGCGAGGTCCTTGCAACAGGAGCCAGAACCGTACGAGTGATCAAACCGTTTGCAGATACAGACAAAGTGTTCGACGAGATCGCTTTTGCTGAGAAGAATGGCGCATTTGCAGTCGGAATGGACATCGATCATGTATTTGGCGATGACGGTGGTTATGATGTAGTAGCTGATTTCCCGATGAAGCGTCAGACTCAGGACGATCTCCGCGCTTATGTGGCGTCTACACAGCTCCCGTTTGTAGTCAAGGGGGTGCTGAGCGTATCAGATGCCGTAAAATGCGCCGAGTGCGGAGTCAGAGGCATTGTCGTGAGCCATCACCGCGGCCGCATGCCATTTGCAATACCGCCTCTGATGGTGCTTCCGGAGATATGCAAAGCCCTGGAAGGCAGCAATGTGGAAATCTTCGTAGACTGTGGGATCAACAGCGGTGCGGATGCTTACAAAGCACTGGCTATGGGTGCGAAAGCGGTTTCTGTAGGGCGTGCGATCATGCCTTCGCTGAGCAAGGAGGGCACGGAAGGTGTCGAGAAATATGTGCGCAAAATGAACCAGGATCTGGCTTTGCTGATGGGCTATACAGGATGCGCGAGTACAGACGACCTGTCTCCGGATACTCTGTGGCTGAACGGCAAGAGACTGGGATAGCAGACAAGCTTCATAGAACTGATTTAGGATGGGTTTTGCGATAGGGATCATCATATTCATAACATGCATGGTGGCAAGCATAGCGCTGGGATACTCGATGATACCGGCGCTGCTTGTTGGCCTTGCGATCTTCGTGATCCTCGGAATGCGGCGGGGATTTACACTTGAGGAGATCTTCAGGAGCGGGATGGAGTCTGTGAAAGAATCCGCTGTAGTGATCAAGGTGATCACTATTATCGGGCTCATCACTGCGGTATGGAGGATCTCCGGAACGATCCCTGTCTTTATTTACTACGGTATCCGCATCATCACTCCGTCTATGTTCCTGGTCGTAACATACCTGCTGGCATGCATCCTGAGCTATGCGCTGGGCACATCCTTCGGAGTAACAGGAACGCTTGGAGTCATATTTATGGCGCTCGCAAGGAGCGGAGGAGTTAATCCTGTCATCACAGCAGGCGTGATACTGTCAGGAGTATATTTTGGGGACAGAGGATCACCGGTGGCATCGAGTGCTCATCTGGTAGCGGGTGTAACACGGACAGACATCATGACGAATGTCAAATACATGATGAAGACATGTGTGATACCTGTCGTGCTGACGCTATGCATATACGCGTTCCTCTCTGTGAGGAATCCTATCGGCGATATAGATGCCGGCATTATAGGATCACTGGAGGATACATTTTCGCTCTCTGTGATCGCCTTCATACCGGCAGTCCTTATGCTGATACTCCCTCTTTTCAGGCTGGCTGTCACGACCTCGATCCTCGTCAGCGCTGCTGCGGGAGCAGTAATTGCCTATTGTGTGCAGGGGATGCCCATACTTGATATACTGAAAACGTGCATTATGGGATACAGATCCGCAGACGCCGGCCTCGGAGCGATCCTCAACGGAGGCGGGGTCATTTCCATGGTGGAAGTCGTGATCATACTCATTATATCCTGTGCATACTCAGGTATTTTCAGCTGCACAGGGATGATGGAGCCTGTGTATGCCGGACTTGAGAAGAGCTGCAGGAAGACGGGGAGATTCGCGACCTGCCTGATCTTCGGGATCACAGGAACGATCCTGTTCTGCAATCAGACGATCACAACACTTCTGTGCGGAGATATCCTGTCGGAGCCATACAGGAAAACCGGCGGGAATAAGCAGGAGCTTGCCATAGACATAGAGAATTCCAGTATCGTGGCGGCAGGGTTCATACCATGGTGCCTTGGCTGCAAAGTGCCGCTGACATTCATGGGAGTCGGCGCGGAAGCGATACCATATGCCGTCTATCTGTTTCTGATACCGGTCTGTTACCTGTTTACCAAACGGATCTGGTTCAAAGACAGAGTATGACGCAGGAGGACATAGGATCAATGTACAGATATGAAACGCACTGCCATACATCACCGGTCAGCAAATGCGGAAGAGCGTCCGTGGAGGAAACCGTAAGGTTCTATAAGCGCTTCGGTTATGACGGGATCTTTATAACCAATCACTTCCTGGACGGCAATATCAACCCGGAAGCAAGGGCATTACCATATTGTGAGCAGATCGATTATTATTTCTCTGATTATGAAGAAGGTGTCAGGATAGGCGCCGAGCTCGGGATCAAGGTTTTCCCGGGAGTGGAACTGTCCTGTAAAGGAACAGACTTCCTGATCTACGGACTGGACAAGGATTGGTATAAAGCCCATCCGGAGATCCTGGACATGAAGAAGACAGATGAGCTGCCTTACCTGATGGAAGCCGGGGCACTTGTGATTCAGGCCCATCCTTACAGGGAAGCGCATTACATCGACCATATCCGCCTGTTCCCGAGATCTGTTCACGGCGTGGAAGTCATCAACTCCTATCAGGCGTGGGAGTCAAGTGAGATGGCAGAGATATATGCAGAGAAGTACGGCTTGCTCAGAACTGCCGGCTCTGACAACCACTATGGAGCCAAAGTATTCGCAAGGCTGCGGGAGAAGGGTCTCAGACTTGAGATAGCCGGCGTGTGCAGTGAGACTGAGATCAACAGCGTAGCGGATTACATCACCATGGTAAGGGACGGGTCATTGAAACTGTTCCTCATGGATGAGGACGGGAACGTCACATTAGTATAAGAACGGAGGTGGCTGACAAGTGAAATATCTCTACATTCTGCTGGTATTTATACCGGTCACGATCATAGGGAAGATCATGGGCTTCTCCGATCCGCTGCTGTTTGCGTGCAGTTCTCTTGCGATCATCCCTCTGGCAGGGGTGATGGGCCAGAGCACTGACGATATCGCCGGTTTCGCCGGCCAGAAGATAGGGGGACTCCTGAATGCGACATTCGGGAACGCGACAGAACTGATCATCGCGTTCGTCGCTATGAAGGAAGGCCTGTTTGATGTTGTCAAAGCATCCCTTGCCGGTTCCGTGATCGGCAATATCCTGTTGGTCCTCGGCCTGTCGATGCTGTGCGGAGGTGTGAAATACAAAACCCAGTCTTTCAACAAAAATTCAATCAATATCACATCCAGCATGCTTCTGCTGGCGGTTCTCGGTCTGTCGATCCCGGCGATCTTCACTCACACTCTTCCTGAGGAAAGCCTTAATACGCAGTACGAAGGACTCAGCATCATCATCGCTTTGCTGATGCTCCTGGTATATATCATGCAGTTCGTGTTCTCCTTCGTGACGCATCGTTCGCTTTACGAGGAGACCGTCCCATCTGATGAAGGAGAGGGAAAACCTGCGAGTCTGCCGCGCGCGATCGGTCTGCTGATCGCTTCTACCATATGCATAGCGGTTCTGTCGGAGATCTTCGTTGGAACAGTCGAGCCAATGGCAGAAAGTGCGGGGCTTAGTAAGACTTTTGTCGGTATCATCCTGGTGCCGATCATCGGCAATGCCGCAGAACACTCATCCGCTGTCATAATGGCGGTCAGGAACAAGATGAATGCGGCGATCGAGATCGCGCTTGGTTCCAGCCTGCAGATCATCCTGTTTGTAGTTCCGGTACTGACTCTGCTCAGCTTGTTCTTCACGCCGATGAGCATCGTGTTCACACCGTTTGAACTGGTTTCAGTGACCGGAGCGGTCCTCATCGCGAACCGTGTCGCGGCTGACGGAGAGTCGAACTGGCTGGAAGGACTGCAGCTGGTGACCGTATACATTATGATTGGTGCAGCGTTCTTCTTTGTATAATGAAAGATGGAACGCCGGAACGAGCAAGTTATCATGTGATCAGACATCACATCGGCAGATCGGTCGGTGTATAATGATACAGAAAGGAGCAGGTGAGTAATATGGTAAGAAAAGAAGTTGCACAGGAACGTCATGAGGTCCAGGGCGGCGTTGGCACCGTCATGTGCTATCATGTGATCGACAAAGAAGAATTCATGGGACACGGAAGACTTTATTCACGCTTTGTACTGCCGCCGGGAACGTCGATCGGTTGGCATGTCCATACAGGCGAGACAGAGCCGTACTACATACTGGCGGGCGAGGGGACTTTCACCGACAGTGACGGAAGTGTCCACCTGGTGCACAAGGGTGATTGCTGCGTCATCGAACCGGGCACCGGCCACTCGATAGCCAACAACGGGACAGAAGACCTGGAGTTCATGGCACTTATCTATAATGCGTGAGGGTACAAGATGAACAAGAAACTTATTTTCCTTGATATAGACGGCACACTGACTTCACCGGGCAGCAACGAACCGCCTGAGAGTGCTCTCGAAGCGATCCGTGCTGCACAGGCTCGCGGTCACAAGGTTTTCCTGTGTTCCGGCAGGAATTACGACATGCTCAAACCTCTGCTCAAATTTGGCTTTGACGGAGCGGTCGCAAGCGGCGGCGGATTTGTCTTTGCGGGAGATGACATCCTGTATGACTGCCCGATGACAGAGAGCCAGAAGGATCGTGCGCTCAGATTACTGGCTGAAGGTGGTGTACTGCGCACCATTGAAGCCAGAGATGCAAGCTATTGCGATGAGGGAATGGGAGAGTTCCTCCAGAAGAGCTCCGGCGGCAACAGTGAGCTGCTGCGTTGGCGCGAAGCGCTGGAGAAAGATCTCGGCATACGTCCGATGGCGGAGTATGACGGCAGACCGATCTATAAGGTCGTATTCATGTGTTCCGGCGCAGAGCAGCTGGCACCTGCTGAGAAGGAGCTGGGAGAGGAATTTACCTTCCTCGTGCAGGATCTTGCCGGAGCGAACTGTATCAACGGTGAACTGATCAACAAGAAATTCGATAAGGGTACGGGCGTCCGCCTTGTTGCCGAAACCTTCGGAATGGGGCTGGAGGACACAATAGGGTTCGGAGACAGCATGAATGATCTTGAGATGATCGAGACGGTAGGATACAGCGTCTGCATGGATAACGGAAGTCCGACCCTCAAGGCAATGAGCGACCTCGTCTGCCCGGCTGTGACAGATGACGGGATGATGTGGGCGTTCCGCAAGCTGGGACTTATTTAACCATTTTGCGTGGATAATAAAACACTAGGGGTTTTCATTGTGAGAACCCTTTTTTTTATGTATAATTAACTGAATGCGGTTATCAATTTGGATAACTGCAGGGAAATATATGGAGGATGCTTATATGGCACTAGATTATCGTAAGTGCGCTGAAGAGATCTACTCCCATCTCGGCGGGAAAGAGAACATCATCAGTGCAGCACATTGTGCGACAAGACTCCGTCTTGTAATCGCAGACAACAGCAAGATTGACACTAAAGCACTGGAAGACGTTGAAGGCGTCAAGGGCCTGTTCGATTCTAACGGACAGCTCCAGCTCATCATTGGTACAGGTACCGTCAATAAGGTATATGACGAATTCCTGGCTGTCACTGGGCTCTCTGCAGCTACTAAGGCTGATGTTAAGGCCGCCGCAGCATCCCGTATGCCGCTCTGGAAGAAGATCCTTAAGACCCCTGGAGACGTATTCGTTCCGATCCTGCCTGCTATCGTAGCATCAGGTCTGATGATGGGTCTTGTAGAGGCGATCCCTAAGTTCTGGGCAGCATTCGGCGAGTCCGACTGGTATTCGTTCCTCGACCTCGTAGCCAACACAGCTTTCGCTCTGCTGCCTGTTCTGGTAGCGGTATCTGCAGCAAGAGTATTCGGCGGCAACATTTTCCTCGGCGCTGTTATCGGTCTGATGATGGTTCATCCGGCACTGATCAACGCATGGACCGTAGGAAATTATGCAGCAGGAGAGATCCCGACCTGGCATCTGTTCTTCTTCAATGTCCAGCAAGTAGGTTATCAGGGACACGTTATCCCGGTCATCCTGGCCGTATTGCTGATGTCGACGGTGGAGAAATGGCTGCATAAGAAAGTCCCGGAGATGATCGACCTGTTCGTTACACCTCTCTGCACAGTACTCATCACAGCTTTCGTAACATTCACTATCATTGGACCGACCTTCTCGATCCTCGAGAACTGGGTACTGGCAGGAGCTAAGTGGCTGGCAAGCTCACTCTTCGGTTCACTCGTAATGGGCGCTATCTACCCATGGACAGTAGTTATGGGCCTGCACCACATGTACAACGTCATCGAGGCCGGCATGATCGCTCAGACTGGTCTGAACACATGGATGCCGATCGCTTCAGCAGCGAACTTCGCTCAGTTCGGAGCATGCTTGGCTGTAGCCCTCAAAGTCCACAATCAGAAGACAAAGTCAGTTGCTCTGCCGTCAGCACTTTCCGCATCACTCGGTATCACAGAACCGGCTATCTTCGGTATCAACTTCAGATTCATGAAGCCGTTCCTCTGCGGTATGGCAGGCGGAGCTGTCGGTGCTCTGTTCGGCGCGCTGTTCAAACTCGGCGCACCTGTATATGGAGTAACAGGTATTCCTGCGATTCCGGCAGTAAACAATGTTCCACTGTATCTGGTCGAACTCCTGATCGCAGCCGGTGTCGCATTCGCACTGACATGGGTGATCTGGAAAGAAGATGTTCCTAAGGCTGCTCCAGTCGAGGAGATCCCTGAAGAGACTGCTGAACCAATGCCTTCAGTCGTACGCTGCGCTGCAGGCGAGATGCTTCAGCCTACCAAGGGTACAGTCATTGCACGTGAGGATATCCCTGATGACACATTCGCTATGGGAATCCTTGGTGATGGTGTTGGAGTCGTACCGGAAGAAGGTATCGTATATGCTCCGTTCGACGGAACCGTAACATCGGTGTTCGATACCAAGCACGCAGTAACACTTGAGAAGAACGGTATGGAAGTACTGATCCACATCGGTGTCAATACCGTTAACATGAATGGCGAAGGCTTCACTGCCTTTGTTGAAGACGGACAGGAAGTCAAAGCCGGTCAGAAGCTGATCGCGTTCGACCGTGATGCGATCAAGGCAGCCGGTTATAACGACACAGTCGTCATGCTGCTCACCAACTCAGACGATCTGGAAGGCGTCGAGTGTGGACTGAAATAAGTCATTTATAGGAGGAACAATCATGAAATCATTCGAGTACACAATCACTGATCCTGTAGGAATCCACGCACGTCCGGCTGGTCTGCTTGTCAAGGAGATCAAAGGCTTTGCAGGCTCAACAGTAACAATCACCAAGGGTGAGAAGACGGTCAATGCGCTCAAGCTCATGGCTCTTATGCAGATGGGTATCAAGCAGGGCGATACTGTAAAAGTCGAAGTTGAGGGCGGCGATGAAGAGGCAGTAGCAGCTGCAATCGAAGCTTTCTTCAAGGCAAATCTTTAATTAGTATGCACCCGGATACGGCGGCCTTCGGGCGGCCGTATCTTTGTATCCAAGATGAAAAGGAGAAATCTTAAATGATCACGATTCAGGGAAAAGGCGTTTCCACAGGCGTGGCTGCAGGTCCTCTGTATTTCTATCAGAGAGCGTCTGCTGCACTGAGCCGCTATGAAGTAGAAGACCGCGATGGCGAATGGCAGCGCTTCAAGGATGCACAGGCTAAGGCGATCGAGCAGCTCGGAGTTCTGGCAGAAAAAGCCCGCGAAGAAGCCGGCGACGAAGCAGCAATGCTCTTCGAGACTCATCAGATGATGTGCGAAGACATGGACTATGAGGAAGCGATCGAAGGCTTCATCAAAGAGGGCGGCATGAATGCTGAGGCTGCTGTTACTGATGCCGGAGAGATCCAGGCGGAAGCATTCGCTGCAATGGATGATGACTATTTCAAGGCAAGAGCTGCCGATGTCAAAGACATCTCCGGACGTATCGTCGGCATCCTGTCAGGCGTGGTACAGGGCGGTATCGATTCTGACGTTCCTGTCGTACTCGCTTCTGACGATCTCGCGCCAAGTGAGACAATACAGCTGGACAAATCCAAGATCCTCGGCTTTGTTACATCCGGCGGATCCGGCTCCAGCCACACTGCGATCCTCGCCCGCACGATCGGCATTCCGGCTATTATCGGAGTAGGTGATCAGCTCAGGGAAGAGTATGCAGGCAGAGAAGTTATCGTCGACGGCGGTACCGGTGCTGTAGTAATAGAGGCGGACGAGGAGACCCGTGCGCGTCTCATGAAGAAGCGTGAAGAACTCCTCAAGAGACAGGAACTCCTCAATCAGCTCAAAGGTCAGGCTAACGTATCGAAGGACGGACAGGATATCAGAGTTTACTGCAATATCGGTAATCCTGAAGATGTCCATGCTGTTCTGGAGAACGACGGAGGCGGTATCGGTCTGTTCCGCAGCGAATTCCTCTATCTCAACTGCGATGATTATCCGACAGAAGAGTATCAGTTCGAAGCATACAAGAAAGTCCTGTCTGACATGGGAGGCAAGGAAGTTGTCATTCGTACATGCGATATCGGCGCAGACAAGATGATCGAATATTTCGAGCTGCCTAAGGAAGAGAACCCGGCACTCGGCAACCGCGCGCTGCGTATCTGCCTCAACCGTCCGGAAATGTTCCACACGCAGATCCGTGCTCTGTACAGAGCATCTGCATACGGTCATCTCTCAATCATGTTCCCTATGGTTGCTTCTGTATGGGAGGTCAGAGAGGCCAAGAAGATGTGCGAACAGGTCAAGGCAGAACTCAGAGCAGAAGGTATTCCGTATTCTGACGAAGTAGATGTCGGTATCATGATCGAAACACCTGCAGCGGCGATCATCAGTGACCGCCTCGCCAAAGAAGTTGACTTCTTCTCGATCGGTACCAATGACCTTACTCAGTACACGCTGGCATGCGACAGACAGAACAACAATCTGGGAAGATTCTTTGACGCGCATCATCCTGCAGTGCTTCGCCTGATCAAAATGGCATGTGACAACGCTCACAAAGAAGGCATCTGGTGCGGTATCTGCGGAGAGCTCGGTGCTGATCTTGAGCTGACAGAGCTGTTCCTGTCAATGGGACTGGATGAGCTGTCAGTATCACCGCGTTCAGTACTGCCTCTGCGTCAGAAAGTACGCGAGACTGATGTTCGCGTAGTACGCGAGAAGCTGCTTGGCGGTCTTGCAAGCGCTGACAGCAGGCTGTAGACACTTAGTTAGAACAAGTACAACTGGAGCCGCCCTGGTGGCGGCTCCGATTATTGAAAAGTATGAAGATATGTGTTTTTTCTGATTCTCATGGATATGCAGGCAATATGATCAAAGCGATAGAGCTGGAACGTCCTGCGCTGTGTTTCTTCCTCGGCGACGGAGAGAGAGACTTTGACGCGCTGCTGGACAGGTATCCGGCTCTTCCGTTCTATGCGGTCAGAGGGAACTGCGACTTCAGATCGCAGGCAAGCTCATCAGTCATCTGCAATATCATGGGAGTCAGTATCTTTGCGACCCATGGACACATGTATAATGTGAAATATGAACCATCGCTGGACACACTGACTGCCCGGGCTGTTGAGGCAGGTGCTGATGTTGCGCTTTTCGGGCACACCCACCAGCAGTACATGTCCTATCAAATGGGCGTGCTGGTCATCAATCCCGGATCGATAGGGCGAGGCACCTATCCTTGCTATGCGGTTCTGGAGATCGATAAAGGCAATTGTTCTGCAGATCTCAGGACGTTGTGAGATCCGACAAAGTGAGGAGGCAAACTGATGAAATACTATCTGTACAATCCGAATGCTAATAATGGTATCAGAACTGAGATCGCCGGAGCGGAACCGATCGATGCGTCTAAGATCGACTATGCGGATTTCTTCGCGCATCTGGATGACGATGATGAAGTGGTGCTTATCGGCGGAGACGGTACGATCAACTATCTGATCAATCACGTCGATACATCTCAGCTCAGGAACAACGTATACATCTACGGCAACGGGACGGGCAATGACTTCCTGAACGATATCAATGAGAAGCCGGGCAAAGAAGTCCTGCTCAATCCTTATCTGAAGAATCTCCCGACGGCATGGGTCAACGGGAAGGCTTACAAATACATCAACAATATGAGTTTCGGCATAGATGGATACTGTTGCGAAGAGGCGGACAGGATCAAAGCCAGGAAACCTAATAAGAAGATCAATTACACAACAATAGCGATCAAAGGCCTGCTGTATGCTTTCAAGCCTCGTCACGCCTGGATAGAAGTCGATGGCAGGAAGTACGAGTATGACAATGTCTGGCTCGCGCCGGCTATGAAAGGCAGGTACTGTGGGGGCGGCATGATGCTGGCTCCCGGACAGGACCGCATGAGCGATCATCTGACTGTGATCGTCTATATGAGTCCGTCCAAACTGAAGTCGCTCAAGAATTTCCCGCTGATATTCGAAGGGAAACACGTTGCCCTCACGCAGATGGTCAAAGTGATCACAGGAAAGAAGATCCATGTAAGATTCTCCCAGCCATGCGCTGCTCAGATCGATGGAGAGACAGTTCTGAACGTTCTGGAGTACAGGGCTGAACTGTAACCAGACCGGATGTGCCTGACAGTATAGATCTCCCGGAACTATTGAAAATACTGATGCTATCGCCAGAATCGATTGACATAGACAATTTGTCAATGAAACTGGGTGAACATAGAATTTTAAATGAGGCTGGTGTCAGACCAGCCTCATGCTTTTATGTCAAAATGGGAGGAGAAATAGTATGTCAATTGAGTTGGAATATGCATTAGAACACAAGAATGACCCGGCGGTTCTCTGCTGCAGAATGGAAGGCGGCAATGAGATCACACATCACAACCTGGAAGATCCTGCAATTTTCCCGGATCTGATCGACACTGGTCTTCTGAATATCGATGGATGTCTGACCATCGCACAGGTACTGGGCGCAACACTCAAGGAGACTTCTGATTCCCTGACACCGCTCACACCTGCTATCGTAGATAATATCCAGGATCCTGAAGCCGCAGAAGCAGCACCTGCAGAAGCAGCACCTGCAGTAGCAGTTCCTGCAGGAACACAGATGACATTCTCCGGCGGAGTTGTCAAACTTTATATTGCTGAGGGTAAGGATATCTCGATAGAGTTTCCGGTATAATCGTTGAAAAGGAGTAGAGATGGAAGTAATTAAGGATCTGCCTGCGGTATTTGAAGAATTCGCTGAGGCAAGAAGGAACGCATTCGTTAATGTCAAGAAGGTCAAGGATCAGGGAATTCCTGTAATCGGAGCATACTGCACTTACTTCCCTACGGAGATCGCTCTTGCTGCCGGTGCTGCATCGGTAGGACTTTGCTCCACTTCGGGAGAGACTATTGCAGAAGCCGAGAAGGATCTGCCTGCAAACCTCTGTCCGTTGATCAAATCCAGTTATGGATTTGCGAAGGCTGACAAATGTCCGTTCTTCTATTTCAGTGACATTGTTGTCGGAGAGAATACCTGCGACGGCAAGAAGAAGATGTACGAGCTCATGAAGGACTTCAAGGATGTATTCGTAATGGATCTTCCTAATTCACAGAGTGAGAACGGTCTCAAGCTTTACAAGGACGAGTGTCTCAGACTTAAGGCGTACATCGAAGAGAAGTTCGGCATCGAGATCACAGACGATGATCTTCGCAAAGCAGTGAAACTCGAGAACGGTATCCGTATTGCAAAGAAACAGCTGATCGATACCATGAAGAAGGATCCATGCCCGGTAACAGGTCATGACATGTACAAGATCCTCTACGGCAGCGGGTTCAAGTTCGACCGTACCGGTATCGCAGCTGAGATGGATGCTATCGGTGAGAAGATCGAGAAGGAATATGCCGAGGGCAAGATGCTCGACAAGAGACCTCGTATCGTTATTACCGGATGCCCTATCGGAGGCGTAACTGAGAAAGTCATCCAGGCTGTAGAGAATAACGGCGGTGTCGTAGTTGCTATGGAGAACTGCACAGGTGCTAAGCAGTATGACAGGCTGGTAGACGAGGATGCTGAGGATATCTGGGGCGCACTCGCTGAGAGATATCTCAATATCGGATGCTCTGTAATGACACCTAACCCTAACCGCTATGACCTGCTCGGCAGGATCATCGATGAGTACAAGGCAGATGGTGTTCTGGAGATGACACTTCAGGCTTGCCACACATACAATGTTGAGCACAAGTCCATCGAGAGATTCTGCACAGAGAAGAAGGGCGTACCGTATTTCATGGTCGAGACCGATTACTCAACTGCAGACGTTGCACAGCTCAATACACGTATCGCAGCATTCATCGAGATGCTGTAATATCACCGCATATCGGTTCAGAGCCGTATGGATCGTTCCATACGGCTCTTTTTGTGTTGATGAGGACACGCATTCCGTGTATTGTAATTGTGACAAGTATTGACGATGGAGAAATGAAATGGAATACACCAGACTGGATCATCCTTTCGGACCGTTATATGACAGCAACAGCCGTGTACTGATACTCGGCTCCTTTCCGTCAGTGAAATCGAGAGAGCAGAACTTCTTCTACGGTCATCCGCAGAACAGGTTCTGGAAGGTGATCGCTGCGATCTACGGGCAGCCGGTACCGAAGACGATAGAAGAGAAGAAGCATCTGATCCTCAGCAGCGGACTTGCTCTGTGGGATTCGATCGCCAGCTGTGATATTACAGGCTCTTCCGATTCGAGCATCCGGAACGTCAGGGCGAACGATATCCGTGTCATTCTGGATAACTGCAATATAGAACGCATTTACTGCAACGGCCGCAAGTCTCATGAGCTGTACTGCAGATATATAGAGCCGGTGACCGGACGCAGCGCAGAGTGCCTGCCTTCTACCAGTCCGGCTAACGCGCAGTGGACGCTGGACAGACTTATCGGCGCGTGGAGTGTTATAACAGGAGGAGATCCGGAGTGACTATAGAAGAGAAAGCATTCATATGCATGCGTTTCGATCCGGCCAAAATGAATTCGTATGGATTTGTTCGTCAGGGTGACGGCTATTCGTTCAGCACTCTGTTCATGGACGGTGATTTCCGCGCGGAAGTGACTGTCAGCAAGGATGGAAGGGTGGCAGGAAGAGTCATCGACGTCATGAATGACGAAGAGTACACCCCGCTGAGGAATCCTCTCTACAATGGAGCGTATATAAATACTGTCAGAGACGCATATGAGAAACTGCTGTCGGACATAGCCGCAGCATGCTGCAGCCAGATCCCTGACGGAAAAGAACGCGTGATTAATGATGAGCTGATCCGCGAAGTATTATCGATCGCTGACAGTATCCCTTACGGACATGTTGCCACCTACGGCCAGATCGCTGCAATGATCGGACGTGAGAAGAATGCGAGAATGGTCGGGAAGATCATGAGCATGGCTGACCGTTATGGAGATCATCCATGCCACAGGGTCATCAATCATGCCGGGCGTACTGTGCCCGGCTGGACTGAACAGCGGGCGCTGCTCGAAGCGGAAGGAATCAGCTTCAGAAATAACGGATGTGTTGACATTGAAAAGTTCCGGTGGAAGCCTGAATCACTTGACCGATAGAATTATTTTTCCCTAATTCCTACAATAGAATCACTATATCCTGCAACCCTATTGAAACCTCTCTGCGAACAGTGCAGTATGGAGTCGATCTTGATCGACAAGGAGGACAACAGATGACTTTGCAGGATTTTATGATTGAGACAAGACGTGAGATAGAGCTGTTTCTCGAAGCGAATGAGCTTGACAATATCGTGGTGGATGACGGGAAGGTAGTCAAGACGAACGACAGTATTCTGCACGGATTTGTACTGAGGAAAGAAGGGTCGGGGATAGGTGCGAATGTATATATCGATGACCTGTTTGACAGACATGAGAGCGGAGAGAGCATGGAGGAACTCCGGGGAGACCTTGAGATGCGATGCCTGCAGGCTGCCACATGTCCGATACCGCCGCTGCACCGGCTGGAGGATCTCAGCCTCGATTCCGTCAGAACGAGGCTTACAGTGAGGCTTCTTGATGTCAGGAATAACCGGACCTATATGGAGGAGCGGCCGTATATCGATGTCGGCAACGGACTGGCTCTTGTAGCGGATATCAACTGTGATGAGACGATCACCAGTGAATGGAAGATAGCGGTGAATGAAGGGATACTCCAGGAGATGGGCTGCAGCAAAGAAGAATTGCTCACCGCTGCACTGGAGAATACGATCGCTCTTGAACCGCCGATCATGGCTGATCTGGCTCGCTTTATGGATGCGGAAGTCTACGGAGGACTGGAACCGGAGAACCTGCTGGACGTAAGCGAACACGGTGATGCAGTATACCGGACTCCCGGATTTGCAGAAGGAGCTTTCGTGCTGACCAATACCAGCCGGTTCCGCGGAGCCGCGGTCCTGTTCTATCCTGAGGTAATGGACAGGATCCATGAAGTTCTGGGCTGTGGTTACTATGTAATACCATCCTCAGTGCATGAGGTGATCCTTGTGCCGGATGCGTCCGGCTGGGATGTGAGGAAACTCAAGGAAATGCTCAGACAGGGCAATGAAGAGACAGTAGGGAGAGGTGATTATCTGTCAGACAGGGTGTTTCATTACGGGCACGAAGACAGGCACCTGAGGATAGCGGCGTGATGAGAGGAGTGCTGGATGATTTATACAGATGAATACAGATCGCCATTGGGAATGATGATAATGGAATCGGACGGCGAGACACTTACGGGACTCCGGTTCGAAGATGCTGAGGAAGAGTCACGTGAGCCGGTGACAGGACCGGCAGATGAGACCACACGGGAAGTGTTTGTACAGACAAGTCTATGGCTGGATATATATTTCAGAGGTCAGGATCCTGACTTCCTGCCGCCGATGAGCATCAACGCTACTGATTTCCGCAGGAGAGTCTGGGAGATACTCCTCAGTATTCCGTATGGCAGGACGATGACATACGGGCAGATCGCGCGGAAGATCGCCTCAGAGAGGGGCATTGACCGGATGTCGGCACAGGCAGTTGGCAATGCGGTAGGGCATAATCCGGTGGCACTTATCATACCATGCCACCGTGTCATAGGCTCGGATGGCAGCCTCACAGGATATGCCGGAGGGATCGACAGGAAGAGGTCGCTTCTCGAGATGGAACAGAGCAATAAAATGCGGCTGCTGTAGCAGCCGCATTTGTTTATATGAGAGAATGCTGTCCGGATCACTTGTTCTGAGGTCTCAGCAGAGCAACCGCGACATCGTTGACATTGGTGCCTGTCGGACCGGTCATGATGAGACCGTTGACCTTCTTGAGAGCATGATACGCGTCGTTATCTGCAAGCACTTCAGAGACATCCAGCCCCTTCTCCGTAAGAAGTGCAAGAGAATCTCCATCTACATATCCGCCTGCAGCATCGGTTGGACCATCCGTTCCGTCGCTTCCGAATGAGAATACAGCGGCATTCTTTCCTGCAATGACCGGTGCAGCAGCAAGTGCCAGCTCCTGGTTCCTGCCTCCGAGACCTGTTCCGGTGAGATGAACTACCGTTTCGCCTCCTGCGATAAATGCGAGAGGTTTATCTGCAGATGCTGCGTTCTCACAGATCTTGTCACCGAGCATCTTACCGGCATCACGCGCTTCGCAGTCAAGACGGTCTGTCAGGATGACAGGCTCATATCCGAGCACAACGCACTGAGCAGCGGCAGCTTTGCACAGTTCTCTGACACTGCCGGTGACCATGGTCTCTACGTTATCCAGAGATTTCGGAGTCTCGACCTTCAGGGCGTCTGATGCTGCCTCAGACAGTTTCAGTCCATATTTCGCTACGATCGCCTGAGCCTGTTCACATGTCGAAGTATCCGGATAGGCAGGACCACTCGCGATCATATCAAGCGGATCGCCGATGATGTCACTCAGCACGATGCTGAATACTTTGGCCGGGCTGCAGATCTTCGCGAATCTGCCGCCTTTGACATTGCTCAGACGCTTACGAATGGTATTCATCTCAACGATATCCGCTCCGCATGCGAGGAGCTGTGAAGTAATGTCCTTCAATTCGTCGCCCGAAACGACCGGGGATTCAAACAGCGCGCTGCCGCCTCCTGATACAAGGAAGAGCACCATGTCATCAGCTGTAAGACCGGAGACCAATTCGACCGCCTTTGCAGCTGCGTCAAACCCATTCTGATCCGGTACCGGATGTCCGGCTTCGCAGCATGTCACGCCGGGGATAGCTTCTTTAACATGGTCGTATTTGGTGATCACGATACCGTCATCGACATCAAGTACATCACAGGCTGCTGAGGCCATCTGCCAGGCTGCTTTACCGATAGCGACCAGTATAAGTTTCCCTTCCGGCTTAGGCATGTCTTTGATCGCGCGCTTGACAGCAGCATCCGGAAGAACAGCGTGAATACCTGCAGCGACGATCCTGTCAGCGTCATTTCTTAAATAATCCATAATTCCTCCAATACCCATCGATACACATAGGAATTGCTTCTTAATTCTACAGTTATTTTATTATAACGGCAGATGATAAAGCAATGCTTTCAAAAGGTGGAAACATTGCTTCTGCGGGGTTTGTCAACGCCTTATGTTTAGTGATATTATTATTGAATAGAATAATGGGATTCTATGTGCGATCGATCAACTTAGGAGGAGCAGGAACAATAATGAAGAAGACTATCTGCGGAATTTTGCTGCTGGCGCTTTTCGGGGGATTCACATATCTGGTCAGGACTTTTGACGTAGCGGCGATCGGACCGCAGGGGACAGAAGTGGGGTTTTCACACCTCAACCAGAGAGTTCACGATCTGACAGGCGTCAATATGCAGTGGTATGAACACACTGATCTGCTAGGCTATGCAGCGATCGGTATCGCGGCTCTGTTCGCTGTCGCGGGACTGATCCAGCTGATCAGGAGGAAGAGCCTGTTTGCTGTAGACAGGGAAATCCTCGCGCTTGGCCTACTGTTCATAGTCGTGATAGGACTTTATATAGGATTTGAGAAGTTCATCATCAACTACAGACCGATCATCATGCCGGGCGAAACATACCCGGAAGCATCTTATCCGTCATCGCATACGATGCTGATCGTCACTGTGTTCGGCGCAACGATGATGCTGATCAGGCGGTATTTCGGCAAGGGATTCATCAGCGGACTGCTGAGACTGGTCTGCCTTGCGGTCATTCTTGTCACGGTAGGAGGACGTCTGTACTGCGGAGTCCACTGGTTCACCGATATCGTCGGAGGACTGCTGCTCAGCATGGGTCTTCTGGAGATATTCGGAGGTATCATTTCGGGCGGCAAGCGGAATAAAGGTGCTGCTAAGACTGCACAGGAGAACGTAAGCGATGTAAAGGCTGCAGTTGATACCGGAGGATACGCGCCGAAACACTGACAGCTGCTTGAAGGGGCATAAGGAGGCAATATGAAACATTTTATCATCGTAAAGTGGAAAGAACCGGAACAGATGAAGAGCCATACGGATGAGATCCGTTCCCTGTTCGAGAAGACACTGGATATTGACGGGATCAATGCGGTAGATGTATATGATTCGTGCTCGGACAGATCCAACAGGCATGATCTTATGATAGAGATCGATATGGACGCTGATGCACTTCCATCATATGACAAGTCGGAACCTCATCATGAGTGGAAAGCTTCCTACGGCGATATGATCGCGCACAAGACTATATTCGATCATGAATAATTAAGGAATGAAATAACAAAGGCAAGGAGTCAATATATTAATGGATCTGGATAAAGCAAGACAAGAACTGATGGCCCTGCAGCGCAAAATGGCTGCGTATGGGCACGCGATGGGACTGATTTACTATGACGGCTGCACGGGGGCGCCGAAAGACACAGCGGAGAACAGGGCGGTAACACTATCTATCCTTTCGGAAGAGGTCTACAGACTGAGTACCGGCGACGAGACAGTAGCGCTGCTCGAGTTCCTCGATGAACACAAGGATGAACTGGATCAGGCGGAACAGAGGATGGTCCATCTTCTGCTCAAAGAGATCCGCGACATGAAGAAGATTCCGATCGATGAGTACATCGCGTTCCAGGAATTGCTTGTCAGAGCTGATGATGTGTGGCATACCGCCAAAGAAACGTCAGATTTTGAGCTTTTCCGCCCGTTGCTGGAAGAACTCTTTGCGACGACCAGGAAGTTTGCCCTCTACATCGAGCCTGACCGCGATCCTTATGATCACTGCCTCAACGATTATGAAGAGGGACTCACCCAGAAAGCGTGCGATGCGTTCTTCAGCAAACTCCGCAGCGAGATCGTTCCGCTGCTCAAAGAGGTCGCTGAACATCCACAGGTGGATGACAGCATCAGATTCGGCGATTTCCCTGAGGACAAACAGGAAGAGCTGGCATACTATCTCATGGAGCTGATCGGACTGGACCTCGGACATGTCGGCCTTTCAACAACCGAGCATCCGTTCACTACGAGTTTCGGATCACATTTTGATGAGAGGATCACGACACACTATCACAGAGATGATTTTGTCTGCTCGATGTACAGCGTAGTACATGAAGGAGGACATGCGCTGTACGATACGGGCTCAGCCGACGAACTGGCGTATACCGTTCTTGACGGTGGCGTGTCGATGAGCATCCACGAGAGCCAGAGCAGATTCTACGAGAATATCATCGGAAGGAGCAGGAGCTTCTGTCGACTGGTATTCCCTAAGCTGCAGGAACTCTTCCCGGAGCAGATGGCCGGCCACGACGCAGAGGAATTCTACCATGCTGTCAACAAGGCCCAGCCTTCGCTGATCCGCACAGAAGCAGATGAGCTTACATACAGCCTGCACATCATGATCCGCTATGAACTCGAGAAGAAGGTAATGGCAGGTGAGCTGGAAGTCAAGGATCTGCCGCAGGAATGGAACAGGATGTACAAGGAGTATCTTGGTGTCGATGTTCCGGACGATAAGCACGGGGTGCTGCAGGACAGCCACTGGGCGAGCGGCCTGATCGGCTATTTCCCGTCGTATGCTCTCGGCAACGCATACGGAGCACAGTTCCTTGCCAAAATGAAAGAGTCTGTTGATGTCGATGGGTGCATCGGGAGAGGCGATTTCGGGCCGGTCAATGACTGGAATCGCGAGCGCATCTGGAAACACGGCAGTATGTATAAACCGGTAGAACTGCTCGAGAGAGTGATGCAAGGCAAGTTCGATCCTGATTATTATATTGAATATCTGCGCAGCAAGATCGCAGACGTATATGGATTATAGAGAGGGGTATCATGGTTTCATTCGAGTGCGATTATTCGATGGGAGCGCACCCTGCGATCCTCAGGAGTCTCATAGAGACGAACTATGAAGCGATGCCGGGATATGGCATGGACAAGTATTCAACAAGTGCCAAGGAGAAGATCCGTAAGGCATGTGGTCTGGAAGATGCTGATGTGGAGTTCCTGGTTGGAGGAACTCAGACCAATGCAGTCATCATCTCCACCATGCTCAAGGACTGCGAAGGAGTCATAACCGCAAGCAGCGGCCATATCAATGTGCATGAATCCGGAGCAGTCGAGTATACGGGACACAAAGTTCTGAGCCTCCCGCAGAAGCAGGGAAAACTCGATCCACATGATCTGAATGAGTTCCTTGTCAGCTTCTACAGCGATGTGACTCATGAACACATGGTATTCCCGGGCATGGTATACATCTCTCACCCAACCGAGATGGGGACTCTGTACAGCAAACAGGAACTGGAAGAGATATCGGATATCTGCCATGAGTATGGCATGCAGCTGTTCATGGACGGAGCAAGACTCGGATACGGCCTCATGAGCAACAGCACAGATGTGACACTGCAGGATATCGCGAGGCTCACTGACGTATTCTATATCGGCGGCACCAAAGTCGGAGCCCTGTGCGGAGAAGCAGTAGTTTTCACGAAGAACAACAAACCGCAGCACTTTGTTACTTCCATCAAGAAGCGCGGCGCGCTCCTCGCCAAGGGCAGACTGCTGGGCATCCAGTTCGATACCCTGTTCACAGATGACCTGTATTTCAGGATCAGCAGACATGCGATCGAGATGGCGGAGCAGCTCAGAGAGATCATAGTTGAGAAAGGCTGGGAATTCTATATCGACTCGCCGACAAATCAGCAGCTGATCCTCATGAACGAAGAACAGATGGCAGAACTCAGCCAGTATGTCACGTTTGACCGCTGGGGTCTGTACGATGAGGAACGCACCATCGTTCGTCTGGCGACCAGCTGGGCGACAACACCCGAAGATCTGCAGGTGCTGAGGGAAGCCCGGATCGGATAGTCCGGACTCCAGCGATCAGCAGTAATTCAAAGCCGTTTATAGAGAAAGAAGGAAAAATGAGCGAATTAATAACAGGCATCAAAGGATATTCTGAAGAGATCGTTACTGAGGACAGGACGGCATCAGGCATGACAAGCGGAGGTCTTCCGGTCTATGCGACTCCGCGCATGGTATCTATGATGGAGTACACCGCTTGGTCGAGCGTTGAGCCATATATGGAAGAGGGCAAAGGAACTGTCGGGATCCATCTTGACATCAGCCATCTGGCTGCGAGTCCCCTTGGCGCGCATATATATATTGACAGTGAACTCATCGAGATCGACAGGCGCAGACTGGTCTTCCGTGTGACTGCGCGGGACGATGAAGAACTGATCGGTGAGGGAAAGCACGAGAGATTTATTATAGATAATGAAAAGTTTATGGCCAAGACACTGGCCAAAGCAGGCAAATAGAAGAATTCAGAAAGAGAATCAGTATGAGTAAAGTTTACATTACAGGACACCGCAATCCGGACCTCGACAGCCTGTGCGCTGCAATTTCCTATGCAAGGCTCAAGAGCCTTACAGATCCGGAAAATGAATATATTCCGATCCACTGCAGTCCGGTCTCAGACAGTGTGCGTGAACAGATGGAAGCCATGGAACTTGAGATCCCCGTATATATGAAGGATGTCAGGCCCAAAGTCAGGGACGTAATGATGAAGCCTGCCCGCCGCCTGCAGGCAAGTGCGCCGATATTCGATCTTATCAAGACCTACAATATCGATAAACCGTCCGTAGTACCTATCTACGACGGTGATAAGTTCAAAGGACTGCTGAGTGTAGATGATATCACAAGCTGGTTCCTGGCAGACAATCAGGAAGAGATACCGACATATAAATTCGATATCGATAATATCCTCAAAGTCATTCCGGCGGAACTGGTCAAGAGAGGCTCTAAGGATGTGATCGAGGGATCACTTCTCGTCGGAGCAGCTTCTTTCGATGCATTCCGCACCTATCTGGACAAAGGAACAGACTGCATCGTTGTCATGGGGGCCCGTTCCGAACATATCGTATATGCTGCCGCCAAGCAGGTGCCGGCGATCATTATCACAGCAGACAGCGAAGTGCCTGACGTCGATTTCTCCGGCTATGAGGGATCCGTTTTCATAACATCTCTGGGAACTGCGGAGACGATAAGAAGGGTCCGCATGGCAGAGGCGATAGAACTGATGATGGTACAGAAGACAGAGACCATAGAGGCAGACGACCTGTTCGCTGATGTCAAGAAGATCTTCCTCAATTCGCATCTCCGTGGTCTTGCAGTGTTTGACGAAGGTGTCTTCAAAGGGTATGTTACGAGAAGATGCTTCCTCACTGCTCCGGCTCACAACGTGATCATGGTCGACTATAATGAGCCTGCGCAGAGTGTCGAGGGAATCGAGACGGCCAACGTGATCGAGATCATCGATCACCACAGGCTGGATTCACTTTCAACCAATGTACCGATTTTCATCGACGCGGAGCCTCTCGGCAGTACATGCACGATCGTCTATCAGCAGTATCTCCGCAACGGGATCATGCCTGATGCATATATAGCCAAAGTCCTGCTCACCGGTATTATCGCGGACACACTCATTCTGAGGAGTCCTACGACTACCGCATCGGATATCAGCACCGTCGAGATGCTGGCAAGGCTCGCCAAGATACCGAGCATTGAGGAATTTGGCGAGAAGCTGTTCAGTATCACAGATAACCTGACCACACAGGATCCGATCGATTCGATCATGTCGGATTTCAAGAAGTATGAATCCGGCGGAATCCGTATGGGCATTGGACAGTGTGAAGTGACCACACTTGACAATGTCAACGATTACGCCGCAAAGTATATAGACGCACTGGAGAAAGTCAGAGAACAGCAAGGCCTTGACTGGACGCTGCTGATGGTCACTGACGTGCTCAGGGAGAAGAGCGTACTGCTCGCTTCCGACTTTAAAGGCAACAGAGAATTGCCGTATGCGAAGAAGAATCTGGCATACTATATGCCGGGAGTCATGAGCCGCAAGAAGCAGCTGCTGCCTACACTGATCTCGATAACCGCAAAATAGAGAAAAAGAGGTGAGCCATGGGGGTCAAAACTAACTGGTATAAGGAAGCTGTGGTTTATCAGATATACCCGATCAGCTATCAGGACTCTAATAACGATGGTATTGGCGATATACCGGGCATCATTTCGAGACTCGACTATATCAAGGAACTTGGAGTGACTGCCATCTGGTTCTCGCCGCTGTACGCGTCACCATGGAAGGATTACGGTTACGACATCTCAGATTACCGTGCGATCCATCCGGCGTTCGGAACGATGGAGGATTTCGACCGGCTCGTCGCAGAATGTCATAAGCGTGGGCTCAAGGTCATCATGGATATGGTTCTCAACCATACCAGCGACCAGCATCCATGGTTCAAGGCAGCGCTGGAGGACAAGAACTCTCTGTACAGGGACTACTATATAATACGCAAGGGCAGACACCGTGGGACCAAACTCCTGCCTCCGACTAACTGGACATCATCGTTCACGGGTCCGGCATGGCAGAGGATCGGAGACACCGATGAGTTCTACCTGCACCTGTTCGCACCTCAGCAGCCGGATCTCAACTGGGAGAGCCCGGTCGTCAGGCATGAGATCATTCAGATCCTGAAGTTCTGGCTGGATAAGGGTGTTGACGGCTTCAGATTTGATGTGTTCAATATGTATTCCAAGAGTTATCCGCTGAGGGATGATCGCAGGAAATTTGAATTCCAGAAGGGAACACAGTATTTCGTGGATGGGCCTAGGATGCATGAATTCCTCAGCGAGATGAATGAGAAAGCCCTGTCGCTGTATGACACCTACACGGTCGGAGAATCATATATTCCTGATCCGGAGCATGCCTTCAGATACATTCAGGAGGAATCCGGAGAACTCGACAGCATATTCGATTTCGAACATCTGAACGCGGATAATATGCTGAAGTTCTTCCCTAGACCGTTCGACCTCAAGAGGTTCAAGAAAGGCCTCTTCTATCCGCAGATCATGTATCACGGGAAGGGCTGGAACACGCTCGTTCTGGAGAATCACGACTGCGTGAGAAGCGTAAGCAGATTTGGCATCAACACAAGCAGGTTCAGATATGAAGCTGCGACCTTCCTGGCGACGATCACTTTCATGGGCTGGGGTACACCGTTCATCTATCAGGGTGAAGAGATCGGAATGACCAATTCACCTTTTTCCGGCATGGATGAGCTGATGGATCCGGTGTCGCATTTCGTATACGATATGATGACCAAACAGTTCCACATGCCGCATGGACTGGCATTCAGACTCATACTTCACGGCGCGAGAGATCACGCAAGAACACCGATGCAGTGGACCTCCGGTGCCAATGCAGGGTTCACCGGGACTGCAGCACCGTGGCAGTCCATCAATCCTAACTACACTGAGATCAATGTCGAAGCGGATCTCGCTTCGGAAAGATCCATATACAGGTATTATCAGAAGCTGCTCGCAGTACGGAGATCTGAGAAGGTTGCGCTGCTGGGTGAGGTAATGGAATATGATCCGGACAATACGAAGATCGTGACTTATTCCAGGAATTACGAAGGACAGCGTCTGCTGATCACAGGCAATTTCTCAGGCAAACCTGCAGCAGCACACATTCCGGACGATTTCGAGATCAGAGACCTGGAAGTCATTATTTCAAATTATGATAAGACTGTTGTGGGCAGAGAGATGATGCTCCGTCCATACGAGGCTATCGTGCTCAGAGAACACTATAATAAGGTATAGGAAAGGGGGACCGGTCAGATGACAGATGAGATCAGAGAATTGAAGAAGATCATTGATGAAAGCAACAACATCGTGTTCTTCGGCGGCGCAGGTGTATCGACAGAGAGCGGCATTCCGGATTTCAGGAGCGCCAACGGTATCTATAACATGGATCTCGGCAGAGAAGTATCTCCGGAGGAGATGATCTCGCATACCTTCTATGTAAGGCATACTAAGGACTTCTATGAGTTCTACAAAGATAAACTGATTTACAAAGATGCCAAACCGAATGCGTGCCACCTCGCTCTCGCCGAGCTCGAGAAGCAGGGCAAAGTCAAAGCTGTCGTTACGCAGAATATCGACGGCCTGCATCAGCTGGCAGGCAGCAAGACAGTATATGAGCTTCACGGATCGGTACTCCGCAACTACTGCGAGCACTGCCACGCGTTTTACGATGTCGATAAGATCCTCGAGTCAAAAGGCGTACCACGCTGCGATAAGTGCGGCGGCAGGATCAAGCCGGATGTCGTGCTGTACGAGGAGGGACTGGATGAGGATGTGATCAGCGGTGCAGTCAAAGCGATAGAGGAGGCTGATACCCTGATCGTCGGAGGAACGACACTGATAGTGTATCCGGCAGCAGGCCTGATCAGATACTTCAGAGGCAGGAAGCTGGTGCTGATCAATATGTCAGCGACTCAGGCGGACAGCATAGCCGATCTGGTGATCAGAGACCGGATAGGAGAAGTGTTCAGCCAGGTCATGGGCTGGAAATAAACACACCGCAGGAAGCGGTACGATATGAACCAAAAAGCCCGGCATGTGCCGCAATGTCATTAAGTTAAGATGACTGTTAAGGGGCAAATCGAATAAAACAGCACATCTGCATGGGACAATTCCTAAGGGTGTGCTGTTTTGTTATTTGGGAATAATGAAATTGCATATAAACATTGCTATGCGCATCTTTT
>JAFRGC010000063.1 GCA_017434025.1 Mogibacterium sp. | reverse complement strand
TTACCACATATGCGAGCCTGAGATCAAAGAAGAGATCGATGAGGCGGTATATGATGAACAGATCAGCATGATGGAAATGGTGCTGGATGTAGACGACATTTGCGAAGAGATGAACGCTATTCGTGAACAGGTCGCTGAAGCATAAGGCAGAATTTGCAAAGGGGGGGTACACGAAAGTGTGCGCCCCTTTGCCTGCAGAAAGTGAACATCGCTCATGCCGGAAATAACAGTATGGACCAAACAGAATACAGCTGTTCTTGAGCAACTGGGCAGCAGGGGAAGGTTTGTTGCGGACGAAAAATACATCCGCCGCGAACTGGGAGACACTGCGCCTGTGATGCTGTATATCTACCGCTGGCTTGCGGATCATGTCCCGATTGCAGGTGAAAAGCCTGCGGATACTGTCTATCCGGTATGGGTGTCTTTTTTTAAAGAAGCTACGATGATGCCTGAACCTGGCTACACCATCCTTGAGCTCAAACTCGATACAGATGCGGTGGCAGCGGTCGACATTATCAAATGGACACAGATTACGAATTATTCCTATCTGCCTTCAGATGAAGAAGATGAAAAGGCGCATAGAAGGCTCCTTGATGATTACGGAATTGACGATGCAAGGGCTGTAATGACTCAGTTCTATCCGGAAATCAGGAACAAGATAATTCACAGCTGGGACCGGCTGTTTGATCCTGTGCCTGAGCCGGGTGACCCAGGGACTTACGGAATAGTATGGGAAGTGAGGAAAGAATGGGTACAGCGAGTGATCACATAATTTTATATTCACCACAGGCTGAAATCGTATGGGATGCAGTCATGGAACACGGCGAAGCCTTCTCGCGCAGAGAGTACGTTTCTGCAAAATATGAAGAGTGCGCGGGGATTTTCCTTACGGCATACGATGCCTATGTAAGAGAGGCCGAGAAGATAGTTCCGAGGCCGGATGACAAGGCATATCCGTACTGGGCTTTTTCCTCTATGGAGCAGGTAGATCTTTCCGGAGGCGGAAGGGTAATGAAACTGGAAGTGCCGGTCAGAGAGGCGGTCTTCTTTGACCAATATGATTGGTACAAAGTACTCCGACTGTCATATATCGGCCTTTCACCTGAAGATGAAGCCGCATTTGCACGCAAACTCAATATGAGAGGGATACGGGATGCCTCGGAGGCGGTCCTTAAGCCGTTCTATCCCGATGTTAAACGTGAGATCATCGGAAGCTGGAAGAGATTGTTCCGGCATGATGATGCGATAAGACAAGGTGATCTCTCGGGTGTGAGGGCAGTTCAGGCGGGACTCTGGCAGATCAAAAAAGAATGGCTCATATAAGCCATTCAGAACGGAGCTCCCAGCACAGACCCACCAGATTTCTCGGATCAGCAGGTTTCTCCGTGAATACCTTCTCCCAGCTCTTCAGGACCTTCTGCTTGAGAAGCGGATAGAAATTACCGGCAGGACCATTGATGAGTGAGGATGGTGATGAGATCCCGTATCTTGCCAGCTCTTCTTCGTGACGCAGCTCATCCTCTTTGCCGGAAGGGAAGTACATGTGGTTGATCATATATCCCCAGACTTCATCATCTGCAAGGAGATAGTGTCCTTCAGGGATATCCAGACGGAGAAAAACTTCGTCATCTGACGGAGGGATCGGATCGGTTCCCTCAGGACTCAGCCAGACAGGATAGAGCGTGTCTGCCGGAATGTCGATCAGCCGGCGCGCATATAAAGTAAGCCTGCGGTAAAGCGAGGCGTAGTGCTCTGTAATAGTCGTGTATTTTGCACGTATGTAGTCTTCTTTAACGACATATCTGCCGTTAGTGCGCAGCTCTTCAAGTACCTGCGGCGCCTGACGTGTGTAGAAAATCATGTTTCTATCGTATATCTGCATGCTTCGAGCATGCGCTTGCTCTGACTGTCGGCAGTAACACCCTGATCTCTGCCGATCAGCTGGATAAGAAGAGCATAGAAGAATGAGACGGTCAGGTCATTGATCAGAATGATTTCCCGATCAGACTTCTTGCCCTCAAGTACCGGTATTAGGAGTACAAGATTACGGGCGCGGAGATTGGATGTGCGGTACATTCCTTCGAGGATGACATCGTCTTCCTGATTTCTGCCGTGAGGGAACAGCTTGTAGTATTCATCGATAACAGAATTCAGATTGGAACTGTGTTTGCTGAAGAACAGTATGTTGTATTGCTCGGGATAGTGAAAAGCATGCTTGCAGAAGAGTTCCCAGGAGAGCATATAGATGTCCTTGTCTGAGACCTCTTCATGCGACGCATCATAATCACGTCTTGCCAGTGTCATCTCTCTGGTATATTCCTGCAGGACATGTACGCAGGCAAACAGCACGACTTCATCGATATCTTTGAAATATCGGTAAATCAGCGCACTGTTCATCCCGATACGGCTGCCGAGAGATCTTGCGGAAACAGACTGTAAGCCGTTTTCCCTGATCATGTCCATTGCACCGTTGATGATACTGATCTTGTTATTGATGATAGCCTCCGCAGACAACGTCGGTCGGCCCATGGTTTACGCACTCCTTTACTGTTGAATAAGTTAATTCTTCCTTATAGTACCAACATGTACTTAAGAAAAACAAGAATTGATTAAACTTGTTAAAAAAATACTTTACAGAGCGATTGATAAATTTTATAATCGTGTTAATAAAACATGTTTAATAAACATGTTTTTCAATAATACTATTTCTCCAATTTACAAAAGTATTGCTCACTATTCAACAAGAAAGGAGTACGTAAATGAAACTCAAGATCGGTAACATCCCAGTCAAGGATGTAGTTCTTGGTAGTCAGGACAGCTTTGAGAATGGCGTTCTCACCATCAATAAGCAGGCTGCTGTCGACTACCTGATGGAGCTTGACGATCATATTACAAGTCTCGATATTGTTATCGCTCATCCGGGTGATGACACAAGGATCGTACCTGTAATTGAAACGATCGAGCCAAGATACCGTGTTGATGGCAGAACACTCTTCCCAGGAGTGACTGACGAAATCGTTCCTGCCGGAGACGGTGAACTCAAGGCTCTCAAGGGCTGCTGCGTAACAGTAGTAGGCGGCACATGGGGATCCTTCGGAGACGGAGTCATCGACATGGGCGGCGAAGGTGCAAAGCACACTTACTGGTCCAAGCTCATCAACATCTGCCTCGTTGGAGAGACTGATGAAGAGTTCGAGCGTTATGAGCAGCAGAAGATGAACCATGCTCTCAGATGGGCAGGTCACAGATTTGCTGAGTATCTCGGAAAGATCGCTAAATCAGTAGCAGCAGAGAGCTTTGAAGAGTTCGAATTCGAGCCTGTAACAGACAGAGCTAAGAAGAACAACAATCTTCCTAATGTAGTTCTCGTAATGCAGCCACAGTCCCAGATGGAGGCTCTTGGATACAACGACCTCTGGTATGGATGGGACATGAATAAGTATCTCCCTACATTCGTAAGCCCGACAGAGGTGCTCGACGGCGCTATGATCTCCGGATCCTTCATGCCGGCATCCTCAAAATGGTCGACTTATGAGATGCAGAACTTCCCGACAATCAAGGAACTCTTCGAAGAGGACGGCAAGAGCCTGAACTTTATCGGCGTTATCATGTCGATGCTCAACGTTGCTCTTGACCAGAAGGAAAGAGCTGCAGTCATGGTAAGAAATATGGCTCTCAACCTCGGTGCGGACTACGCGATCGTAACTGAAGAGGGTTATGGTAACCCTGATGCTGACTATGTACGCTGCCAGGTCATCCTTGAGGATGCAGGTATCCCTGTAGTAGGTATCTCCAATGAGTGTACCGGCCGTGACGGATTCTCGCAGCCACTCGTAACTCTTGATTCCAAGATGAACGCTCTCGTTTCTTCCGGAAACGTATCCGAGCTTACAGATCTTCCTGCATGTGCAACAGTTATCGGATGTCTCGAAGCTATGAACAGAGACGGTATGTCCGGCAGCTGGGGCTATGATGAGATCCTCGGCAAGTCAGCCAGAGATGACGGATCCATCATCATGGAAGACAACAACTGGTTCTGCGGAGACCACATCAGCGGATTCTCAGTCAAGACAATGATCGAATTCTAGTGGAAGGGAGGCAGAACAATGAAGAAAGTAATTTGTTACGTCAACCAGTTCTTCGGCGGCATCGGCGGCGAGGATAAGGCTGACCAGGAACCTTACATCGTTGAAGGTGTTGTTGGCCCAACTATGGCTATCAACGCTGCACTCAAGGATGCAGAGGTTACACATACCGTAGTATGCGGTGACAACTTCATGGGATCCAACACAGAAGAAGCTCTTTCAAGAATCATGGGATTCCTCGAAGACAAGGAAATGGATCTCTTCATCGCTGGTCCTGCATTCCAGGCCGGCCGTTACGGTGTAGCTTGCGGAAACGTTTGCAAAGCCGTTAAAGAGAAATTCGGCGTTCCTGTACTCACATCAATGTACGGTGAGAACCCAGGTGCTGACATGTTCAAGAAGGACGTTATCATCTTCAAGGGCGGCACAGGTGCTGTCAAGATGAGACAGGACGTCAAGGTGCTCACTAATTTTGCCAACAGACTTCTCGCCGGCGAGCCGAACAGAGGCTGCGCTGTTGAAGGATACTTCGAGAGAGGCTGCAGACATGAGCTGTTCCTTGAGGACATCAGAGAGAACACCGCTGCTTACAGAGGCGTTCAGATGCTCAAGAAGAAAATGGCAGGCGAGCCGTACCAGACAGAGCTCATCATCCCTGAGAAGGATCTCGTTCCTATTGCAGCTCCAGTTGAGCTCAAGGATGCAGTTATTGCTCTCGTTACGACTTCCGGCTGCGTACCTGTAGAGAACCCTGACAGAATCCAGTCCGCTTCTGCTACAAGATGGGGCAGATACAGCATTAAGGATATGGACAGACTTGAGGCTGGCGTATTCAAGACGATCCATGCTGGTTATGACCCGGCAGCAGGTAATGCTGATCCTAACGTACTCGTTCCACTCGATGCAGTAAGAGCATATGAGAAGGAAGGCAAGTTCAAGAGACTGCATGACTACTTCTACACAACAGTAGGAACAGGTACCACTGAGGCTGAGGCTACAAGAATGGCTGAGGAAATGATTCCTTATCTCCGCGAGGATGGTGTTAACGCAATTATCCTCGGCTCTACCTGAGGAACCTGTACTCGTTGCGGCGCAACGATGGTAAAGGCTCTTGAGAAAGCAGGATTCAATGTTGTACATATGTGCAACCTCATCCCTGTATCAATGACAGTTGGAGCTAACAGAATCGTTCCTACTATTTCGATCCCATATCCTCTCGGTGACCCTAATACTCCGAAGGAAGAGCAGTGGAAGCTGCGCTACCACAGAGTTGGTGTAGCACTGGATGCAATCGCTACAGACGTTACTGAGCAGACAGTATTCAAGGTCAGAATCTGATAGCAGGTGACGGCCATGAAAGAGAGTAAACGCAACCTGGTGTTCATAGTCTCCGTTGTGCTTACCCTGGCCATCTGTCTCTGGGGAATCATTCTCCCGGATTCATTCGGCATGGCAGCAAGCGGAAGCATGAATTTCCTGACAACTAACTTTGGATGGTTCTATGCTGTTGCGATGACTGCATTCGTGGTGTTCTGCATATGGATCGGTTTTTTCAGCAAGTATAAGAATGTAAGACTTGGACCGGATGATTCCACACCTGATTACAGCGATCTGACATGGTTTGCGATGCTGTTCTCAGCCGGCATGGGAGTAGGATTGGTTTTCTGGGGCGTTGCTGAGCCACTGAACTACTACCTCGCTCCTATCGGAGGCGTAGAGGCTGCATCGGAAGGAGCCATGAGAATGGCTTTCACCAAGTCGTTCCTTCACTGGGGAATCCACCCGTGGGCAAACTATTCAGTACTCGCCCTGGCACTTGCTTACATGCAGTTCCGTAAGGGCAAGCCTGCACTGGTAAGCTCGGTATTCATTCCTCTTATCGGAGAGGAGAAGACAAATGGATGGATCGGCAAACTGATCGACATTCTGGCGATTTTCGCTACTGCCGGCGGTGTAGCCACCTCCCTCGGCCTCGGAGTGCTCCAGATCAATTCCGGAATGCACTTCCTGGCTGGAATTCCTGAGACCCATATGGTCCAGCTCATACTGATCGTAGTGCTGGGTGTCATTTACACAGTAACGGCAGTAATGGGCGTTGATAAAGGAATCAGTAAAGTCTGTGACCTGAATATCAAGATTGCTATCGGCGTGATGGTACTTCTGTTCGTAGTCGGACCTACTGTTCCGATCCTCAACAATCTTGTAGAAGGACTCGGCGCGTATATCAGCGGCATTGTCCGTAACACCTTCGAAGTCGGAGCGTTCGGAGATGCAGATTGGTACAAGTCCTGGACAACCTTCTACTGGGCATGGTGGATCGCCTGGGCTCCATTTACCGGATCATTCATCGCCAGAATTTCTAAGGGCAGAACGATCGGACAATTTGTCAAGGGCGTTATGTTCATTCCTGCTGGATTCTCAGTGATCTGGTTCGCTATTTACGGAACTCTGGGCATGAAAGTAGATATGTCGATCATCAAGGAAGCAGTTGCTTCCACATCGACAGCGCTGTTCCTGGTACTCAAAGAGTACCCTCTGGGAATGGTAATATCCGCAGTCATGTTTGTGCTGATCTGCACATTCTTCATTACATCCGCCAATTCGGCAACGTATGTACTGGGAATGTACAGTGAAAAAGGTACGCTCGATCCGTCAAACAAGACCAAGATCGTATGGGGCGTACTGATGGCCGCACTTGCGGCAGCAATGATGCTCGGCACCGGCAACGGTCTGAGCATGCTGCAGACACTTTCGATCGTAGCAGCTTTCCCGTTTGCCTTCATAATGGTCATCTCCATGGCCGCTCTGGTGAAGGCACTCAAGAGAGAGCACGAAAAGTGATATTGCATATTCAATTCAGTTAAGAAGAGAGTGGCTTAGCTGCTTTCTTCCAATCAGCTCCGGTCGCGCGTGCCCCTATGCGTGACCGGGCTGATATAAAACAATAAGAAGCAAACATTAGGAAAGGAGAAAACTGATGGCAATTCTGGACGGAAAGAAAGTTATCGTCATCGGCGACCGTGATGGTATTCCGGGGCCGGCGATAGCTGAGTGTGCCGTATCAGCAGGCGCCGAGGTCGTATTCAGCTCGACCGAGTGCT
>JAFRGC010000062.1 GCA_017434025.1 Mogibacterium sp. | reverse complement strand
GTCTACTACGTCGTTTTCAAACTTTACGATCTCAGAGATGGTTGCTCCGGATATATTACCGGTCTGATGGAGTGTGCCGTCGATAACTGCATATCTGAACAGCTTTCCGTTTCTGTCATAGTCCTTGTTTGGCTCAAGTCCCTTGATGCCTGACATCTCAGCTGTAGCCTTGAGACATGCATCCGGGTCGCCTATGAAGTGATAGTCGTACTGGTCAGCAGTCGACTTGATGAGGCCGAAGTGGGCATCCACAAAGTCGAATCCGCCTGCCATCTGCATCATGAATGGTCCGAATACCATGCATACGCTGTTGACCTTGTCAGGCATTGCTCCGTATGTCTGCAGGACAGTTGCTGTTCCTGCGGAATATCCTATCAGGTTGAGGCTGTCCTTCTGGACGAACGAGAGATTGTTCGCATACTGCGCTGTTGTAATAGCCTGTACGCCTCTGTCGATATCCGGGTCGGACTCGCCGCCGCCCTGAAGATCCGGCGAGAGTACTACGAAACCTCTTCTTGCAAGCTCCATGCTCCATGTATCGTTGGAGTGAGCATGGTTGGAACGTCCATGATAGATGACTGCTGCAGGAGCAGGCGTCTCGTCAGTTGCGTTCTCCGGAATGTAGATCAGTGAGCTCACTGATGTTCCATCCTGTGAATTAAGATAGATCCTCTCGATATGGACTTTGCCCCAGGAAGTCTGGAATCCCCAGATGCAGATCGAGCACACAAGCAGAATCAGCATCGTTACCGAGAAGAACCTTACGGCTTTTTTCCTTTCAGTCTGTTTGTCTTTCATTTCTGTTCACCCTTCTGTTTCATACATCCTTGAACGTGTATTTTCTGATAGAGTTGTGTTCATTGACTGAATCTTATTTCCTCACAGGGCTTCGTTCAACGGAAGTGGCATATCTGCAATTATGCTGTCCTAAGTGCAGACCCGGAGCAGTCTACACCTGTTCAGACAGCAAAAAAAGAGGGGCATGCCGCCCCGTGAACCGGTCCAGAGACCGTGCTTTTACTCTGATTCCGGCAGCATGATGACCAGCGTGAACAGCCGGCTGTCGTTGTCTGCCTTTACATTTACCGTGCCGCCGTATCTGCTTACCGCGTTGCGGATGCTGCTGATCCCTATGCCGTGCATGTCCGCGTCCTTCTTGCTCGTCACCGGATCGCCGTTGTTCAGCTCCACAGTGCCGGCAAAGCGGTTCTGGAATCTGATCACGGTGTTATTCGCAAAAGTACTGCTTTTTATGAACAGGAATCTCCCGTTGTCACCTTCTTCTGTGTTCCGCAGCGCTTCAATCGCGTTATCGACAGCATTTCCGAAAATCGTGACAAGATCCACAGCCCTGATATGATCCAGTCTTTCAAGATCAAGACACACATTGAATCTTATCCCGTCAGCATACGCCAGCTGTATCTTCTCAGAGAGGATGGCATCCACCGTTTCGTTTCCGGTCCTGACCTGTGTCTCATATCCTTCGAACTTCGGCAGAAGCTCACTGAGATAATCATTGATCTCCCCTTCACTTCCCGCCATGCTGCGGATCGCAAGCAGATGATTCTTGACATCGTGATAGAGCCTGCGGATGTCTCCGGCAGCCTGCATCTCACGTTTTGCACTCCTTACTTCATACTGCAGCACCATCTGTTCATGCTCAGCCGCTTCCTTCTCCCTGAGCAGAAGCCTGCTGTAGTCGTAGAGCAGTATCACAAGATAAAGGCCGATCGACGTGACAAGCGAGAATGAAATCATGGCCGTCCTGTTGCCGCCGAGACTCAGTTCCCTGACAGCTGTCAGTATCCACTTGAAATACACCATGATGAAGAGTACCAGGCTCATCATTATCGTTCTCTGCCTGTCTATCGTGTCTATCTTTTCAGGTCTGATCAGCCTGCGCGTCACTGCCGCAAGCGTAAGTTCTGTCGCTGCAACGATGGCAAGGCCTATGAGATATCCTGAACCCTTCGTCTCATGCGGAGGAGTTACCGTCCCGTACGTCATCATTATCATTCTCAGGTTCTGAGAAGTAAGATATATCGCGGTAAAGATCGCAGCGAGATAAGCTGCGATCTTAGGCGTGCAGTCCTTGTTCATGAGAAGCCAGCACATCACCGGGAGAAGATGCATCAGCATCCTCAGGATCTGTATTGCCAGATTCTCCATCGAAAAAACGCTTACCGCTGCGTTTAGCGGTGTCATGTAGATCGCAAGCAGCACCAGGAGCGGCTGGAATCCTGCTGTCCTCGCAGCCCTTCTGCCCAGGATCTCCCTGCGTTCAGGCATTTTGCTGAAGAACCATAAAAGGATCGCCGCTTCAGCCGCGAATGAGAGTATGTCTATTAAAGATCCGGTTATTATTCCGTTGTCCATAGCTGTTTTAGCAAAATTCAGATCCGTTCTCCGAGGTATTCCGACAGATCGTTAAGAAACGACTTGCGCTTTCTCTGGCTTATTGGGATCGTGTTCCCGTCTTTCAGGAGTATGTCTGTCTGCCGTATCTCCTGTATCGAGTCAGCAGACACAAGGAAGCTCGCGTGGCATCTGAAGAATCCGAACTCTTTCAGCTGCTCTTCGAGCTCACGGATCGGGCATCTGTATTCACTGATCTCTCCGTTTATGCACAGGCTTATGTAGTGTCCCCTCACCTCGCAGTAGCTGATCTGTGAGACCGGAACGCGGTAGGACTTGCCTGATGACTTTATGGTAATTACGTGATCCTTCCCGCGGCTCTGCTCTATGCGTTTCACCGCGTCACCGATCTCATGGGAGAACTCCACATAGCTGACCGGCTTGCGTATGAAGCCAAACGCGCGCACCTTGTATCCTTCTATCGCGCGCTGATACATAGTGGTGATGAATATGAGACACACCTTGGGATCAAACTCTCTTATTCTCCTGGCAGCATCCATGCCGTCTGTTCCGGGCATGTAAATATCCAGCAGCAGCAGATCAAGCTTCTCAGGATATCTGTTCAGAAGCTCATCCGCAGATGTAAACTCTGCTATCTCAATATCTGTGCCGGTCTCAGAACCATAACGCCTGAGAGCTTTTACGATCGACTCCCTTACAGGTCTTTCATCATCACATACGGCGATCCGGATCATATCTTTCTCCTTATGAATACTTATCCCCCATAGATTTTATCGTCAAAAAATGCGCGGCACAACATCCGTGTCACAACTGCATGAAAAAATGTCCCAGGTGCACGGCTTTTAACAGCAGCGAAAAGCACCTGCCTCCCGGTCTTTCATGACCGGACAGCGCAGGTGCTTTCATATTGTTCAGATTTTATTCGGCAGCTTCCTCAGGGTCATCGGATTCGAATCCTGAAAATACAGGGACTCCGGTATATTCCTTGAGTTCTTCCTCGCCTCTGAGAGCTCTGAGAGCTCCCTCTGCGAGTGCTTCCATCTCAAAGTCTCCGCCATATGCTTTCACAGGAGCGATCCATTCAGTGTATTTGCGAATGTTCTCTACAAACTCCTCGTCGTTGCTGACTCCGCCGGTAAGGATGATCGCGTCGACTTTTCCCTGAAGGACACAGGCATACGAACCGATGTATTTCCCCAGGTTGTAGGCAAACGCGTCATATACCAGGCCTGCCCACTTGTCTCCGCTGTCTCTCATACTCTTGATCTTTTTGATATCGTCTGTCCCTGCCAGCGACTTGAGCCCGCCGTTTTTAGTGATCAGAGCCT
>JAFRGC010000061.1 GCA_017434025.1 Mogibacterium sp. | reverse complement strand
GCAGCCACTGAAGGCCGTCCGCTCGATCAGAAGGAAAACACTACCTACGATCTGGAGAACGCCGGCAAAAGATGTATCGCACTTAATCTCAAGTCGCCTGAAGGCCGTGAAGTGCTTGAGAAGCTGATCGCAGATGCAGACGTATTCATCACAAACAACCGTCAGCCATCGCTTATCAAGAACAAGCTTGACTATGACACACTTCATGCAAAGTATCCTGCACTCGTATACGGATTCATCTCCGGATACGGCGAGAAGGGACCTGACAAGGATCTTCCGGGATTCGATTTCACGGCATTCTATGCAAGAGGCGGAATCCTCGGACCGCTGAGAGACAAGACCAGCACACCGATGCTGACAGTCCAGGGCTTCGGAGACCATCAGGTCGCTATGAACCTCGCAGCAGGAATCCTGGCTTCTCTGTTCAAAGCAAAGATGACAGGCGAGGGAGATCAGGTAGTAGTATCTCTTTTCCACAGCGCTGTGTGGGACGTTTCCCTCATGCTCCAGTCCAGCCAGTATGGCGCAGACAGCTGCAAATTCCCTATGGAAAGATGGGAAAACGGCAACCCGCTCACAATGGTCTACAAGACAAAAGACGAGCAGTGGCTGCAGATCGCAATGCCTCAGTATGACAGACACTATCCTGTATTCATGCAGGCTGCCGGACATCCTGAGATGATCGATGATCCTAAGTTCTATCCGCAGAAGAACCTCTATCCTAACAGGAAAGAGTTCTCCGAATGGATCTCCGCACTGTTCCTTACAAAGGACTGCGATGAGTGGTGCAAGCTGCTCGACGCTGCAGATATCCCTTACGCAGTAGCTCAGAACTGGGATACGCTCCTCGTGGACGAGCAGGCATGGGCATCGGATATCTTCTATGAGATGCAGTACAGCAACGGTAACAAGCGTACTCTGGTAAGACCGCCGGTAATGTTCAAGGAAAACGGCCTGCCTGAGTACAACAGAGGACCATATCTTGCAGAGCATACGGAAGAGATCCTCGGACAGTACGGATACACCGATGAAGAGATCTCAAAGATGCTCGCAGACGGAGCAGTAAAATCGATGGATCCTGCTCTCAGAGACTGATCCGGAATAAAACAAAACCAATACATACCAATAGCGGGATCAGAGATATATTTCGAGGGTAAAAAACCAATACGGAGGAATAAAAGAAATGAAAATCGCTGCTTATGAAGTAAGACCTGATGAAAAGCCGATCATTGAAGGACTTTGCAAAGAATACGGAATCGAGCTGGTCAGCACACCTGCTAACCTTGATGCTTCCACAGTCGACATGGCTGAAGGATGCGAAGGCGTAACGATGCTCGGACAGAGCGATCTGTCAGACCCTATCATTGACAAGCTCGCAGATTACGGCTGCCAGGTGCTCGCTGCACGCTGCGTCGGATTCGACCACATGAACAGACACTATGCAAGATCCAAGGGCATGCACGTATGCCATGGTTCTTACGCAGCTAACGGTGTTGCGGAGTATACAGTAATGGCTATCCTGATGTGCATCCGTAACTACAAGAAGGCACAGGCAAACACCGATGACAACGACTTCACTCTGAAGGGCAAGATGGGAAGAGAGCTCCGCTCTCTCACAGTCGGCGTCATGGGAACGGGCAAGATTGGACGTACGGTAATACAGCTTCTCTCAAGCTTCGGCTGCAGGATCCTTGCTTATGACATTTTCCAGAATGATGAAGTCAGAAAGTATGCTGAGTATGTAGATCTCGATACTATCCTTGCAGAGTCGGATGTGATCACACTTCACATGCCGCTCCTCGAGGATACAAAGGGAATGATCAGCAAGGAGAATGTAATGAAGATGAAGGACGGCGTAGTCCTCATCAATAACGCAAGAGGAGAGCTCTGCGATGTAGATGCGCTGATCTGGGGCGTTGAGAACGAAAAGATCGGTGCGCTCTTCATGGACGCGTTCCCTGGCGAAGTCGGCATCATCCACCTCGGACACGATGCTGATATCATCAGAACCGAGGGTATGCCGTACTTCAAGCTCAAATACCTTCGTTCATTCGTAAATGTATATCATACACCTCACATGGCATTCTTCACGCAGGAAGCCGCTGAGTCCATGGCAAGATGCGGAGTAGACGCTATCTATGAGCTCCTTACCAAGGGCGAGACACAGCATGAGGTCCCTAAAAACATGTAGGCTGAATCGCAGTGCGGTTGATAAACCAAAAGAATTAGGAGGAAAAAATGATTCTTGATAAGAAACATGCCATGCAGCAGAAACTCTTCCGTCAGTTCGCTGAGACAGAGTTCACAAAAGAGCTGCAGGAAGAACTGGATACTACCGGTGCTTTCAACTGGGATATCCACAACAAGATGGCAAAGTACGGATTCATGGGAGTAAAGATCCCTGTGGAATACGGCGGATCGGGCGGAGACTATCTGTCATACGTAGTAATGAACGAGGAACTTTCCCGCCAGAATCTGGTTCTTTCCATCTATGCCAATACTTCCAACTCCCTCGGCGGCGGTCCGCTGCTCCTCGCGGGAAGTGAAGATCAGAAGAAAGAGTACCTGCCGCCTGTAGCAAGAGGCGAGAAGATCCTCGTATTCGGACTTACAGAGCCTGGCGCAGGTTCTGATGCCGGCGGAACAACAACAACAGCCATTCCGACTGCTGATGGCGAAGGATTCGTTATCAACGGACGTAAGTGCTTCATTTCCGGAGCTCCTATGGCTGACTGGATCATCAT
>JAFRGC010000060.1 GCA_017434025.1 Mogibacterium sp. | reverse complement strand
CTGTAAATAGCTCACTATGGTAGCTAACTTACGCAGGGTGACTGGCTGTAAAGTCGGTCACCCTGTTTTCAACACTGTAATTTATAGCATTTTGAATGTCAATAGAATTCTTGCGGACTGCACCGAGCGACCCGCGCTGGCAGCAGGCACTACTAAGCCATGACGCCAGCTATAGAGCGTGCGTCGATCGTCTTGGCAGTCCCCGCAAGCGCCCAGGAGCGCGAGCGGTTAATCCGGCATTCTGCCTTCATACATTATGCAAAACTCGCTGTATACACTACCCCAGTTGCGAATCGACTGGGTCCATTTTTTTGTTACCTCCATAGTTGAAAGATACAGAGATTTGAGAAGCGCTGTAGGATTTGGGAACACACTTCTCTGACGATTCAGCTTCTTGTACGCACTGTTAACACTCTCAATGGCATTTGTCGTATAGATGAGCTTCCTGGTCTGCATAGAGAACTTAAAGATCGGGCACACTGCATCCCAGTTGTCGTACCAGCGTTTCATAGCGTAAGGATATTTCTCGGCCCATACTTCGTTGACCTTGTCCAGCGCTGCTCTCCCAGTCTTTTCAGAGTCAGCAAGATAGATCGTCTTTAGATCTGCTGCAAATGCCTTCATGTCCTTGTAATAAACATGCTTGAGGGTGTTGCGAACCATATGAACGATGCATCTCTGGTACTCAGTCTTAGGGAATGCGGAAGCGATAGCTTCTTTGATCCCCGAAAGACCATCTGCACATACGATCATAATGTCTCTGACTCCTCGATTCTTCAGCTCGTTGAGAACCCCTAACCAGTATTTGGCGCTCTCATTCTCTCCTATGCTGAGGCTTATGATGTCTTTATTGCCTTCGCAGTCTATGGCGAGCATCACATAAGCTGCAAGCTTGCGGACAAGGCCATTATCTCTCACTGAGAAATGGCATGCATCGATGAATACGATCGGGTATACGCTATCCAGTGGTCTATGCTGCCATTCCTCGATGTCCTTGAGGATCTTATCTGTTACATCAGAGATGAAACTCTCACTGCACTCAAAACCATATATCTCTTCGATCTGCTCTGAGATCTGTCTGGTCGTTAGACCTCTTGCATACATGCTGATGATCTTGTCATCTATGCCGGAGATGTCTTTCTGGCGGTTCTTTACTACCTGAGGCTCGAATGTACCATTTCGGTCTTTTGGAACATCCACCTCGAATTCACCATACTTGCTGCGAACTGTCTTAGGTTTGGTTCCATTGCGATAGTTGTCTGAATCTGAGCGTTCAGACTTTTCGTAGCCAAGATGATCTGTCATCTCAGCTTCCATCATGGATTTGATCGTTCCACCAAGAAGATCCTTAAGAGCCTCCTGGATGTCGTCAGCAGTTTCGATCTCATACTCATCCATCAATGCTGCTATGATGTTTTTCTTTCCCTCTGTCATGGGACCTACATGGTAAACATCTTTTTTCTTGCGTGCCATAACAAAACCTCCTATGGTACATCAACTTGATACTACCATAGGAGGCTTACTTGTTACATATTTACAGACTTTTTATCACAGTCTCGCAGCCTCTTTTAATTGTTATGGACTTCTACAGACCGGCCTTTTCCATGAGTTCACTCAGAGCACCGGCATCGCCGCGGCATTCCTTGATATCCCTGCCGAGGAATTCTGTCGCGTCTTCTGCAGTGAATTTCTTCACCACGGTCTTACCGTCTTCTGTGTATCTGAAGTCGACTTCGCTGAGATTGCCCACCGTCCCTATCAGCGCGTATGCATAACCTGCAAAGCGTTTCTCGAGGTATTCCGGTTTGTACTTAGCCTGATCTTCGTCCAGGATGATCGTCCAGATGTAAGGTTCCTTGTCTGTTTCGAGCTCGCTGTAGAGTGAGCCGAGGTCTTCTGTGAGACCGAGCGCAGTGATCGAAGCCCCGTTCGCCGGCGCATCGCCGACAAAATCATGCCCTGCTCCGTATACTGCAGCGACTTTGGCCGAAATATCTCTGCCATTCGTCCAGTACAGTCTGTCTCCTATCCACACCTCGCGGATCTCCTCGTCGAACGAGAATGTGCTGGACCAGTCGCAGGTGACAGCCTCGAAAGATGTCACGCCATCCTCACCTGTCGTATTTGAGAAAGTGCCGCTGCTGTGATAGATCCCCGGCTTGACGGCCTTGACCGTACCGCGGGCTACTCCGTCCTGCATCGTGAAATCTACTCCATTGATGACGTGCATGCTGTCCGCAGCAGTAACGCCGACGTCCATCGTTTTGCCGTTGACATTGATGTCACAACCCATCTCTCCGCGGTATTCCGAACCGATCACGAACTGTTTAGCGCATACAGCAGCCGCTGCGATCAGAAGTGTCAGGAGGACGCCGAGAACGACTGCTCTTCTGCCCTTCTTCCTGCTCTTCCTGAGGAAATCGATCTCTTTCCTGTCTCTGTCATCCGGTGTCTGTGCTGCCTGTCCGTCAGCCTGCATGTTCTCCAGCATTGCCCGGCACTCAGCGCAGTCCCTGATGTGCTCTTCGATCAGCCTGGCAGTGCTCTCGCTCGCCAGCCCGTCCACATAGGACGGCATGAGGTCCTGTATCACTTCACAGGTGATCCTGTTGTCTCTTTTATCTGTGCTCTTCATTTCTGTTCCGCTTCCTTTCTGAGTTTTTCCTTGCCCCGGTAGAATGTCACTCTTGCCCAGTTCTCGGACTTCCCGAAGACTTCTCCTATCTCTCTGAAAGACAACTCTCCGAATACTCTCAGGTATACGACTTCTCTGGCCGGTTCCTGCAGTTCGTGTATCCTGCGTATGAGGATCACTCTCTCCTCCGCGCGGATGATCTCATCCTGCTCAGGCTGCTCCGGACTGTCCCAGTCGCTCAGTTCGTCGTGTTGTCTGTTTTTGCGCCGGTATGTGATAAGAACGTTCTTGGCGATACCGCATAGCCAGGTGGAGATCCTGCAGCTCTCGTCGTAACGGTCGATCGTCCTGATAGCCTGATAGAATGTCTCCTGCGTCAGCTCTTCAGACAGATCCTCGTCATGCGTCATGGAAAGCAGATATTTGTATACTGTCATCGCGTATGACTTGTATATCTCTTCCATTGGCTGCATCATCTTCACCTCCTTTCCGCCTTTCTATACCGTTAATGCAAAGCTGAACAGAAACGTTACACAATTATTCAAAAATTTTTTTCTATTCTGTTATTTCTTTTATCATTTCCATAAAGACCATGCCTGTCGCGTAGCAGTCCACCCTGGCATCGTGAAGATTATTGACAGTTATGCCTTTGTATGCGAGCAGATTCGCCAGTGAATAGTAATCGATGTCCTTCTTATACAGTTTCTTAGCCAGGGTCTTCGCATCGTAGATCCTTCTCTTGGTTATCAGATCGATCCCCGCGCAGTACAGGAAGCTGAGGTCAAACGATACGTTATATCCGAGGACCGGCGATGTCCCGATAAAATTGATATAGTCCTCGGCGATGGCCTGCAGCTGCGGCGCTTCTCTGACATCTTCGTCATGGATCCCGTTGATCGCTGTTGACTCCTCCGGAATGTGGACCCCCGGATTCACGTACGAGACAAATGATTCCGTCGGAACAAAATGTTCATATCTTATAGCTGCGACCTGAACGATCTTATTCCTCCCCGGATAGATGCCGGTCGTCTCCAGGTCGATGACAACGAACGTGCGCAGTTTGCTGTCCGCGTCAAATGATTTGGTGATGTTCTGGATCTTGATCTCCGGCAATTCAGAAACACTGTGTTCTTCCAGCTTGTAATCATTGTTGATGAACGGCAGAACGACCTCGATACCTGCGAACTCCTTCTCCCGCTCGATCGCCTTTAAGACCGTTGCCTTCTTATTGGCAGCGATCCCGGAGATCTCCCTGATGATCGGCCGGCTCTCATACTGACGGCCATATACAGGGTGTACATAGGAACCCCTGCTCCGGTCACGCCGGGACTGCCTGATCACGTATTTCGTGAATGCCTTCTCCTCATCAGCAGTGAAAGAGCTGCACAGATCGATGATCTTATCAGCAGTTTCCAGCAGTTTCGTTCTGCTGAGCTTGTTGCTGATGATCTCCATATACAGATCCTCCAGATCATGGAACTTAGAATAATCGATCGGTTTCCTTGAAAACAAAGCCATCCTGCACCTCCCCCGAATTACCGGTCTGATTCAGCTGGAACTATTATAGCATACGCTCTTGGGGTGTAGTCGGACATTAACAGAAGATCCCGATAAGGACAAGAAGTGCGGATGAAGAAGGACCGAGACAGAAAAAGAGAGATGAGATTATCTCTCACCTCTCTCAATTGTTGAAATATCAGGCTTTATGGCCTTTAAATCGATTAGCCGAAGTATCTCTTCAGAAGTCCGGCAAATGCCTTGCCGTGTCTTGCCTCGTCTCTTGCCATCTCGTGAACTGTGTCGTGGATAGCGTCGAGGTTCTGCTCCTTAGCCTTCTTAGCGAGCATTGTCTTGCCAAGTGTAGCGCCGTTCTCAGCTTCTACTCTCATCTCGAGGTTCTTCTTGGTGCTGTCTGTTACGACCTCTCCGAGAAGCTCTGCAAACTTAGCTGCGTGCTCAGCCTCTTCCCAAGCTGCCTTCTCCCAATAGAGTCCGATCTCAGGATATCCTTCTCTGTGAGCAACTCTTGCCATTGCAAGATACATACCTACCTCAGAGCACTCGCCCTGGAAGTTTGCTCTCAGATCCTCGATGATCTCAGGATCAACGCCCTGTGCTACGCCAACAACATGTTCAGCTGCCCATGTCATTTCCTCTTCCTGCTTGATGAACTTCTCTGCAGGAACCTTGCATACTGGACACTTTTCAGGTGGTGTATCGCCTTCATGTACATAACCGCATACGCTGCAAACCCATTTTGCCATAATATTGCTCCTCTCTTAATCGTTATTGTTTCGATGCGCACTTCCGGTGCGCTATGCTTACATAGCGAGTGTAACATTCTTTATGGACACTTTCAAGATAATGGAATTTTTTGTACAAAATAGTCCATGATTCTACCATATGTTGCGAAATGACCGAATATATGGTATTTTTTATTATATATGACCGCAAATGACCGGAGGTATAATCTAGAGGCACTAATATGACGATACAACAGTCGGCAGAAGATTATCTCGAGACCATGCTCATGCTCGAAGAGAAGTATGGCTATATCCGCTCCATAGATATCGCGAAGCACCTTGGCGTCACGAAGCCGAGTGTTTCGTATGCGGTCAAGAGGCTCAAGGAGAGCGGCTATATCAGTATGGAATCCAACGGGCCGATCACGCTTGCGCCTCCGGGACGCAAGATCGCGCAGCGGATCTATGAACGGCACAAAGCTCTGACAACGTTCCTCGAACTGCTCGGCGTAGATACCGAAACAGCGGAAGAAGACGCATGCAAGATCGAGCACGTCATCTCACATGACACTTATGTAGCGATCTGCAAGTACGTTAATGCGAATTCAGACGTCAAGATCAAAGGTTACGAGGACGAATAGAAAGACAGCGATAATAATTAAGGAGTCTGCAGTGCAGACTCCTTTTGATTTGCGTATGTTCCGGAATGCTCCGGTTCACCGTGCTCTATTCTGTTGGCTCATCGAATGTGAAGTCGACAGTGTCGCCTTCGTTCTCGACCTTCTCCACAACTACGTCCTTAGCCTGCTTGACTTCCTGGACCGGAGGGTTCTTGATGACATCGAAGTCTACGGTCTTGGCGCCGCGGGCCTGCGATGATCTTCTGTCATCGATGCCCATCGGGCCGTAGTACGCAGCTTCTCCGAAGCCTGCCATGCAGTTGAACACAGGTGCCAGGAACAGGAATCCCCATGCATAAGGATCAGGCATTCCATAGGCTTTCGCAGTTGCCTTGCAGATCTGATAGTTCACATACAGGAACGCGATCAGTCCGAGGATCGGGACCAGGATCAGCGCGAAGAAAGTGATCAGAAAATATGTGAACCATCTGGTGTCTCCCATAACGATCCGGCACTGATTGTATGTGCTGTAGAAAGGTATGAATGCCTTCCAGCCCTTCTCTCCTGCCTTCTCGAACATCTTATACATTCCCACACAGGAAGCGATCCAGAAGAGTGTCTCAAATGTGGATGACCCTGTATTCTGTGTTTGTGCTATATAGTTATAATATTGTTCCATTCTCGATATCTCCTTCCATTACCCTCTCAGAATTCTATCTCCGGCTGATCATCCAGCGGTGCCGGTGTCAGGCCAAGTGCATAATCAGGCATTTCTGCTGCCATTGATTCATATTCCACTTCGAATTCGTTGGCAGCCGCAGCCTTGACAGCACGCTTATATGCCGCGCGCTCTTCTTCCAGTCTGGCTGCTGCCTCTTCCTGCATATTCTGCAGGCCTTCTCCGAACTTCTTCGCTCCCGCGATAGTGGCGATGCCTCCTGCAACGCCTATAGCAATGATCCTCAGCAGAGCTTCCGCAAGCTCAGCATCAGCCGGTCTTCCTGCGTCTCTGAAAGCTTTAGGCGGCTTCAGATCGTTTGATTTCGGCATTTCATGTCCTCCTTCTGTTACCTCTATATCCTCAGCTGCAGCGTTATGATGCAGCTGTAATAATCTCATACATAATTATTGTATCACAGGTGTCTGAGCTCGTAAACATCTGTCCGTCTCGCGGACATGAGCGGCATCTTCTCCCTGATCTCCTCGATATAATCCAGATCGATCTCTGCGAAACCGATTCCTGCCTTCTCATCCATCTCCATAACGAGATTTCCCCATGGATCGGTCACGATCGAGTGCCCGTATGCAACGTATTCCGCTTCAGGATCCCTGGCTGTCGATGTGCCTACCATATATCTCTGATTCTCTATGGCTCTCTGCCTGAATCCGAGTTCCCAATGCGCCGGGCCTGTCGTCATATTGAACGCCGCAGGATTGAATATGACCTTCGCGCCTGCGAGCGCAGGAAGCCTGGAACTCTCCGGGAACCTGATGTCGAAACAGATATTGACCGCCATCCTGCACCATTCTGTATCGAATGTGCCAAAAGCATCTCCGCCCGTCAGAGTATCCGATTCCTTGAACGTCTGCTGCCCATACACGTAGATATCGAACAGATGCACTTTGCGGTGCTTGCCGATCTGATTGCCTTCTCTGTCGAAAACATAGCAGGTATTGTACACCTTACCTTCGTCATCTACCTCAGGGATCGATCCTCCCACGAGATATTTGCCGCTCTTCCTGGCTAATGTCGACATAGCAAGCCATGTATCGCCATAGACCGGTTCGGCATATTCCGGGAACAGCTCGGTCTTGTACGGGCAGTTCCACATCTCAGGAAGGCTGACGATATCTGTCTCATCCAGAGCTCCGCTGCCGAAGATCTCGGCCAGATGCTCTATATTCTCGTATTTGTCAGGTGCGACATTGACCTGCAGACAAGCTATCTTGATAGTACTCATTGTTACTCCCCCCTTCTGTCAGTTACAGCAGAGATATGATTGCCGCTCCGGCGATCATCAGCAGCATACCGATAACTTTAACGACCGTGACCGGCTGCTTCTCGGTACCGAACATTCCCACCGCGTCGATGACCAGTCCCATGGCCATCATTCCGACGATATTGAGGATCGTTACGACCCCGGTGCCGATCGCAGGCGCTGCAATGGCATTGCTTCCGACCACAACGATAGCCAGCAGACTGGCTCCGAGCATCCACGGTCTGAACGGTTTCCTCAGTGACGGATCGTCCTCATCATATATTCCTGACGGCCCTTTGATCAGCGTCACGGCCAGCATGACGAGGCCGGTCGAGATCAGTCCGACCATCATGGAGATCAGTGTCGCTTTGAGCGCTGATCCGGCGTACACATTGAGAGTGCCATTGACAGCGATCTGCAAGGAACACGCGAACCCGCATATCACGGCGAGTATGATGTAGAGCAGCAGTTTGCCGCCGCTCGCGCTTCCGTCAACCTGTCCATCGTCCTTCCCGTTGACCAGAACGATCCCCGCGATCACGAGTACCGCTCCGAGGAGTCTCAGCATGCTCATCGGTATCTGCGGTGAATAGAACATGCCAAAATGGTCGATGATCAGTCCCAGCATGATCTGGCCAAAGCAGATCAGCATTACGTTGCGCGCACTGCCGAGCTTCATGACACAGACGATATTGAGAATGATGATCGTCGTTCCGCACGCGCCGCCCAGCCAGATCCAGAATGGCTGTGCCGCGATCTCCCCCAGCGGAATATACAGTCTCTTCTCGATCACTATGATCGCAGCAGCGAGCAGCAGGCTGTTCACTATGAAATTGATCAGAGCAGGTATATAGGCTGACCTGATATCCTCTCTGATCCTGGCATTGTAGCTCGCCTGCGTAGGCGAAGCTACTCCTGCTAACAGTCCCAGAAAATAGAACAGCATCTCTATTTCGTGATCCAGCTTTCATCCGCAGGATCATTGCGGAATGCGATGAGCCTCGCTTTGTCGTCCTGTCCGATATATCCCTGTTCGGCAGCAACTTCTGTCACGACATCGAAATTCGTCAGTGATGTCCACTCGATATCAGCTACAGCCATCCTGTCGATGCCCTTCTTCATTCCATAAGTCATGATGGAGATAACACCCAGGACTTCTGCTCCCGCGTCTCTCAGAACATTGACGGTATCGATGCAGCTGCCGCCTGTGGAGATGAGGTCCTCCACGACGACGACTTTCTGTCCCGGCTCGAGCCTGCCTTCTATCTGATTGCCTCTGCCGTGGTCCTTGGCTCCGGATCTCACATATCCCATCGGAAGTCCCATGAGATGAGCTGTGATCGCTGCATGCGCTATTCCTGCAGTCGCAGTGCCCATCAGGACCTCTGCATCAGGGAACATCTCAGCGATGACCTCAGCCAGTGAAGTCTCGACATCTGTCCTGACCTCAGGCGCTGTCAGCGTCAGACGGTTATCACAGTAGATCGGGCTCTTGATACCGCTCGCCCATGTGAAAGGCTCCTCCGGTCTGAGGAATACTGCCTTGATCTTGAGGAGGTCTTCCGCTATCGTTCTTGCTATCCTGTCTCTGTTGCTCATATTATTGCTCCTTGCATTTCTATATAACAGAAGCCCGGTCATACACCGGGCTCCATCCTTAACAATCCATACCCTGCCGAGCCAGAGCGGCTCCCGATATCTGCGGCTTAGTCAATGAAATCTTCACAGCACTTCGTATAAGCGCCTGTCGGTTTCGCCTCGCCGGTGATCGACCTTCCTACAACGATGTAGTCCGAGCCGACCTCCTTGGCAGCTGCAGGTGTCATAACACGCCTCTGGTCGCCGGCGCTGTCGCCTGCCAGTCTGATCCCCGGAGTAACGGTCAGGAAATCATCTCCGCAGTATTTGTGGATATCCGCTGCTTCGTGTGCGGAACAGACAACGCCGTCCAGTCCTGCTGCTTTGGCATTGAGCGCGTACTGTCTCACGACCTCAGCAAGCGGTTTGTCGATCAGCAGCTCCTTGTGCATGGTCTCTTCGTCCGTCGATGTCAGCTGAGTGACCGCGATCAGTTTAGGTTTATCGGCTAATCTCGCAGCACCGAGCATCAGTCCTTCCTTCGCAGCTTTCATCATCTCGATCCCGCCGGCTGCATGGACGTTGACCATATCTACCCCATACGCACCGAGGACCATCATGGATTTCTTGACAGTATTCGGGATGTCGTGGAGTTTGAGATCCAGGAACACCTTGTGGCCGCGTGCCTTGAGGGTCTTGATGATCTGCGGGCCTTCTGCATAGAACAGTTCCATGCCGATCTTGACATAAGGCCTGGAGATGCTGAGACTGATGTGATCGCACGAGACGATCTCGTCTTGTATCTTGTTGAATTTGTCGAGGAATCTGATTGTCTCCTCTGCGCTTGCAAAATCACAGGCTATAATTACATCTTTGCCCATAATCTACCTCCTGCCGTCTGTGAATGCACTCCTTGCTGCAGTCATCTGTATTTATATATTAAGTATACATCAATCGTCCTGCTAATTGTGCAGTATTATGATAATCTGTGTCAGTGCGCAGCACCGATGATCTCCCTGAGGGACCGGATGCCGTATCTTTCCATCGTGACCGGCAGTTCTTCGATGATCGTCCTGCATACATAAGGATCTACGAGGTTGGCTGCACCGACCTCGACGGCTGTCGCGCCTGCCATCATCATCTCCAGCACGTCCTCTGCGGACGAAATACCGCCCATGCCTACGATTGGTATCTTCACGGCGTCATAGACCTGATATACCATCCTGAGGGCTACCGGGAACACCGCCGGTCCTGAATAACCGCCGGTGACATTCGCGATGATCGGTTTGCGGGTCCTGAGGTTGAGTCTCATACCCATAAGTGTATTGATAAGGCTGATCCCGTCCGCTCCTGCCGCCTCGCACGATCTGGCGATCTCCGCGATATTGGTGACATTAGGCGACAGCTTGATGATCAGCGGTTTGTCAGTGACTTTGCGCACTGCGCTTACGACTTCTCCTGCCATGCACGGATCCGTGCCAAAAGACATCCCTCCTCCGTGGACATTCGGGCAGCTGATGTTGATCTCCAGCCAGCCTACCATATCCTGCGCTGCGAGCTTCTCGGTCACTCTGACATATTCCTCGACTGAGAAACCGCTGACGTTCGCCATGACCGGCTTGCTGAATACTGCGGCCAGTCTCGGAAGCTCCTCGGAGATCACCTTGTCGACGCCCGGATTCTGCAGTCCCACCGCATTGAGCATACCTGACGGACACTCTGCGATCCTCGGCGTCTCATTGCCAAATCTCGGTTCACCGGTCGTTCCTTTGAACGAGAACGTCCCGAGGCAGTTGATGTCGTACAGTTCTGCGAATTCATAACCGTACCCGAACGTACCCGATGCCGGGATAACAGGGTTATCCATAGTGATCCCGCAGAGCTCGACTCTGGTATCCGGGATCGTATTGTCCATTGAGATCGTTCTTACTTCTGCCATAAGATCTCCTCCGTTCTGAGGACAGGACCGTCCTTGCAGATCCTCTTATAACCTGTCACGGTCCTGCAGCTGCAGCCCATGCATGCGCCGAATCCGCAGCCCATGCGCTCCTCGAAGCTCATCTGGCCGCTGATCCCTGCTTCCTCATAAACTTCCTTGTAGAGTGCCCTGAGCATCGGTTCCGGTCCGCATGTGAAGAAATGCGTGTATCTCACATATTCCGGCTCCGAGTCCGGGTCGTTCTCATCGCCGAAAGCTTCTGCGATGCACAGGGATCCGCACTCTGTGACGAGTGCTCTGAATGCGTCAGTGACAAAACCTTTCACGCCGCAGCTCCCGTCCGCTGTCGCGACTGCTACCCTGCATCCGAGTTCCTCGAACTCGTCTACGTAGTACATCTCATCCTCGCTGTTGAACCCGAGGATGACGGTGACATCTTTGACTGAGCCATCCCTGACGCGCTGCATCAGCTGTCTGGCCGCCAGATAGAGCGGCGGGATACCTACGCCTCCGCCGATGAGCAGCGGATGCTCTCCTGCGTCTGACAGGTCATATCCATTGCCGAGGCCTGTCAGGACATCGAGCTCCCTGCCCGGCAGATAATGTGTCATCTCCTCAGTCCCGTGGCCGAGCACTTTGTAGATGATCGTGACGGTACCGTCACCGCCGTCCGGATCTGTCCCATACTCAACGTCGTTGACGCTGATCGGCCTCCTGAGGAAATGCCCGTCGAGCCTGAGATCAATGAACTGGCCCGGCGCAGTGACCGCAGAAACATCTCCCGCGAGCTTCATTCTCCATGTCGTCGGGGTGAGCGCTGTATTCTCTGTGATAGTCAGAATTACCTGTTTCATTTTGTCTGATTCCCGCGTTACGCATCAATTGTAGAGATCGTCTGCGTCGTCTCTTCGAGGACGTCCAGCAGAACTCTTACTGTATCCAGTGATGTGAAAAGTGTCGCGTTGTTCTCGCTCGCGCACTGCCTGATCATGGCACCGTCAGTCGCGGTGACATGGTCCCCTGCCTTCCTCGTGTTGAGGATGTACGCGATGTGTCCGTTCCTGATCGCCTCGAGGATCTCGTCGGAACCTTCACTGATCTTCCTGAGCGAACGGGTCCTGATACCGTTCTCCTTGAGGAATCTCGCTGTGCCCGGTGTAGCCTCGATGTTGAATCCGAGGTTGTAGAACCTGCGGATCAGAGGCAAAGCCTCCACTTTGTCATCGCCGGCAAATGTCGCGAGGACCGTGCCGTAATTACGCAGTGAAGTGCCGGAAGCGATGAGGGCTTTGTACAGAGCGCGGTTGAGCTTGTTGTCGTAGCCGATCGCCTCTCCGGTCGATTTCATCTCAGGCGACAGATAGGTGTCGAGGCCCTTGATCTTGTTGGAACTGAATACTGGCACCTTGACATAGTATCTCTTCTTCTCTTCCGGATAGAGATCGAACAGTCCCTGCTCCTTGAGAGTCTTGCCCAGGATGACTTCGGTAGCGATATCCGCCAGACTGTAGCCTGTAGCCTTGGAAAGGAACGGCATAGTTCTCGAAGATCTCGGGTTTACCTCGATGATATAGACATCTTCATTGCTATCTACGATAAATTGAATATTGTAAAGTCCTATGATCCCGATCCCAAGGCCGAGTTTCTTGGCGTACTGGAGGATCAGGCCCTTGACTTTGTTGCTGATCGAGAACGTCGGATAGACTGAGATCGAGTCTCCGGAGTGTATTCCGGTCCTCTCGACCAGTTCCATGATGCCCGGAACGAAAACATCCCTGCCGTCGCAGATCGCGTCGATCTCGACTTCCTTGCCGAGGATGTATTTGTCGACCAGGACCGGTTTGTCCTCGTCGATCTCTACGGCTGTCCGGAGGTACTGCTTGAGCTGCTCGTCGTTCGAAACGATCTGCATCGCGCGTCCGCCGAGTACGAACGAAGGTCTGACGAGTACAGGATAGCCTACTTCGTTGGCAGCTCTGATACCGTCTTCGATCTTCGTGACAGCGTGCCCCGGAGGCTGCGGGATCCCCAGCTCCTGGAGGACTTTCTCAAAGCGGTCTCTGTTCTCTGCTCTGTCGATCGCCTCGCAGTCCGTACCGATCAGCTTGACGCCTCTGTTCCTCAGCGGCTCAGCGAGATTGATCGCGGTCTGTCCGCCGAGTGTCGCGATGACACCCTCCGGCTTCTCGAAATCGATGATCGCCATGACGTCTTCGGTGGTCAGAGGTTCGAAGTAGAGTTTGTCCGCAGTCGTGTAATCCGTCGAAACTGTCTCCGGATTGTTGTTTATGATGATCGCCTCGTAGCCTGCGCGCTTGATGGTCTGGACAGCGTGTACCGTCGAGTAATCGAACTCAACGCCCTGCCCGATCCTGATCGGCCCGGCTCCGAGTACTACGATTTTCTTCTTGTCGGTGAGTCTGGATTCGTTCTCACCGGTATAGGAGGAATACAGATACGCGATGTATTTGCCTGTGTGCAGCGTGTCTACCATCCTGAACACAGGGACGATCCCGTTCTTCTTCCTCTTATTGTAGATCTCCTCTTCGGAGAGGTTCCAGATCTTCGCGATCTCTTTGTCGGAGAATCCGATGATCTTGGCAGCGCGCAGTGTCTTGACGTCATTGACGCGCTCCTTGAGGATCTTCTCCATTTCCACGATCGTCTTGAACGCTTCGAGGAAGACCTCTGTGATCTTCGTCGCCTCATGAATCTCAGCGACACTGATGCCTCTGCGCAGGAGTTCTGCGATGGCGTACATGTTGTCATCCTTGAACTCGGAAATGTACTCCATCAGGTTGTTCCTGTTCATGCCGTCAAACTTCTCCATCCTGAGATGGCAGACGCCGGTCTCGAGGGAACGGATCGATTTGAGGAAACTCTCTGTGAGAGTCGATCCGATGCCCATGACTTCGCCGGTCGCCTTCATCTGGGTGCCAAGACTGTTGGACGCGTCGGCAAATTTGTCGAACGGGAATCTCGGGAATTTGGCGACGATGTAGTCGAGGCTCGGCTCCGTGCTGCCTTTGCCTCCCGCGACTTCGATCTCGTCGAGCGTCATGCCGACTGCGATCTTGGCGGTAACTCTCGCGATAGGATAGCCGGAAGCTTTGGACGCGAGCGCGGATGACCTCGAAACGCGCGGATTGACCTCGATCAGATAGTACTCGCTCGTTTCCGGATGCAGGGCAAACTGTACATTGCAGCCGCCTTCTATCTTGAGTTCGCGGATGATCTTGATCGCGCTGTCGTTGAGCATCTTGAGGTCGTGCTCGTTCAGCGAGAGGATCGGCGCAACTACGATCGAGTCTCCGGTGTGGACGCCGACCGGGTCGACATTCTCCATGCCGCAGATGGTGATCGCTTTGTCGGTGCCGTCACGCATGACCTCGAACTCGATCTCTTTGTACCCTTTGACGGACTTCTCGATCAGCACCTGATGCACTGGTGAGAGGTTGAACGCGTTGATCGCGATATCCTCGAGTTCCTTCTCGTTATTGGCAAAACCGCCTCCGGTCCCTCCCAGGGTGAACGCCGGTCTGAGTACGACCGGGTAACCGATGTCGATGGCGGCCTTCTTGGCTTCTTCGATGCTGTAAGTGATCTCGCTCGGGATGACCGGCTCGCCGATGGACTGGCACATCTCTTTGAAGAGCTCTCTGTCTTCTGCCCTCTCGATGGACTCGCTCGGTGTGCCGAGCAGCTCGACACGGCACTCTCTCAGAACGCCCTTCTTCTCGAGCTGCATCGCGAGGTTCAGTCCTGTCTGTCCGCCGATGCCCGGGACGATCGCGTCCGGTCTCTCATATCTGAGGATCTTGGCGATGTACTCCAGTGTGAGTGGTTCCATGTAAACCTTGTCTGCGATCGTCGTGTCTGTCATGATCGTCGCAGGATTGGAATTGCACAGGATGACCTCGTAACCCTCCTCCTTGAGGGCCAGGCAGGCCTGTGTGCCTGCGTAGTCGAACTCCGCTGCCTGACCGATCACGATCGGGCCGGAACCAATGATAAGTATTTTCCTGATATCTGTTCTCTTAGCCACAATGAACTCCTTCTGCCTATAGCCTATTTTGATCAGCTGCATCCATCAGCTGTATTTTACGTTTATATTCCTGCAGTGCATCAGCGCAGGTCGTTTATGCTGTATACCGGTCTTCCGTCGCAGACCGTCAGATAATTCATGCCGTTGACTCTCCAGCCTTCGAACGGGGTCGCTTTGCCCTTGGACAGGAAATCCACCTCCGGTGTGATCGTCCACTCGACGTCCATGTTCCAGACGGAATAGTCGTTGCCCAGAGGGATGCCGAATCTCCGGCGCGGATTGTACACCAGCAGCTCTTCCAGCTTCTCCATTGACAGGATCCCCGGCAGGACCATGTAGGTGTACAGCAGCGGGAAGGCTGTCTCGATCCCGACGATGCCAAATGCTGATTTCTCCAGCCCGCGCGCTTTCTCTTCTGCGGAGTGCGGCGCGTGGTCGGTCGCGATGCAGTCGATCGTTCCGTCGAGGATGCCTTCGATCAGGGCATCTCTGTCCGCTGAGGAACGGATCGGCGGATTCATCTTCCATTTGCCGTCTTCTTCGAGCATGCTGTCGTCTAGCAGCAGATAGTGCGGCGCGGTCTCGCAGGTGACATCGACACCTGCGGCTTTGGCCTTGCGGATGATGTCGACGCTCTCTTTGGTCGAAATGTGACACACGTGATATGCGCATCCGGTCTCGGCAGCGAGCTTGAGATCGCGCTCGATCTGGCCCCACTCTGACTCGGAGCAGATGCCTCTGTGGCCATGCACTCTGGCATATTCGCCATCATGTATGTAACCGCCTCTGAGCAGGCTGTTGACCTCGCAGTGAGCGGTGATGATCTTGCCGAGCGATTTCGCTTTGAGCATGGCTGCCCGCATCATGTCGTCGGACTGGACGCCGTGGCCGTCATCGGAGAAAGCGATGCAGCTGCCTGCCATTCCCTCGAGATCCGCGAGCTCCTCACCCTTCTGGCCGACTGTGATCGCCGCGTAAGGATAAACATTGATATACGCATCGCTCGCTATGATCTCCAGCTGCTGGTCGAGATGCTCAACAGTATCTGCCACAGGGTTGAGGTTCGGCATCGTGCAGACAGCTGTGTAGCCGCCGTGAGCCGCCGCCAGGGAACCTGTCCCTATGGTCTCTTTATAAGAAAAACCCGGCTCTCTGAAGTGCACGTGCACGTCACAAAAACCGGGAAGAATAGTATATTGCGAAGACAAATCGATGCCCGCTCCTCTGAGCAAACCGATGTCGATAGTTGGGCTGAATTCGATCCTGGATGTGCTTCTTTCCATGAAAAACTCCTTGCTATTTCTTAAATCGCTCTATGGTAACAAGATTCCGGGGTGATGTCAAGGTTAATAATCCTTGATCAGCAGCAATCTGCCGTCCCGGACGGTGATCTCTGCTGTCTGCCCCGGCAGTACTTCGTTGCTTGTCGCGTACTGGTAATCAGGGGTGATATCTGCGTCCTCCAGCGGGAATTTGGCGCCGCGGATCGTCACGCCGTGCGCTGTTCCTGCCATGGTAACAAGTGAGAAGAACGGATAACGGTCCTCAACATATGCAGTACCTGAGGTCAGGGCCTGGATCTCTGAATGGTCATCGACTGCCACTGCTGTGCACCCATGTGAATCCAGATAAAGCAGTGCGTACAGGTTGACGAGTGAGTGATCGATCCTGCCGCCTATCACGCCTAGAAGCAGGAAGTCGGTGAAGCCCCGTTCGATGCCGGTTTTGACTGCATGCATCGTGTCGGTGTCGTCTTTGGCGACAGGCAGGACGATGGTCTCGATGTCCAGGTGCGGATTTTCGTGCGAGTCAAAATCGCCGATGATCAGTGACGGCACTCTGCCCAGGCTTTCTATATGGCGGAGCCCGCTGTCGCAGTAGATCACATAGTCGTCGTCTCTAAGATATGCGCGCATGCGCTCATAGTCGCCGATATCTGCTCCGCCGACGATGACGCATCTCGTTATTCTGTTGTCTGCTGCGTGCTCAGTCATCGTCACTCCTTGACTTTGGCGGCCCGGAGGGACCGCTCAACGATCTCGGTCACCCGGAGGGTGTCTTCTTCCACGGTAAACCTGATGTCCCAGTCGCCGAAAGACAGGCCGTATGTGTAACCGGTTTTCTTCTCGTATGCGCCGCGCGGATCGAGTTCCAGCATCTGTACCAGTCCCGCGCGCCGCGGTTCATCGATCTGCTCCAGCAGCTCATCGGATATCTCGACAGTCAGTCTGCCGTGATGAGCCCTCCCGGTGAAACCGCCGGATGCTTCCGGATGGCTGTCCGAGTACGGGATATACGGTTTGATGTCATACACGGGCGTCCCGTTCACCATGTCTGCCCCGGATACGATCAAAGCGAGTTCGCCGGTCGTCTCTCCCGAAGCGCCGTCATCGAGCGGCTTGCCGTCAAGTTCGATCCGCACCAATCTGACGCTGGAGAGTCCCAGAGAATTTGGCCGGTATGGCGATCTTGTCGCCCACACGCCAACGCGTTCTCTGCCGCCCAGCCTCGGTGGCCTGACGGTCGGGAACCACTTCAGCGGCTCCTCCTCCATGTCGGAAGCGTTCTCGCTGAAGCCCCAGATCAGCCAGACATGCGTGAATCCCTCGAGTCCTCTCAGCGCGTCGATATTGCTGAACAGCGGGTCGATCACCACAGCCTGTTCGAGCTCCGTAACGAGCCCGGGCTGGCGCGGAACGCCGAATTTCTCATTGTAATCCGACCTTATATATCCAATTGGCCTGATCGTGTAGCCATTGTCCATAGTTTACCTGAATCTATTTATTGTCTAAGCCTCGTGAACGAGCTTGCCGTTGATATCCTCGATCTCGATCGCAAAGCAGAGTGTCCTCGCTGCGTCTTTCTGGATCTCGGTATCGACGTATTCCTGCGGGCAAGGGAATTTGCTGCAGAGCAGGCGGCTCCACTTCTCGATCCCTTCCGGGTCTTCGATCAGTTCGACCTTGCCGAAAACAATGACGCTCTTGACGTATTTCGCCCAGTCGCCTTCCTTCTGGTACTCCTGCCCGAACACGCAGTACGACACCTTAGGGTCTTTCCTGACCGCATCGACTCTATAGCCAAAATTCGCTCCGTGGAAATACAGTTTGCCCGTCTCCTCGTCATAATAGTGGTTGATCGGCACTCCGTACGGGTAGCCGTCATCGCCGTTGACGGAGAGCACGCCTCTGGTCTCCTTCTTGAGTACTTCTACGATCTCTTCGTGTGACAGCGCCTGCGGGCTTCTTCTCATCTTTCTGAACATATTCTTGTCTCCTTGAACAGTCTGCTGTATTAGTCAGTGATATCTATATCCGGCTGTATGTACAGCTTGTAATCCGGGAACATCGGATCGAGCTCTTCATGCAGGATCTCGAGTCCGTCTTTGTGCTTGATGTCGAATGCCATGACGACATCGAACCTGATCTCTTTGGCCTGCTGATCCAGGTGGAATCCGTGCACCTGCAAAGCCCAGTCGTGTTCCAGTACGGTCTTCTGGATCTTATTGCGGATAGCAGCGGCCTCATCGTTCTTCGTATTGAAAGCATACACTCCGATCGCTGTCATGATGACGCCTGTCTCGTGATAGACCTTGTTCTGGATCCTTCTGGTCAGGACATCGACCTCCTCGACTGTCATTGTATCCGGCAGTTCGACATGCACCGAAGCATAGTATTTGCCAGGACCGTAATTATGCAGGAACAGATCATATGCTCCGCGCACTTCCGGTTCCTGTACGACGATCTGCTTGACCATCCTGGAGACGCTCTCATCCGCCCTCCTGCCGAGGATGTCTTTGATCGTATCCTGGATCATCTCGAAACCTGCTTTGATGATGAACAGCGAGATGACGACACCTACATACGGCTCGAGTGCGATCCCTGTTATCATATACAGCACAGCTGTCAGGAAGACTGCCAGCGAAAGTGCGGCATCCGACATCGCATCGGTGCCTGAAGCGATCAGCGCGCCGGAATCGACCTTCTTGCCCTGCGATCTGACATATCTGCCGAGCAGGACTTTGGCGACTACTGCTGTTGCGATGATCACAAGCGATATCGTCGTGTACTCCGGCTTCTCCGGTGTGATGATCTTCTTCACAGACTCAACCATCGAAGTCACTCCGGCATAGAGAACGATCGCAGATACGATCATCGCACTGAGATATTCCACTCTGCCATGTCCGAGCGGGTGCTCCTTGTCAGGCTTCTTGCCCGCGAGTCTGGCTCCGATGATCGTGATCACGGACGACAAAGCATCCGACAGGTTGTTGACCGCATCGAGCACTACCGCGATCGAGTTCGCAGCCAGTCCTACTGCCGCTTTGAACCCGGCAAGCAGTATATTGACGATGATCCCGATCACACTCGTCCTTACAATTATCTTCTCACGCTGAGCACTATCCATCTCTTTACAAATTCCCTCCTGATCAGCCCTTTTCCCTATATTTTAGCTGATTCTAACCACATTTAGAAGTATAATTATTGTGCTTTACAATATATATGAAATATATGATACCCGAAAGGAACTGACAATAAGATGAGCAATCACACCATCTGCCTTCTCAATGATTCTTTCCCGCCTACCATAGACGGAGTAGCCAATGTAGTACTTAATTACGCAAACGAGATCGAACATCATCACGGGCACGCTCTCGTGGTAACACCGGAAGTGCCGGGCGTGGACGACAGCACCTACGATTTCCCGATCGTGAGATATCCGAGCATCGACACGCGCAAACTGATCGGTTATGTCACCGGCTACCCTTTCTCGCCGGAAGCTGCCCACAGAGTCGAAACCGAGCACGCTGAGGTCCTTCACACCCACTGCCCTGTCACCTCTTGTCTGCTGGCGCGTCAGCTGGCTGAATCGATGAGGCTGCCGCTCGTTCTGACCTGGCATACCAAATACGACATAGATATCGCCAATGCTGTCAGCAGCAAGATCCTGCAGGAAGGCGCTCTCCAGGCGCTCCTCCGCAATGTCAACGCGTGTGATGAGATATGGACCGTAAGTACCGGCGCAGGAGAGAATCTCCGCTCGATCGGCTACGAAGGTGAATATATCGTCATGCCAAACGGTGTGGATCTCCCGCACGAGCCGGTCTCTGCAGATGTGATCCGGGAAGTGACCAGTGGATATGATCTCCCTGATGGTGTCCCTTGCTACCTCTTCATCGGCAGACTGATGTGGTACAAAGGCCTGCGGATCATCCTCGATGCTCTCGCCAGACTCGACGCTGCCGGGATCGATTTCCGCATGGTATTCGTCGGAGGCGGCGGTGACGAGGCGGAAGTCCGCGCGTATACCGAAGAGCTCGGACTTGCCGGCAAAGTAATATTCACCGGCGCGATCTCCGACCGCAGCAAGCTGCGCGCGTGGTACACCCGCGCCGACCTGTTCCTCTTCCCTTCGACGTTCGACACGAACGGTTTGGTCGTGAGAGAAGCAGCAGCCAGCGACACTGCATCCGTCATCATCGAAGGCAGCTGTGCTTCAGAAGGTGTGACCGATGGCAGGAACGGATTCCTGATCGAAGAAAACGCGGAGTCCCTTGCCGCCAAACTCACCGAACTGGCCGCTGCACCGGAACGCATGAAGGCTGTCGGCAAAACGGCCGGCGACGAACTTTATATTTCCTGGCACGACGCTGTCGCGCACGCTTACGAGCGGTATGAGGTCGTCATCGACTGCTACAAGAGCGGTCTCTACGGTGTGCACGATCCAATCAGAGGCTCCTGGATGCAGTCTCAGGGCGAGCTGATGCAGATCCTCGGAGGGATCGGGGCTGCCGGCAAGACGATCAGGAATGATGTTCAGGAAATCCGCAGAGAAGTCGATATGACCATGCGTACCGCCCGCAACAAAGCTCTGACGGAAGTGATCACCGCTACATACGAAGCGCAGCAGGAGCTCGATGCCAAACGCAAGGAAGTGCTCGAATCCCTTGATTCCCTGAAGGACGACGCTCTCAAAGCCCTGGGATCGGTGAAGACCGGGATCATGGATCAGATACAGGAGACGAGCGACGAGATCTGGGAGCACCTGGAGCGGTATCTGTAATAACTGAATAATCAGCGGATGCTGATCGAATCATTAGCGCACAACAAACAGCGCCGGCCCTCATGGGGACCGGCGCTGTTCTTGTATGGATTATCCCGGATGGTTGTGAAGTACGATTACTTCGCGGCCTTCTTAGCCTTTCTCTCTTTCACTTTGATCTTGATCTCTCTCGGCAGTGCGTACGGCAGGATCGCTTTGAGTTTGCCGTTCTCTGCGGAGAACATTCTCGATGCGAGCGGATGATCTCTTTCGAGCTTGATGGCATCGAATTCGCACTTTGTCGTGCAGAGTCCGCAGCCGATACATCTGTTGACGTCGACTGTCGTAGCGCCGCACTTGAGGCATCTGTTGGCCTCTGCTCTGATCTGTAACTCTGTGAGAGGCTCTCTGAGGTCATGCCATGTTTTGGTCGGATCGCCGTCTCTGTGACCAGGCTTCTGTCTCGGCATGTTGTCATAACGCTCAACATAGATGTCATCTCTGTCGAGCTCGATGATCTCTCTGAGGTCTCTGCCGACGGTCAGTCTGTTCGCGCCCTGATCCTTATGCACGTATCTGTGCAGCGAATCTGCTATCGGTCTGCCTGCTCCGATCGCGTCGATCGCGAACTTCTGACCTGTTACGATATCTCCGCCTGCGAAGATGTCTTCTTCTGCTGTCTGGAGTGTCACAGGGTCTGCCTTGATCGTTCCGTTTGGATTGAACTCGACCTTGGTGCCTTCGAGCATCTTGCCGAGGTCTGCCTTCTGTCCTGTGCAGTAGAGGATCGTGCTGCAGTCCACTTCGAAGGTCTGGTTGTCATCATACTTAGGGTCGAATCTGCCCTCTGCATTCTTAACTGACAGGCACTTCTTGAACTTGATGCCGGTGACTTTGCCGCCCTTGCTGTAGATCTTAGCCGGGCCCCAGCCGCCGTTGACATTGATGCCTTCCTCTTCGCACTCTGTCCTGTCCTCAACGCCCATCGGGAGTTCATCATAAGCCTCGAGCGCATACATCATGACGCTCTCTGCTCCGGATCTGATTGCTGTTCTTGCGACGTCTGCGCCGATGTTGCCACCGCCGATGACGACGACATTGCCGCTGAGTTTGCCTGCTTTAGGAACTTCGCCCTGCATCAAAGCGACTTCGTCTTCGTTGATTATTCTCATGAAGTCGATACCGCTCATGACGCCCTTAGCGTCAGCGCCTTCGACTGCCAGTTTGCCGCCACTCTGGAGTCCTGCTGCGATGTAGAATGCTGCATAACCCTGATCTCTCAGCTGCTGGATCGTAACGTCCTTGCCGACTTCGCAGCCGGTAACGAACTCTACGCCCATCTCTTTCATGACTTCGATCTCGGCATCTACGACGTCTTTCTCAAGTCTGAATGTAGGGATTCCGTATCTGAGCATTCCGCCGAGTGCCTTCTGCTTCTCGAATACGGTTACCGGATAGCCTCTTTTGCGCAGATAGTAAGCTGCGGAAAGTCCGCCCGGGCCTGCTCCGATGATCGCCATCTTGTACTCGTCGCCCCAGAATCCGCCGTATTCCTTACCGCACTCAGGCACAAATCTGTTTTCTGCCTTGAGCTCCTGTGCAGCGATGAACTTCTTGATCTCGTCGATCGCTACCGGCTGGTCGATCGTACCTCTGGTACATCTGTCCTCGCAGCGTCTGTTGCAGACTGCGCCGCAGACTGCAGGCAGCGGGTTGTCCTGCTTGATCAGCTCCAGAGCTTCTCTGTATCTGCCCTGATCTGCCATGTTGATGTAACCCTGTACGGACAGGTTCGCCGGGCAAGCCGCCTTACATGGCGATGTTCCGGTCTCATAGCAGTTGATCTTGGCATCTTCTCTATAATTCTTGTTCCACTTGTGCGGTCCCCACTTCACTTCGTTAGGAAGCTCGGTGAGCGGATACTCTACAGCCTGTCCGTTTTTCTTGCAGAGCTTCTGCCCGAGCTTCGCAGCTCCTACCGGGCAGATCTCAACACACTTGCCGCACGCAACGCACTTGTTGTGGTCGACGTGTGCGCGGTATGCACTGGCGGACATGTTTGGCGTGTTGAAGAGCTGGGATGTCTTCAGCGCGTTGCAGACTGTATTGGAGCAGTTGCAGATACCGACGATCTTGTCCTCGCCATCGAGGTTGGTGATTTGGTGTACATAACCTGCCTTCTCAGCCTTGCGGAGCACTTCCATGACTTCCTCATAGCTGCAGTAATAAGCGTCTTTCTTGGTCTCGACGAGATACTCTGCCATATCGCCTACTGCGATGCACCAGTAATCTTCGATCTCGCCACCGCCTTCACCTCTGATCCTCTGCTGTCTTCTGCAGGAACATACATCGAGGCAGAATTTGTCATACTTCTTGAGCCAGTAGGAAAGCTTCTCATAGGAGATCGCCTCGTTCTTGCCTTCGATCGCCTTCTCTACCGGGATGACATGCATTCCGAGTCCGCCGCCGCCTTCCGGTACCATGTGGGCTACTTTGCCTACAGGGACCATCGATGCGTAGTGGAAGAATGTAGCGATCTCAGGATGCTCTTCCATGAGCTTGCCTGTCATCAGCATGTACTCGCCGGATCCAACGACCCACTTTGGTACAAAGTACTGCTTCTCATGATTCTTGTTCTCACGGTCATACTCGAGGAGACCCTTACGGCAGATACCTTCCGCCATGTTGAGCGCCTCAGTCGTGGACATCTTGTTGCGCTTAGCCAGCTGGTCCAAAGTCAGTTTGGCCGTTCTCTTCTTCTTGAAATTAAGCATGAACTTGACTTCGTCAGTAGTCAGCAGCTTGTCGAGCAGCCAGAAGTCTGGTTCATCATTGGAGATCTTCTCAGGATGACCGGACATGCCAAGATCATCAGTGATCATAGCGGCAAGCTTGCGGATGAGCTCCTCACGCTCCTTATCCTCCATCGGATAAGTCTCCGGAAGATAATCCCAGTCATTGAAGAAATAATCTTTGAATCTTTCAGGTACCATATCTACATTTCCTCTCTGAACAATATATCTACAATACTATGTTCGCAAATACGTTCGTATATGGGCAGACCCGTAGAGTCCGCATACTACTGAATTCATTTTACCATATGTTCAGCAATAAAAGAACAATCCCCACAGGGGGGATTGCAAATTTTCATCATATGTCGAGCATGCTGTACATTACTGTTGAGCTGTAAGCTTATACGATTGCTTTGCTCTTCCAGCGGCCCATTTTGTACACGCAGAATGTCATGGTTGCGCCGATCAGCCAGGTGACCAGAAGCGATACGAACATCATGTAGAAGTGTCCGTGCGGCTCGGCCGGGGATCTTGTCATCCAGGTCATGAGGTATGCCAGCGGCACGCGGATCGCGACGGTGGATATCATTGAGAGCCACATCGGTGCCATCGTGTCGCCTGCGCCTCTCATGATGCCCTGCAGGCACTGCGTGACTTCCATGGCGATGTAGCCGAAGCCGAGGATCATCATCATGTGATAGCTCTGATTGATCAGCGCTTCGGTGTTCGTGAAGAGCGCCATCAGGTATTTGCCGAACAGCAGGATCAGTATGGTGATCACCAGCGAGGTTGCCATTGCGACCAAAGTGCCCTTCTTCGCGCCTTCCTCTACACGGTCCAGTCTGCCTGCTCCGATGTTCTGCCCGGCAAAAGTGGTCATCGCCGCTCCGAATGAGAACGCCGGCATCATGACAAATCCGTCGATCCTCATGACGATAACGTTGGTCGCGATGCACATTGCGCCAAAGCTGTTGGTCAGTGACTGTACCACTACCATCGACAGTGAGAAAATCATCTGTGTGATGCCGGAAGGCATTCCGAGTCTGAACAGTTCCCTGATGTATTTGCGTTCCGGCTTGAGATAAGCCGCTTTCATGTCAAAGCAGTCAGTCTTCCTGCTCAGCTTGCGGATCGCCAGGACTGCCGAGACAGCCTGCGCGATGACAGTTGCCAGCGCGACGCCCGGGACTCCGAGTCCGAGCCCCGCTACGAAGTAGATATCCAGAACAATATTGAGGATCGTCGCCACGATCAGATAGATCAGTGCGGAAACCGAATCGCCGAGACCCCTGAGCACACCGCTGAGGATGTTGTAGTAAGCGGAACCGATACCGCCCATGAAGAGTATGAGCAGGTAGCTGTTGCACCATGCGATGATCTCGTCAGGTGTATTGATAAGCCTGAGCAGCGGCATGCTCACCAGCGGAGCAATCGCCATAACGATAAGATATGAAATGAAAGTCATTGTGATACAGCATCCGATCGCTTTGGAGAGTGATTCTCTCTGCTTGGCACCGAAATACTGTGATACCATGATGCCCGCGCCGACTGAAATACCCATGAACAGTACCAGCAGCAGGTTGACGATAGGTCCGGCACTGCCGACAGCGGCCAGCGCATTGTCTCCGATGTATTTGCCTACTACTATACTGTCAACTGTGTTGTACAGCTGCTGAAAAACATTGCCTATCAGCATCGGTATCATGAACTTGACGATCTGCTTGACCGGATCGCCGTGCGTCATATCGACCGGCGCAAATAACTTCTTCCACATTCTCTTAATACCTTCTGTATTCTCTGACGTCCCTTTATTTCTTCTCGATCAGCCTCTTGAAATAAGCTGTTGCTTCTGCTTCCATCTTCGCGTCTTCCCCTGACGCCGAAACTCCGACGACGAGCGGATCCCTGCGCGCTATTCCCGGGAAATGGAAATCGCTCGGAGCCTCCGGGCTCACGGCGTTCACGAGGATCCCACGCCTCCGGCACATTCCGGCGATGCGGATGTCCGTGCCCGAATGTCCCGTGTTGACCAGGACGATGTCCGCGCTGTCGAGGTCAGTCTCGTCAAATCTCCTCCTGTCGTAAGTGATGTATCCCACCTGCGCGAGTTTGATGATCTCAGGCTCGGCTTCCGGCGATACTACCGTTACTGATCCGGCAAAATCCAGTATCGCGATCACGCGCGCGACTTCCAGTCTGCCGCCGCCGATGAACAGAACTCTCTTACCTGAAATATCTACAAACATTGGAAAATACAAACTCATATGCTGACCTCCTGATTCCCGCATATTATAACACACTCTGCGGGAGTGATGACCCAAAATACAAAACTCACCCGGTTGTTCAAGGCATCCGCCTTAGTCCCGGGTGAGTTCCTGGAGTCTGTTAGTGAATCAAACTACTTAGCAAGCTGTGCAGCTACTTCTGCAGCAAAGTCCTCTTCCTTCTTCTGGATGCCTTCGCCAACCTCGAATCTGATAACCTTCTTGATCGACAGATCATTGTCAACGGTCTTCAGATACTGAGCAACAGTCTGCTTACCATCTTCTGCCCTTACGTAGGTCTGATCGAGCAGGCACATTTCCTTGAGTTCCTTGTTGATACGTCCATCTACAAGGCTCTTGAACATCTTGCTCTCAACGATCTCCATCTTGGCAGCAATTGCAAGACCTGCAAGTCTGGTCTTTGCTTCCTCGGAAAGGAAGTTCGGCAGATAGTTGAAGTTGAATCCCTTCTCTGCTCTCTTCTCAGCCAGTACGTCTACGTCGTCCTTGCCCCATACGCCATCAACTTTGTCAAGCAGTCCGTTCAGGATCGGCTTAGGCAGTGTGAACGGGTCATTGAGTGCGCTCTCAAGAGTGATCTTTCTCAGGTTGGAAAGTTCATCTTCGGAGATCTCATCTCTGCTTACATACTGTGGATTCATTGCTGCAACCTGCATTGCAACGTTCTTAAGAGCTTCCTTGTTGGTATCGTTAGCATTACCATCAGCAGCTACGATAACTCCGATGTTCCCGCCACCGTGGATATATGTAGCAAGAACTTCTCCGGATGCCTTGTCGATTCTTCTGATCGACATGTTCTCACCGATCTTAGCGATCTTAGCTGTGAGCACTTCGCCAGCTGTAGCGCCTTCGAAAGGCATAGCCTTGAATGCTTCGATGTCGTTGTCCTTAGCTTCCAGAGCCAGCTTAGCAAGTCCCTCTACGAAACCGATGAACTCATCGTTCTTAGCTACGAAGTCTGTCTCAGAGTTGACTTCTACGATTGCAGCCTCTTTGCCATCTTCTGAAAGAGCGATTCTGACAAGACCCATTGCTGCGATTCTTCCGGCCTTCTTGGCAGCCTTGGACAGTCCCTTCTCTCTCAGGACCTCAACAGCCTTATCCAGATCGCCTTCTGCTTCGACAAGAGCCTTCTTGCAGTCCATCATGCCTGCACCTGTCATTTCACGCAGTTCTTTTACCAGTTTTGCTGTTACTTCAGCCATGATTTCGTCCTCCTTAGTCTTCGTCCTCAGCCTCAGCCTCTTCAGCAACTTCTTCTGCTGCAGGAGCAGTCTCCGGTGCCTCTGCAAAGCTCTCGCCCTGCTTAGCCTCGATGATTGCGTCTGCCATTGTGCTGGTGATCAGCTTGACCGCTCTGATAGCGTCGTCGTTAGCCGGGATCACGAAGTCAACGTCGTCAGGGTCGCAGTTAGTGTCTACGATACCTACTACAGGGATACCGAGGATCTTAGCTTCCTTAACAGCGATTCTTTCCTTCTTAGGGTCAACAACGAAGAGTGCGCCAGGCATTCCCTTCATGTTCTTGATACCGCCGAGATATTTCTCGAGCTTATCAGCCTCTGCGAGCATCTTGAGAGCTTCCTTCTTGGCATACTTGTTGATCGTTCCGTCTGCCTCCATCTCTCTGATCTCTGCGAGTCTCTCGATTCTCTTGCTGATTGTCTTGTGGTT
>JAFRGC010000059.1 GCA_017434025.1 Mogibacterium sp. | reverse complement strand
TTACCACATATGCGAGCCTGAGATCAAAGAAGAGATCGATGAGGCGGTATATGATGAACAGATCAGCATGATGGAAATGGTGCTGGATGTAGACGACATTTGCGAAGAGATGAACGCTATTCGTGAACAGGTCGCTGAAGCTTAATAAAGCTTGGGATGGGATTGGATCGCCGGTGCAGTTTCGATCCTCATGTACCTGCGGTCCCATCCCGGGATAAAACATTGTTATTAACTCATGGAGGTGAGCCACATGAAAACATATGATATCGTTATTATCGGAGGTGGTCCGGCAGGTCTTTCTGCAGGTCTTTATGCAGGCAGAGCTAAGATGGACACACTGATCATTGAAAAACAGAAATATGGCGGACAGATCGTTATTACAGATGAACTCGAGAATTATCCGGGTTCCATCGAAGGAGAAACAGGTCCTTCACTGATCGGCCGTATGGTAGCACAATGTGATAAATTCGGTTGCACAAGAGTTGAAGATACAATCACCGACGTAGAACTCGAAGGTGATGTTAAGGTAATAAAAGGATTAAAGGAAGAATACCGCGCTAAGGCAGTCATCATCACCGGTGGTGCGACACACACTACTATCGGATGCCCTGGTGAAAAGGAATTCACTGGTAAGGGTGTTTCTTACTGCGCTACATGCGATGCAGCATTCTTCGAAGACTTTGAAGTATTCGTTGTAGGCGGCGGAGATGCAGCTGTAGAAGAAGCTATGTATCTTACAAAGTTTGCCCGCAAGGTAACCCTCATCCACAGAAGAGACCAGCTGAGAGCTGCAAGATCCATCCAGGAGAAGGCATTTGCCAATGAGAAGATGGAATTCATGTGGAATACAACAGTAGAAGAGATCAAGGGAGACGGAATCGTCCAGAGCATGGTCGTTAAAGACACTAAGACAGGCGAAACCAGAGAGATCTTCGCTGATGAAGAAGATGGTACATTCGGAATCTTCGTATTCATCGGATTCAAGCCGCTGTCATCCATCTATGAAGGAAAGATCGAGATGGAGAGAGGCTACATCCTTACAGACGATGATATGCACACTAACATCCCTGGCGTATTCGCAGCAGGAGATATCAGAAAGAAGAGCCTGAGACAGGTCGTTACAGCAGCTGCTGACGGCGCTATCGCAGCAACACAGGCAGGTAAGTATATCGAAGAGCTGGCTGGAACAGCATATAAGTACTAATTAATAATTATTCAATTTATCTTGATCGAGGAGGACAGAATAATGTTAGAAGTTGATAAGAAAACATTTGAGGAAGAAGTACTTCAGGCACAGGGTTATGTAGTAGTAGATTTCTACGGTGACGGATGCGTACCATGCGCTGCTCTTATGCCACATGTACACGCTCTTGCTGATCAGTATGGCGACAAGCTCAAATTCGCTGCACTGAACACTACCAAGGCAAGAAGAGTTGCTATTGGACAGAAGGTTATGGGTCTTCCTGTAATCGCAGTATACAAGGATGGCGAGAAGGTTGAAGAGCTTGTTAAGGACGACGCAACACCTGAAGCTGTCAAGGCAATGGTAGAGAAATACGTATAGTTAAGGCTTACTGTAGCAGAACATAAGAGCATAGGAGAATTACTATGAGTGATTATGCAGTACTCAGAGGAGCCAGCTATACTCTGGCACACACACCTGATATGGTCATCCATGACGGAGCGACTCAGGTAACAGAGAGAGTAGTCAATCCTGACGGTGACTACCTCAAAGAGCTTCCGAAGCACATCAGAAGCTTCGAGGATGCTGTAAGATATGCACCTAACCAGGCATATATCGGCAACCTGAACAATGAAGAACTCAAGGCGATCCCGTTCCCTTGGTATGACAAGCCGACAGACATTACGGACAGAAACGGTAAGTACGGCGAGATCATGCCTCAGGACGAGTATTATGGACTTATGCAGATCTGCGACACATTCGATCTCGTTGAGCTCGAAGCAGGCTTTGCAGCAGATGTCAAGGCTAAACTCGCTGCTCACGGCATGTTCACAGATGCTCAGGTCGCTGTACTTGACAAGAATGAAAAATTCACCCAGGAGAGTCTCGCTGCTGTTGTAGAGGACGGCGGATGCGGACTCTATATGGACGGCAAACTCGTTGGCGCTATCAAGAAGGCTCACGATGTAGACGTCAACCTTTCGGCTCACGTCATGCTTGAGAATATCTCCAGCAAGGCTACGAGCGTACTGTCACTGCTCCATCTGATCAGAGTTACAGGAATCGACCCAGCTGAGATCGACTATGTAATCGACTGTGCAGAAGAGGCATGCGGCGACATGAATCAGAGAGGCGGCGGCAACTTCGCGAAGGCTGCTGCTGAGATCGCCGGTCTTACAAATGCAACAGGATCCGACACAAGAGGATTCTGCGCAGGTCCTGCTCACGCACTGCTGAATGCAGCTTCGCTTGTTAAGGCAGGAACATTCAAGAACGTAGTTGTGACCGCCGGTGGTTGTACCGCTAAGCTCGGAATGAACGGCAAGAGCCATGTTGAAAAGGGTCTTCCGATCCTTGAGGACTGCCTTGCAGGATTCTCCGTACTGATCAGTGAGAATAACGGCACTGATCCGGTCTTCCGTACAGATATCGTAGGAAGACATACTGTCGGTACTGGCTCATCACCACAGGCGGTCATCAGCTCGCTCGTAACTGATCCTCTTGACAGAGCCGGACTCAAGATCACTGATGTCGACAAGTTCGCTCCTGAGATGCAGAACCCTGACATCACCAAGCCTGCCGGCGCAGGAGATGTTCCTGAGGCTAACTACAAGATGATCGGTGCTCTCGGCGTTAAGAGAGGCGACATCGAGAAGAAAGAGCTTGCATCCTTCATCGTTGAGCACGGCATGAAGGGCTGGGCTCCTACACAGGGTCATATTCCTTCAGGCGTACCGTTCATGGGACCATGCAGAGACATGATGATGGACGGATCAATCGAGAGAGCGATGGTCATCGGTAAGGGAAGTCTCTTCCTCGGAAGAATGACGAACCTGTTTGACGGTGTATCATTTGTGATCGAAGCTAACAAGGGACAGGGCGAAGGCGGATCCGGCGTTTCCGAAGAGGAAGTCAAGAGCCTGATCGCTGGCGCACTTAAGGATTTTGCAGCCGGACTTCTGGCAGAGTAAAGGAGGGCATCATGGCTCAGAATATACAGAAACTGATCGCTGAGACCTTCCTTGAAATGGCACAGGGGCTTGAGAGCGGCAGCTATGGCAAGCGTCCTAAGATCGCACTTACCGGAATGGGAAGTGAACACGGTGAAGAGAACTCAATGGCAGCAGCTGTCATGGCCGCTGCAGATGGCATCGATGTATACTACATCGGAACGCTTGAGGCACCGGGAGTCATTACCGTTAAGGTTGCTGATGATGAAGAAGGCCATAAGAAAATGGAAGAATTCCTGGAGAATGGAGAAGTCGATGCGGCAGTTACAATGCATTATCCGTTCCCGATCGGAGTATCTACAGTCGGCAGAGTCATAACGCCTGCAAGAGGCAAGGAAATGTTCATCGCCAACACGACCGGTACTTCCAGCGCTGACAGAATAGAGGGCATGATCAAAAATGCTGTCTACGGAATCATTGCAGCGAAAGCGTGCGGAGTAGCTGATCCTTCTGTCGGAATCCTCAATGTTGACGGTGCAAGACAGACAGAGAAAGCTCTGAAGGAGCTTGCTGACGGCGGTTATCCAATCAGATTTGCAGAGTCCACCAGAGCTGACGGCGGATGTGTCATGAGAGGAAACGACCTGCTTCAGGGCGCACCGGATATCATGGTCACAGACTCCCTTACAGGTAATGTGCTCGTGAAAATGATGTCCGCGTTCCAGACCGGAGGAAGTTTTGAGGCTTCCGGTTATGGTTACGGTCCTGGAATCGGAGAGGGCTATGACAGACTCGTCATGATCATCTCCAGAGCATCAGGAGCTCCTGTGATCGCAGGTGCTATCCGTTATGCTGCTCAGCTGGTCAGAGGCAAAGTCTTCGAAGTTGCTGCAAGCGAATTCGCAGCTGCAAAGAAGGCCGGACTCGACAAGATCCTGGCTGCAAGAAAGGCAGCAGCTAAGCCTGCAGCTGCAGCTCAGGAAGAGGTCAAAGCACCTCCTGCAGAGATCGTAACATCACAGATCGCCGGCATTGAGGTCATGGACCTTGAAGACGGTGTACAGGCACTGTGGAAGCAGGGTATCTACGCTGAGAGCGGCATGGGCTGCACTGGACCGATCATCCGTGTCAGTGACGCTAATCTTGAAAAGGCGAAAGAAATACTTACCAAAGAAGGTTTTATCGGCTAGTTCCGGGAACCTCCAATAATACAAAAGGACTGTACTGCCTTCCCGGAAGGTCATCAAACAAGGCGGTACAGTCCGATCTCCTTTATTGATCTGATGGGAGTAGATAGGTGCTGGTGTGCCTCGCGGTCTTCAAAACCGTTTGCAGGGGGTTAGCAGCCTCCCGGGTGGGTTCGATTCCCACATATTCCCGCCAATAGTTAATACTCTGGGCGTTCCTGTAACAAGAACGTCCACCTTTTTAAAGGCCCTGGGAGGGAAAAGAAATGTATAAAATCGTAAGAAGGAAGTCTCTCAAGCCGACAGTCACGCAGCTGGAGATCGAGGCTCCTCTTGTAGCACGCAAAGCGAAGCCGGGCCAGTTCATTATCCTGAGAGTGGATGAGGACGGCGAGAGGATCCCGCTGACAGTAGCAGGCGTGAATCCTGAAGAGGGGACTGTGTAGATCAGCGTCCGGGTGGTCGGAGCAACGACAGAGCTGCGGGATCTCGTGCCGGACGGCGGAG